>CAJOLP010000086.1:0-12509 GCA_905235465.1 uncultured Lachnospiraceae bacterium | reverse complement strand
GGCGCACAGCTCTCTGGCCGACTCCACGGAATCGACGCCCGTACTGTTCTTGATCGGCGCGAATTCCTTCTCGCGCTCCACCTCGTAGGGCAGGCAGGAATCCATCTCTCTGACCATGTCCACCACAAGCTGCTCAAACTTATAGCCGTTGGGCTCCTTAGGATTAATAAAATTCTTGTACCTGTCCATATACGGGATCTTCTTATTCACCACATGGACCGGAAGCCGCTCGTGGACGACCCGCTCAAGCTCATCCACGCGGAAGAGGTAATTTAAGATCACGCCGAAATTGTAAGCCGGCTCGCCCTTCTCGTCCACCGCGTCCAGAAGCTCCGGCGTCATGTCATAGTACTCGATGATGGAGGGTCTTCCGTCCTCGAGGCACATCGCGCCGACCTTCTCCTCCTTGGTCACCTTCCTGACGACCTTCGCGCCTGTGGTGCAGCCGCTCGCGATCGTCGCGCCGATAAAGCAGGGATCCGCTATCCTCTGCAGGACGTTGTCCACGGCGAAAACGTTGAGCCACTCAATGCCCAGTTCCTTTACCCTGTCCAGCTCACCCGTGTTGATCATGGACAAAAACCACCCGCCGTTGCCGTTGGGCGAGGTCGCGATCTTGCTGGTGGATTCCAGAAAGACCTTGTCATCATAATTCACCGCCGGTGCCATGTCCTGCTTGAAGAAGCTGACCATGGAGGGATCATAGCCAAAATAGTGCTGCTCCTCCATGAATTTGACCGTTTCCTCATGGTTCTTGTCGCTGGTCATGATGAAAAGAGGGATGAAAACGCCGGCTTCCTTCACCACATCCATCAGATTCTCGATCAGGCGCTGCATGATATAGACTGTCTTGGTCACGCCGATGTCGTACATGCACTTGGGTTTATCGGACCCAAGTCTCGTACCCATGCCGCCCGCCAGAAGTACGGCGCCGACTTTCCCCGCGCGGATCGTCTCGAGGCCGATCCTGGTGTACTCCTCCTTCTTCTCCTCGATCTGCGCGATATCGATGGCGCCCAGCGGCTCAATATGGCCGTGCTTGATCTTTTGCTGGGAAGGACTGCTCGCGTAGCGCAAAATGGAAAAGTCGGTATGTTTGATCTGCGAGAGGAGTTCTTTTCTCTCTTTATCATTCAGCTCGTCCCAGAATGCGAGAACGTGCTCCTGTCCGTATTTCTCGAGCTTCTCTTTAGCCTTCAAATAATCCATGCCTGCTCTAAACCTTTCTGAAGTGTGACTTATTCAGCCCCGATCAGTTCTTTGTCGTCAAAATAGTTGATCTTCATCGACGCCCTGACTTCATCAAGCGTCACTGCCGCCTTGGCCTCCGCGGCCTCGGTCCCCTGACGCAGTATATCATAGACATAGGGGATCTGCTTCTCATATTCTTTCCTGCGCTCGCGGATCGGTGTGAGTCTTTCCTGAAGCACATTGTTGAGGAACTTCTTGACCTTCACATCCCCAAGGCCTCCACGCCTGTAGTGATCCTTGAGCTCGTCCAGGTTTTTGTACTCGGGAAGGAAATTGTCGAAGTCGCCGTCCTCCACAAAGGCGTCGAGATAGGTAAATACCGTGTTCCCCTCCACCTTGCCGGGATCCGACACCTGAAGATGCCCGGGATCGGTGAACATGCTCATCACCTTCTTGCGGACCGTCTCCTCGTCGTCGGACAGATAGATGCAGTTGCCCAGAGATTTGCTCATCTTGGCCTTGCCGTCCGTGCCGGGCAGGCGCATGCTCGCCTCGTTGTCCGGCAAGAGGATCTCGGGCTCCACAAGCGTCTCGCCGTAGATCGAGTTAAACTTTCTGACGATCTCCCTCTCGATCATGGGTTCCTGGTCCTCGCCCACCGGAACGGTCGTCGCCTTGAACGCGGTGATGTCCGCCGCCTGGCTGATGGGATAGGTAAAGAACCCCACCGGGATGCCGTTTTCAAATGAGCGCAGCTGGATCTCGGCCTTGACCGTGGGGTTGCGCTGGAGCCTTGCCACCGTGACAAGGTTCATATAGTAAAAAGTGAGCTCCGTCAGCTCCGGGATCTGCGACTGAATGAACAGATTGGATTTGGCCGGGTCCAGACCGGCGCTCAGATAATCCAGCGCCACCTGGATGATATTGCTGCGCACCTTCTCCGGATGTTTAAAGTTATCCGTCAGCGCCTGCGCGTCCGCGATCATGATGTAGATCTCATCAAAATCCCCGGAATTTTGCAGCTCGACCCGCCTGCGCAGGGAGCCGACATAATGTCCGATATGAAGTCTGCCTGTGGGACGGTCTCCTGTCAAAATAATCTTGCTCATACTGTTTCAATCTCCTCGATACTACATTTTTTAATCAAACAATAGCATTATAAGTTATTTTATTGTGTCTGTCCACGCAATCGCGAAAACGAAAGCGATTATAAGTACAGCGCGTACTGCACGATGATCCGGCCCTTTCGCGTCAGCCCTCCCGCGCCGAGGTACCGGAATTTGCCGTGTCCGCGGACGGAGATCCGCTCGCCGGCCGCCGGCCTGTAGGACAGGGAAGTGACCGTTCTGCCCTCCACCTGTATTTTTTCATGTTCGATGAGCTGCTGCGCGCCCGCCCTGGAGAGGTGAAATACCAGCGCCACCAAACTGTCCAGCCGCTCGGAGGACACGCTGCCGCTGCACTGCCGGGTCCGGATGACCGCGGTGCACGATGAAGGGGGGACGATCTTACAGTACACAGACGTATGGCGCACTCTGCGCAGCTCATCGCGCACAAAGGGCGCGATCTCCCGGATCACAAAGACCCACGCGCCGCCCTCATCGGGCAAAATATCGCCCACCTGCTCTCTCGTGATGCCAAGGTTTAAGATACTCCCCAGATAATCCCTGTGCGTGAGCGGATCCGAAAACCTGGCCTGCACCGGCCGGATCCGCACGCAGGTGAGCACCTCCTCGCCGCTCATGATCTGCGCCCGCGCCGTGGCCTCGTCCAGATAGGCGGGGACAAAGACAAGTGCGCGGCGGTCGGCCTCCTCATGCCCGCCGGCCCAAAGACTGTAGGCGCCCGATCCCTCCTTCGTGGGGATGTGCTCGTCCCTGAGGACCTGCATGGCGAACGCCTGCTGATCCGGCGCCATGAAATTCGTGTGATTGATGTATTCTCCGTTCAGAGTCCGGTTCCACAGATCCGTGATCCGCCCGGCCACTATATCCATATCCTGCATGATGCTCTCTTGCTGCCCTAAATGGAATGCTGTCCCAAATCGCCGCCAAATACTCTTTGACTTAACGCGTCTTTATGTTATACAATGAATCCGCACATCGGAAATGCGTTCTTCGGGACGACTCAGGATCCCGCGTATTTCCGCGACCTTGTTAACAATTCTATTATCACATCGAAAGGAATCCTGTCTATGCGTGTAACGTGTACTTCCCGTCTCATCAGCCTTCGCAAGAAAAGCCATCTCACTCAGAAACATGTCGCCGAACTGCTTAAGATCTCTCCGCGCACTTACTGCGATTACGAATCCGGGCGCAGCCGCATTCCGCTGGAATACCTGATCAAGCTGGCCAAATACTACAATGTGGACCTCAATTACATCTGCGGCGTCAGCAATATCCGCCGTGAATACCCTCTGGCGTGAATGTATCCGCCTGCGGCGGTTCGTTTTACGCCTGCACCGGCTTTTCCTCCGCCTGCGCCGGTTCGCTCTGATGCTGCAGCGCGAGTGCCGCCTTCAGCATCAGGGCGCACTCGATTCGCTTGCGGAAGAGGCGGCAGCCGTACTCGTAGACACCTAAAATACTGCCCTTAGCATGGTAGGCGTTCGCCGCGCAGCCGCCCGAACAGTACAGCTTTGCCCAGCAGTCCTCGCACTCCGGCCTCGCGTACACATTGCAGAGCTTAAATTCATTTTGCCTTTCCGTGTTCGTGACGCCGTGCCAGATGTCGCCCAGCTTGTAGTCAGGATCGCCCACGAACTGGTGGCAGGGATAGAGGTCGCCCCAGGCTGTGACCGCCATGTACTCCGTGCCCGAGCCGCAGCCGGTGACGCGCTTGTAGATGCACGGGCCGTGCTCCAGGTCGATCATGTAATGATAGAAAGTGATCGGCCTGCCCTCGCGCTCGCGGCGCAGCATGTCTTTGGCCAGCAGCTCGTACTGCCCGCAGAGGGTGTCAAAATCCTCCTCTGTCAGCGCGCTGGGGCTGTCCGGTGAAGCCACGACGGGTTCCATGGACAGTTCCGTGAACCCCAGATCGTCCGCCATATGAAAGATATCATTTGTAAAATCCGTGTTGAAGTGCGTGTATGTGCCGCGCATGTAATAGCCGCGCCCGCCTCTGGCCGCCGCGAACTTCTGAAACTTCGGCACGATAAGGTCGTAGCTGCCGCGGCCGCCCTTGTCCACGCGGAAGCGGTCGTTGACTTCCTTTCGCCCGTCCAGACTCAGCACGACATTGTGGCACTCCCGGTTTGCCCACTCGATGACCTCGTCGGTGACGCCGACGCCGTTCGTCGTCAGTGTGAAGCGGAAATTTTTGTTGTGCTCCTTTTCAATGCTCCTGGCGTATTCCACGAGCTGTTTACATACCTCAAAGTTCATCAGCGGCTCCCCGCCGAAAAAGTCCACCTCCAGATTTCTGCGAAATCCCGAATTCTCCACCAGAAAATCCAGCGCCCTCTTGCCGGTCTCAAAGCTCATGAGGCCCGACTCGCCCTGAAACTTGCCCTGAGAGGCAAAACAGTACTCGCAGTTAAGGTTGCAGGTGTGCGCGACCAGAAGGCAGAGCGCCTTTACGACCGTCTTCCTCTGCTTGAGATCGTACTTCGGATCCCGGTAGGCGTCCTCGGTAAACAGCTTGCCCTGCGCTTTCAGCTCGTCGATATCGCTGAAAACATCGTCGATGTCTTCTTCACGCAGACCGAATTGCTGACGCAGCGCGCGGCCGGCCTCCTCCCTGCTCTTTCCTTCGTCCAGAAGGCGGATCGCCTCATACGCGGCGTCGTCCGTGACGTGAACGCTCCCGCTGAAGACATCCAGAACGATATTGTAACCATTGAGTTTGTATTGATGGATCATAATGCCTCTTCATTTAAGAACACAACAGAATAGCCGGGGTGCTGCCGCACTCCGGCTAATCAGACTCTCTAAAATTTACATACGCGGTCAGAAGTAAGCGATCACTCCTGATTCTCACAAGGCTGATTGGCAATGCCGCAGCTGGTCTTGCATGCGCTCTGGCAGGAAGTCTGGCACTCGCCGCAGCCGCCGTCCTGTGCGCTCTTTGCCATGTCACGTGTATCCAATGTCTGAATGTGCTTCATAACTATTGTCCTTTCCTCTTCGTTCAGATTACTACGGAAATAAATCCAATATTTAATTAATAATACATATGCGCCGCTCTGTTTGTCAAGGTCTCGGGCGGCGTCCGCGCATCATTTGCGGTTCCCGTCCGCGCCTCATCTGTATATCGCTCACTCGCGCACGCAGGCGATGAAGCCGTCCCTGCCGCCGCGGGAATGGTGCACCCGGAGGCCCCGCTTTTTTTGCGCGTCCAGAAAGGCCATATGTTCTTCCAGGATATATTCCCCGGGGGCGAGGAACGGGATGCCCGGCGGGTACAAATACAGATATTCCGCGCTGATCCTTCCCACGCAGCTCATGACCGGCACGCTCTCCCAAGGCTCGTTCACCGCGTCAAAGGACCGCATGGCCGTCCGCGCCTTGGGATACGCGGCGTATGCGGCGCGGGGCTTTTCCCCTTCCGGGCGCGCCTTCGTGCCGGGCCGCCCGGCAGCCCTGCCGGAAGGCCGCTCCTCAGCCTCAGAATATTCTCTGTCCATTTCGCACAGCGCGGCGGCAAGGATCTCCAGGTTCTCATCCGTATCGCCGCAGCCCGTCATGGCCAGGACATATTCCGGCCCCGCCATTTCGGTCTCAATGCCGTATCTTTCCCGCAGGATCCCGGCCGCCTTCTCTCCGGTGAGATGAAGACCATGAAATCCGATCAGAATTTTGCTCCGGTCAAAAGCGTACATATCCGGGTGCCGCCCCTCCTGCCCGGAAGCGCCGCGCCCAAAGATTTCGATCCGCGCAAGGCCCGCGGTCTTTTGGTCAAAATGGTCCAGCCGCGCGCCCCAGGCCTCGAACAGCTCCGGCCCGCGCTCTGTCAGAAGGTCCACGCAGCCGTCCAGCGAAGCCATCAGCGGATAGGAGGGCGAACTGGTCTCAAAGATGCCGAGCTGTCTCTCTACTTCCTGCCCGCGGATCCGCGGACCGATGTGCAGCAGGCCCGTCTGGGTCAGCGCGGGCAAAGTCTTGTGCGCGCTCTGCACCACGAGATCCGCCCCCCGGGACACCGCGCCGGGCGCAAAGCCGCCCTCCTCGAACAGTCCCAGATGGGCGCCGTGCGCCTCATCCACGATCAGCGGGATCCCCGCCCTGTGACACCGGGCCGCGATCGCGCGCACATCGGACAGGACGCCCTCATAGGTCGGCGACGTGATCACAACGCCCGCCGCGTCAGGAAAGCGCCGCAGCGCGCGCCCGATCTCCTCGGGAGGGACACTCAGGCAGAACCCGTAATCCGGATCCGCCGGCGGATAGATCCAGTGGACCCTGTATCCGCCCAGCTCCAGCGCGTGATATACCGAGCGGTGGCAGTTGCGGGCCGCTATGACCTCGCTCCCGAAGGGAATCGCCGCCCTTATCCCTGCCAGAATGCCGCAGGTGCTGCCGCCCACAAGATACCATGTGCGCTTGCTGCCCCAGAGGGCGGACGCCCTCTTCATGGACGCCGCGAGCATACCGCGGGCGTCATGCAGGTCATCGGCCCCCTCGATCTCGGTGATGTCGATCTCATAGGGGAGACCCTCCACGGGCGCCATCGCGCGCTTATGTCCCGGCATGTGCATGGGCACCTTCCCGGCGGTCAGTTCTTTGATCTCTTTGTCGAGCATATCGTCACTCCCGAAGCCTTAATAAAAAAGAGAGGCCATCTCCCTCGACAGCCTCCCTTTGTCGTTCCCAAACCAAATAATCAAAAGACGCTCAATCCTTGAGCTCAGATGTGCAGTGAGGGCATCTGGTCGCGTCGATCGCGATCTCACTCTTGCAGTAAGGGCAGATCTTTGTAGTAGGCGCTTCCTCTTTGACCTCTTCGGGCTTCTTGACCACAGCGGCAGCCTTGTTCATAGCCATAACGCTGAAAAGCACAAACGCGATGATCAAAAAATCAATGACCGCATTGATAAAGTTGCCGATCAGGATCGGAGAATTATTGATCGTGATCGCCCAATTGCTGAAATCAAATCCGCCGATGGCACCGATCAGGGGAGTGATGATATCTTCCACCAGAGAGGTGACGATCGCGGAGAATGCTCCGCCAATGATGATGCCGACAGCCATATCCATGACGTTGCCGCGTGAGATGAATTCCTTAAACTCCTTCATAAAACTCTTCATTACATACCTCTTTCCGTTAACAAGTAACTTGACCAAACGCAATCATAAAATATAATAGCAGATTCATCTTTTTAGGCAACCACTATTTTTATATTTTTTTTATAATTCGTCCAAAAAACACGGTCAGCCGGCGCCTTATAATCCGGTGAGCTCCCGGATCATCCCGTCGCGCTCCTGCACCGCGGGGCTGGGCGTGTAGTCCTCCTCTCCGAAAAGGATCCCGTGCAGCTTTCGGACATTGGTGTTTAAATAGTACGGGATCACACAGGACTCCCCGTTTACTGTGGCAAAAGTACGGTCCTCCTCCGTGGGAATGCCCGTGCTGTCGGACAGATCCATGGCCCTCACCGCCAAAATGAATGTGAGCAGATCCGTCGTCCCCATAGAGGTCGCGACCTCATCCAGCGCGCTGTTGGCGGCCCGGATCAGCTGGAACGGCGTCGCCTCCCTCGCCTTCTCCATCGTCAGCGAGAGCACGGTCCTCTGCCGCTCGGCTCTCTTAAAGTCGTCGCCCTCCGTATAGCGGATCCGGCAGTAAGCCGTCGCCTGGATGCCGCTCAGATGCTGCATCCCCGCGCCCTGCACCTCGTCGTACTCCGTGCCGATCTCGTAGTACATATCATCCATGTAGCTGTTCATGTACTCGGCTTCCTCCTGGGTGATCTCCAGATCGATCCCCCCGAGCGCGTCGATCACATCGGCCAGCCCCTCAAATCCCACCGTCACAAAGTCCGTGATGTTGAGGTCGAGGTTCCTGTTGAGCATCGCGATGGCCTGCTGCGGGCCGCCAAACGCGTAGGCCGCGTTGGCCTTGCGGTACTCCCCGCCGCCGATATCCAAAAGCGTGTCCCTGTAGACGGACACAAGCTTCATTTCCCCTGTCTTTTTGTTGATCGAACAGATCATGATCGTGTCGCTCCGGTTGTCGCCCTCGATCAGATCCTGCTCTCTGGAATCCACGCCGAACAGCGCGATATTCCGGTAGTCCCTCATGGCGGCATCCGCGCGCACCTGATCGCTGATGCTGTCCTGCAGCGCCGCGGTCAGCTGCACGGAATTGACCGTCTGCATGAGCGAGCGCATATAAAGTAAAAGACCGGCCCCCGCCAGGATCACAATGATCAGAAGGGCCGCTATAAATCGAAGAAAAGGGTGTTTTTTCCGCTCGCGCTTCCTGCTCTTATGCCCGTCCGGCATGCGGCTCGACCTGACGCCGCCGCCGAATCTTACATCCTCGTAAGCGCGCCCGCCGTGTTCCCTTGCGTACCTTTCCCTCGCGTATTCTTTGTAATCTTCTTCCTCCCCGATCGTATCATTGATCAGGATCTGTCTCTCTTTCTCTCTTTTATCTCTTGCCATAAATATCACTCCACATCTGCCCGGCCCGCGGCTCCCCTTAAAGTGGAACGCGCCCGGTCTGTCCGCCTGCGGAGCTGACTTTTAAAAGGTCACTCCACGGCTTCAAGGCCCATGGAATCACACCAGCGGCGGGCAAATTCTCTGTGTATTTCGTCCCGATAGGTATACCACTCCATCAGGAGCTTTTCCTCCGCGACCATATCTTCCCAGTATTGCGCGGCGTCCGCCATGGACAGCGCCGTGCGCAGGTGTTCTTTGCTCTCACTTTCGTCCAGCGAATTCACAAATCCGCTCATGACTTTCAATCTTCCCTCTTCCCCGAGATCCGGAAGCTTGATGAAGTCCTCCCGGCGGCGCTCTGTCTCGCTCTCCTTGGAAATACCGAACACGGCTTTTCCGTAGATCTTACCGTCCAGAAACATCAGGACGGTCTCCAGCGGGATATAATAATAGTACGACGCCTCATACGGGTAGGACATGGACTGCATTACATCATCTAATCTGATTTTCATTATTTTGTGACTTCTCTCTGTATGTGACTTAACTTTATATTCCGTACAGGCGCTGTTTGTCAAGCAAAACCTGTATTATAATCTATTATCTCACAATTTCGCGGGTTGAGAAAAAATCTTTTACCGCCTATACTAGTACAATAAAACCAATGTTGATCTTAATGGAGATAAATACACAATGCGCAGTTTTTTACGAATTTTATCCGATATACTCATCATCGCTCTGGTCGTCGTCATGGCCTACAGCGGATACCAGCTCTATCTGATGCTCAGTGAATATCACGAGAGCGATGTCACTTACCAGGAATCCGCCAACACCTACTCCAAGCCCACCGACGACGCCGAGAAGTGCCCCATCACCGTGGACTTTGACGAGCTGACCGCCGTCAACCCCGATGTTGTGGGCTGGATCTACTGCGAGGACTCCCAGGTCAATTACCCGGTCCTGCACGCGGAGGACAATGACAAATATCTCCACATGATGTACAACGGGGAGTACAACAAAGCCGGCAGTATTTTCATGGACTGCGCCAACAACCCCGACCTGAGCGATCTGAACACGCTCATTTACGGCCATCACATGAAGAACGGGTCCATGTTCGCGATGCTGCACGAGTACCGCAGCCAGGAATTCTATGAGGGGCACAAGGTCTTTTGGTACCTGACGCCCGTCAACACTTACAAGCTGTACCCGATCGCGGGCTATGTGGGGGACTCGGTGGCCGAGGTATACTCTCACTTCACGGAGCCGGAGCAGCTTGACTCCTATCTGGCGTTCGCCTTCTCCCACTCGGACTTTCAGGCGGACTATATCCCCAAAGTCATCGACAGGATCGTCGTGCTGTCCACCTGCGCGTACGAATTTGAGGACGCGCGGTATGTCGTGATCTGCGTGCCGGAGCTGTTTGAATGATCAGACTTTGATCCCGTTTGAGGTGACGGTCGCCACGAGCGTTCCGAATTCATCCCTCACTTCCGCGGCAAAGAAAGATACTTTTCTCCCCTGCCGCATGGCCCTGGCTTCCGCCGTGAGCTTCGTCCCCTTGGCCGCCGTCAGGAAATTGATATTGCTCGACAATGTGAATGTCATGGGCTCTTCGCCTGCATTCACATTGCTGGCCACGGCAAAGGCGAAGTCCGCCATCGTATAGTAGACCGCGCCCATGACCCGGTGCCCCGCGTTGATGTGGCGCTCGTCGATCCCCAGTCCCACCTTGGCGTATCCCTCGCCGACTTCCAAGATCTCAATGCCCGTCGTGGAGGTCGCGTACGCGTCCCCCTTAAAAAACTCCCTCAGTTCCTCAATGCTTTTCACAACCGTTCCTGTCCTTGTTTATTTTCTGATTTACTGTATTTTTACTTTTTATTATCTTTTTGGACCTCGCCCACTTCATAGAGCACCCCTGAGAAAGGCGGCAGATCGATCCGCATGCCGCCGATGCCCTTCGCCGTCTTCCATGACTTTCTTTTCGGGCGCGGTGTACTTCCGCTGTAGCAGTCCCAGTCCGTATGAATGAGGACTCTGAGCTGTTCGTCTTTTTTGGGCGTGTAGATGTAAAACTGCGGCTTGTCCGAGAAGTTAAAGAACGCGATCACGCTCCTGCCGCCGCCATTGCGGCGGATCCCGTAAACGTTGTGCATCATATCGTTGACCGCCACCCAGGCGAATCCGTCCGGATCATAGTCCTCTCTGTAGAGCGCCGGCGTATCCTCATAGATGCGGTTCAGCTCCACGATGAACGCATGGAAGCTGTCGTGCATCGGATACTTCAGCAGGGAATAGTCGGGCTCCCTGGTCTCGTCCCACTCGCGGAACATCGCGATCTCATTGCCCATAAAATTCAGCTTTTTGCCGGGATGCACCATCATGTACAGGTACAGGCTCCTGCACTGCGGGAACTTCATCTCGTAATCGCCGAACATCTTGTCGATGATCGTCCGCTTGCCGTGCACCACCTCGTCGTGGGACAGGGGCAGCAGGTAGCGCTCGTTGTAAAAGTAGAACATCGAGAATGTCAGCCTGTGCCCGAAATTCACCCGCTCGGCCGACTGTTTCATGAAGTAGTCGAGCGTGTCGTTCATCCAGCCCAGATCCCACTTGTAGTCGAAGCCGAGGCCGCCCCTCTCCACGGGCAAAGTACAGCCCGGAAACGACGTGGAATCCTCCGCGATCAGCATCGCGGTGGGGTGAAGCTCGTGCAGGCCCGTGTTCATTTTTCTCAAAAAATCCAGATTGAAGGGATTGACGCCGCGGTTCTCATTCCCCATCCAGTAGATCAGGCGGCTCACAGCATCCATGCGCAGGCCGTCAAAATGATACTCGGTCAGCCAGTAGTTCGCCGCGGACTGCATAAAGCACCGCACTTCCCTTCTGTCAAAGAAGAAATTGTGTGTGCCCCACTCGCTGTCCGCCACGTCGGACTTCGGGTACTCATAGAACTCAGAACCGTCATATTCCTGCAGGGCGTAATAGTCCCGCGCGAAATGAGCCGGCACAAAGTCGATGATCGCGCCAAACCCTGCCTGATGCAGGCGGTCGATCAGTTCCTGGAGCTGGCCGGCCGTTCCGTAGCGCGATGTGGGCGCAAAGAACCCTGTATTCTGATAGCCCCAGCTGCCGTCGAAGGGGTGCTCCGACAGCGGCATGAACTCCACGTGCGTGTAATGATTGTCCCTCAGATATTCGATCAGGTCGTCCGCGATCTCGTCATACTGATACCAGCCGTCCTCGATCCTGCGGCCTTGATCGTCCTGCCGCTCCGCGTCCTTGCGCCGCCAGGAACCCATGTGCAGCTCATAGATGTTGAGCGGTCTGTCAAAACACTTTGTGCGGTTCTTTAACCACTTCTGATCGTGGAACTCATAGCGCGTCAGATCGCGCACGATGGAGGCGAAATTCGGACGGAGCTCCATGCCAAAGCCATAGGGATCGCAGTGCTCCACACGGCCGTTTGCGCCGTAGATCACATACTTGTACATCTGGCCCTCGCGCGCTCCCTCGATCTCCACCTCATAGAACTGTCTGCGGGTCGTCTCCTTCATCTCCGTCTCCCGCCATTCGTTGAATTCCCCCATGACGGTGACGCGCTTTGCCTTGGGCGCGACTGTCCTGAACACTACGCCCTTTTTTGTGACATGAGCCCCCAAATACTCATATGCGTCAAAAACAGTACCCCTGTAGAACCCTTCAAAGTCCATT
>CAJOLP010000085.1:7102-15937 GCA_905235465.1 uncultured Lachnospiraceae bacterium | reverse complement strand
AGCGATATGCGCGGTGCTGTCCAGCTGCATGCGGGCCGCGCTCATGCGCGTCCCTTTGATCAGCACAAAGATCAGGGGCAAAATAACAGACAGCATGAGCGCCATGTACAGCGTGAGATACCCCTTCAGCCCGCCGTCGGTCCTTTTCGCCCCGGGTTTCATCACAAAAGATCGGGCCGGACCGGCAGCGCGGAAATGATCGAATTGCTGTCGCTGGTGATCTTCTGGAACACCTTCTTGACCAGATCGTTGAGCTGCTTTTTGAATATGACCACAAGGCCGATGAGGACCACTATGATGAGTATGACCTCCACCGTACCCATGCCCGATTCATCACTCCAGAAATTTGCCGTATTTTCTCTCATTTTTTCTCCCTTCCCTGTAAACAAATTTAAAAACAATTGCATCAAGCCCTTCCATCAAACGGAAAAGCTGTAGTACGCCGGCACGATGATGATCACCATCGTGACCGCCAGCATGAGGATCATGGGAAACAGAAGTTTTGTCTCCGCCTCCTCGCCAATCTTTCGGGCGCTGTCGCGCCGCTCCTCAAGGGCCGCTTCCGATTCCTCCTGCAGCGCGGCGAGCAGCTCCCGGCTGCCCAGTTTGAGGTTCTGCGTGAGCAGCGTGCAGAGTCTGGTGTACTGCGCGGACCGGCACCGCTGCCGGAAGTGGTCGTATGCCTCCTGCTCGGGGATCCCGCCCTGCAGTTCCCGGGTCACCAGCACGATCTCCTCATAGGCGCCGCGTTCCTTCTCCCCTTCCTCCCGCTGCTTCAGATAATCCTCTCCCAGCTTAAAGAACACATTTCTTACGCTCAGGCCCGCGCCGAGGTAGAGCGCGAACTTGCTCACCACCGAGGGGTAATCCATCGCCATCTCCCGCCCCCTCTGCTTTACCCGGTCGTGCAGCCGGCTCTCCATGGCAAAGTAGAACAGGACCGCGATGATCACCGCCGCGGCCAGGATCGCGATCCCGGTGTCCTGCGGCTTTTCCCGCCAGTTGAGCGGCACGTCCCCCACCTTTTGGGGCAGCGGAAACTGCGTTTCGGCGGCGCTTTCCTCATCCGCCCGGGCGATCGCCTCCCCCAGTTCCTGCCGGAACATCTCTTCCGGGGAGCGCGTTGGAGGTATGACCTCCAGCGGGATCTCGCCTTCGTACCGGTACTCTCCGGCGGCGCCGGCGTCATATGTCAGGATGGGCGTCAGCGTGACCTCCCTTACCTCCTCGCCGGCCATCCCGCCGTTTCCGACTATGCCGTCCGCGTCCACCGCCGCGTAGCTGCTGCTCTCCCAGACGATCCGGAAGGGAAAGCCCTCCACCTGCGCGGGGAGGATCAGATCGCCGCTCACATGCTTCAGATCTGTGTTTTCTCCCAGGATCATGTCGGGAAGACTGTCCAAAAGCGACCGGGCCAGCGCGTCCACTTCCTGCCTCTTCATGGTCCGCGCTCGGACCGTCACCTGGTATTCGCCGCGCACAGTCTCCGCTTCCTTTTGTCCTTCTTCGCCGCCCGCAGAGGAATCGGCGGCGGGCGTCAGCAGCTCCAGTTCCACTTCCGCTTCGCCTTCACCGACCGCCTCCCTGCGCAGGTTGTATCCGTCCGTAAGACGCAGGCTCTGCCCGGACGCCGCGTAGGACGCGATGGCCAGCAGATCCCCCGCCAGGATGATCAGCAGCGCCTTCTTCATTCTGTCGCGGCCAAACCGCTCCTCCTGCCCCTTGAGTTTCCCCGATGGGTAGAGGACGGCGAGATCCGCGCGCACCGTGTTTTCTCCCGCCAAAGGCCCGCGCCAAAACTTCCGGCCGAGCTGCCGGGTGAGGCGCTCCGGCATGCCGGCCATGCGGTCCCATACGTTTTCACCCTCCTCATTGCGGGAGAGAAAAGCCAGCGCTATAAATGCTGTCAGGATCAGCCCGTAGATGTAAATTTCCATTTTTTCCTCCGCTGCACTCTTTTCACAGCCCTTCCTCTCACACGGCTATATCCAGGATCTTCTCCGACAACACCAGCGCCGCAAGGTAGGCCCCCAGGCAGGCGCTCATGAAGAGGACGCCCTCCGTGTTGTGGTAGAGAACATCGAAGAACCCCGGCGACGTCGCGCCCACATACAGGATGATGAGAAACGGCGTCAGGTCCATGATCCGCTGCTCCAGCACACGGCTGCGCAGAAGAAGGCGGATCTCGTTTTCCACAGCCAGCCTGTCCTCAATGAGCGACATCGTCCGGCCCAGGATCTCCGGCATGTTGCCGCCCCCCTTCTTGGCGATGGCGAACACCTCCGAGAATTCCCTGATCTCCTCGACACCCGTGCGGCGGGCGAACTCATCCAGGAGTTTTTCCAGCGGCACCTGGTTGTCCAGTCCGTTGACGATCCTGGTGAGCTCTGTGGTGATCAGCGCGCCCTCCCCATATTGGAAGGCCATCTCCCTTGCGCCCTCCCGGAAGGCGTTTTCCGGAGAATCCCCCGCGCTGAGGGCGTTGCTGATGCTCTCCAGCGCGTCGGTGAACTGCTCCGCCATTTTCCGCTGCCTGTTCTCCTCCTCCCCGCGCATGCGGTAGCGGAGGTAAAAGACGCTAAGCGGTGAAAGTACTGCCGCCGCGGCGAGCGACCGGTAAAAGACCCACCCGACACCCGCCATGATGAGGATCCCCTCAAGAAGATACAGCGCCGCGCGGCCGGACGGGAATGCCCGCGGCTTCCAGCTTAAACGTGTGATGAAGTTCATCGCATCGGACCCACTCCCCGAAGATCCTGCCATCCTTCTCTCCTTTCTCCATAAACCGAAAGATCGGCGCCAGAACGATCTGCCCGTCCTCCATACCCCGCACCTCACTGATCTCTGAGAGCTTGCGGCTCCTGTCCCGAAATCGTGAGAGGTGGACGATCAGATCGATCCCCGAAGCCAGCTGCCCACGCACCGCGCTCAGCGGCAGATCCATCCCCATCAGGATCATGGTCTCCAGGCGCGAGAGCATATCCCTCGCGCTGTTGGCGTGCCCGGTGGACATGCTCCCGTCGTGTCCGGTGTTCATACTCTGTATCATGTCGATCGCCTCGGGACCTCTGACCTCCCCCACGATGATCCGGTCCGGCCGCATGCGGAGGCTGGTCTTGATCAGATCCCGGATGCTGATGGGCGTACACCCCTCCACATTCGCGTTTCTGGCCTCCAGCCGCACCAGGTTGGGCACGTGCCGGATCTGCAGTTCCGCGTTGTCCTCGATGGTTATGACGCGCTCCGAAGCCGGAATGCAGTCCGAGAGGACATTCAGAAAGGTGGTCTTGCCGGAGCCCGTCCCGCCGCTCACAAAAATATTGAACCCGGCACGGACACAGTCCGTCAGAAATGCCGCCGGCTCCTCCCCGATGGATCCCCACGCCAGCAGGTCCTCCATGCGGATGGGCTTTGCCGGAAAGCGCCGGATCGTCAGGATCGGCCCGTTGACGGCAACGGGCGGCAGCACCACGTTGACCCTGTCCCCGTTCATCAGACGGCAGTCGACGATGGGGGAGGATGTGTTGACGACGCGGTTGCAGGCGCCCACGATCTGCTGGATGACATCCTCCAGCTTTCCGGCACAGGAGAAGGTCCGCGGACAGGGGCTCAGCTCCCCGGCGCGCTCCACAAAAATGTGATCGGGACCGTTGACCATGATCTCCGTCACGGCGGGATCCTCCAACAGATCCTGCAGGACGTCCAGCCGCCGGATGGTGTGGAACAGTTCCTGCCGCAGCTGCATCTTCTCCCCCACCGTAAGGTTCCTCATGCGGGCGCTCATGTCTCCCGTGATCCCCTCGTCGATCAGATCCAGCACCTCCGTGTGCACTTCACGGGAGAAGTCGATCTCCCCCATGATCTCGTCCATCAGCGCCTGTCTTGCCTCGGCATAAGTGTGACTTTGCTCCGGCGCCGCGCAGGTTCTCGTCATGCCCGTCATGCCAGCCCCTCCCGCTCCATCAGCGCCTCAACGAAGCTGCTCAGCTCTCCCCTGGTCAGCATCGTGATGTCCGCGGGAAGCGTCCTGAACACCGGCAGCCGGCAGCGGCGCGTCTTGATGAAGATGTCCTCGTACTGCGAGCTCTTTAAGAGCGCCTCGTACTGCCGGAGCTTGGCCTGGGAGAACCCGTCCTCCCGGGTGATCGTAAAGACGATGTCGCACTGCCTCAGGATCTCCAGGATGCCGTCCACATGCTCGCTCAGGTCCAAAATACAGAACTCATACTGCGTCACATTTTCGATCGAGCGGAACAGCTCCATCCACTGCTCCCCGCGTATGCTGGCCATGGAGATCCAGGATTCCATGGGCGGGATGAAGTCCAGCTCCCCCATCTTTTCGGTCATGATCCCAAGCTGCCCCGACAGCTTCTCCCGGGCGCAGTCGTTGTAATACAGAAGGTCGCTGACGCTCCCGCGAAAGCTCCGCTCCAGCATGATCTCAAGCCCCGAGTAGGCCTCAAAATTCAGGTAGAGGGCCGGCGCTTTCCGCGCCAAAAGCTGCCCCATGCAGAGCGCGAAGGTCGTCTGCAGGCAGCGCGTCACGGGGGAATAGACGCCGATCAGTTTCATCGGCTTCCCGTGCCGCATCGATCCCGGAAGACGCTCCGCCTCCGACGCGCACATCTCCTGCGCTTTTCGCGCGATCGCCTCCACCGACTGGTACTTGCTCATGTTTTCCGGGGTGTCCAGATACACTTCCTCCTCGCACAGAAGGAGCACAGAGGGAAAGCCGGCCTCCTTCACCTCCTTAGTGTACTGGGACTGCGCGACGATCAGCAGGACCACTGCCTGCGGGCTCTCCGCCGCCAGAAGCTTATCCCATCCGGAATAGAGATGGATATCCCATGGCACAGTGTTTTTACTGATAAAATATTCCGCCAGACGCTGCCCGTATGCGATCTCCCTGTCGCAGATGCACACGCAGGGCGCGGCGTCCGTGCGCTTTCCCTGCACCACATTGATCACGCTCCTTTCTTATGATCTTTTCTAAAGTTGGATGGGGCTCTGTATTCCGAACTGCCTTAGAAGCAGACAGAGCATGACGCTGATGCCGACAGGCACCGCCAGATGAACCTTCCGGGAGGGGTCCCGGTGTACAAAAAGAATGATAATGGAAAATACTGCCGCTATGAGAAATGAGAGCGCAGCGCAGGTGAGATACCACCCGATCCCCAGATACGGGACCATCGCCGCAAAGAGCTTGATATCGCCGGCGCCAAGGCCGCCGGCCTTCCATAGCGGGTACAGCAGCAGAAATGTGAGGATCACTGCTGTGAGAAGAGCGGGAACGCTTTGGGGCGCCTCCGCAATGAGAATACCGAACCCGCCTGCCAGGGCGGGCAGCACCACGAAGTTGTAGATCTTACCGGTGCTGAGGTCTGAAGCGGCGGATGCCGCCGCCATGATGAGAAGGATCGTCTGTCCGTTCTCTGTCACCGGCTTCACCTCCTTTCTGCCGGCTGGTGAGACTGATTATACGGGAGCGCCGGGGCCCGCGCAAGACCTTTTCCGCGACTTTTTCAGATTCGTTAAGGATGACGAAAGCCCGCGCGTTTTGCGCTCGGCCTTTTCGAAAATCCCAAATATTTGCAGTATTTTTACGTGTCAAAACCGGTACACATCATTCCCGTTGCATACGCTCCGGCTATCTTATATAATGGTTTCATGGCCGGCCGGCAGACGCCGCGCGCGGCTTACAGACGGGCAGATGGCCCGATATGCAGCACCATCCGCACCATGAAGAGAGGAAACAAATTATGAAGAAATATGTGTGCACAGTTTGCGGTTATGTCTATGACCCCGAGATCGGCGATCCGGATAACGGAATCGAGCCCGGCACTGCCTTTGAGGATCTTCCCGACGATTGGGAATGTCCGCTCTGCGGCGTAGGCAAGGACGATTTCGAAGAGAAGGAATGATCCTCCCGGAAAATGCCAGCGGACAACAAAGGGACAGATCTCCCGCTTTCCCGCATAAGCACTGCGGAGGAGCAGGTGGTCTGTCCCTTTTCCATTCTCTGTAATTTACTTTGCCGATAAGCCGTCAGTTCCCGTCCGTCAGGCCCAGCTCATAATTGAGATACTTGATGACCTCTCCCGCGTCGATGCCGTGCACCATGCACGCCTCCTCCAGGGATTCCATCTGCGAGGCGGGGCAGCTGATGCAGCCCATGCCGCAGTTCATCAGGACATAAGCGGACACCGGATAGCGCGCGAGGATATCCCCGATGAGCATATCGCCTGTGACCGGCACTCTTTCCTCTTTCTTTGTATTTTTATCCTCAAAAGCGTTCTCTGCCATTTCATGAACCTCCTTTATTTCAGCTCACTCTAATTCTATAGTTATTATATAGTTTTCCCACTACTTTGCAAGCGTTCTCTCACCTGCGGCACGATATAGCCGAGGGCGCAAAACAGCGCGAAAGCGGCCATGTTGCACAGCACGATGCTGGCCCCCGTGGGCACCGCGTACAGGTACGAGATCGTAAGGCCCACATTGAGGCACACCACCGATACGACCGCCGCGCAGATCATCACCGAGCGGAAGGTGCGGCACACCCGCATGCTGGTCACGGCGGGAAAGACCACAAGGCTCGAGATCAGAAGGGATCCCATCATCCGCATGCCGACGACGATCACGAGCGCGGTCAGGACCGAGATCACTGTGTTGTAAAGGCCCGTGTTCATCCCCGTGGCCCGCGCGAAGGTTTCGTCAAAGGTCACCGCGAAAATGCGGTTGTAGAACAGGATGAACAGCACCAGCACCGCCGCGGAGGTCAGGACGGTGAGGAGGACGTCCTGTTCCGTCATGCTCAAAATACTGCCAAACAGATAGTTATAGACATCTGTATTCATCCCCGTGGACATGGAGATCACCAGAACACCCACCGCCAGCGCGCTGGTAGAGATCAGCGCGACCGCGGCGTCCCCGTTGATCTTGCTGCTCTCGGTCAGCCGCAGCAGCAGGATCGAGGCCGCGATGACCACCGGAATGGCCACGGCCAGCGGCGCCGCGTTCATGGCAGTCGCTATGGCCATCGCGCCAAAGCCCACGTGGGAAAGCCCGTCCCCGATCATCGAATACCGCTTGAGGACCAGCGTGACGCCCAGCAGGGCGGCGCACAGCGCGACAAGCGAGCCGACGCAGAAGGCGCGCAGCATAAACGGATATGTGAACATTTTTATGATCAGTTCGCCCAATTTACTCTCCCTCTTTATCAGCAGCGGCGCGGCCGGCATGATACCGGCGCGTCTCCTCGTTGTCGCTGCCCTTTCTCCAGATGCGGACCGCGTTCTCCCCGCCCATAAACTTGTGGTAGGAGGCGCTGTGGCGGTATTCGCGCACAGTGCCGAAAAACAGCTGCCGGTCCTCCCCCAGGTGCAGGATGTGCGTGGCGTAATTGGCCGCCGCCTGCATGTCGTGAGAGACCATAATGACCGTGATGCCCATCTCCTTGTTGATGCGGTCGATCAGCTTGTACATGTTGACCGTGACCAGAGGATCCAGCCCCGCTACGGGCTCATCCAGCAGGATGAGCTTGCGGGTGGCGCAGAGAGCGCGCGCCAAAAGGACCCGCTGCTGCTGTCCCCCGGACAGATCCCGGTAGCACTGATCCTTCAGATCCGTGATCTCCAGGACCTCCATGCTCTGCGCGGCTTTCTCGGTCTTTCCGTAGAAGGGCCAAAGGCCCATGCCGGAAAGGCAGCCCGACAGGACGACTTCGCTGACGCTGGCCGGAAAGTCCTTCTGCACCTGGGTCTGCTGCGGCAGATACCCGATCTGCGTCGAGGTCAGGCCCTCCCCGAACTCAACACTGCCGGCCGCCGGCTTTTTGAGCCCTAAAAGGCCCTTCATCAGCGTGCTCTTTCCCGCGCCGTTCTCCCCGATAATCAAAAGATAGTCGCCGTCCTCCACGCTGAAATTGACGTCCCGCAGCACGGTCACGCCATCGTATGCAAAGGATAGATTTTCGCATCTGATCAAACTCATGGACATCCTCATGGCCGGCATCGATCCGGCCGTTCCTGTTTCAGGTCACTTCATATCACTACTTCGCGTCTACTCTTCCTGCGGCAGCGGCATATCGCCGCACAGCGCCTCGCGGACGGCCTCCAGGTTGCCGCGCATCAGCGACACATAGGTGGCGCCGCTCTCAAATTCATCCCGGGTCACGTTGTGGCAGGTGTGGAAAGTGCGCTGCACGGCGCCTGTGCTCTCACAGATCGCCCGGGCGATGTTGCCCGAAGAGAACTCGATGGAAAAGACCACCGGGATCTTATCCTCCCGCACCTTGTCGATCAAAAAAGCCAGTGTCGCGGCGCTCGGTTCGGATTCGGCAGAGCACCCCGGGAAGGCGGCGTAGTAGCGCAGCCCGTACTCCAGGGCAAAATACCGTATCGGAAAGCGGTCCCCGAACACGATCGTATCCCTTTTGGCTTTTTGTCTCAGCGCTCTGAATTCCTCGTCCAGCGCGAGGATCTGCGCCTCGTAATCGGCCGCGTTGCGGCCGTAGATCTCCGCGTTGTCCGGATCCAGCGCGGACATGCTCTCCGCGATCTTCTCCGTGATCACGGCGGCGTTGCGCGGGGAAGTCCAGACATGCTCGTCCGGCTCCTCGTGCGTCTCCCCCGAGGCGTCCCCGCCCGGGACGTGCTCATCAGCGCTCTCTTCATCCTCGTCCGCATGGGTTTCCCGCTCGGGCATCATGCCCTCCACGATCTCCTCATCGACGGTATCCACCAGATCCACCAGCCGGAGCGTCCGGGGCCTGTCCTCTCCCATGCCGTCCAGGATACGTTCCACCCAGACATCATTTTCGCCGCCCACGTAGAT
>CAJOLP010000085.1:0-7086 GCA_905235465.1 uncultured Lachnospiraceae bacterium | reverse complement strand
TGGGGGTGGGCTCATAGGAATGGATCTCCTCGCCCGGCTTTAAAAGCATTGTAACATCCGCCTGACCGCCGGCAACAGCCCTGGCAAAATCATACTGCGGAAATATTGTGGTCACGATCTGAAGGCGCCCGTCCGAATCGCTGTCGGAATCGGATGCGGGGGCGGCGCCGCACCCCGTGAGGGCGGCCATTATGAATACCGCCGCCAGAGAAAGCACCACAAATAAGACTCCCCTTTGGGCAATCTTCCCCTGCCGCTCTATTTTGTCCATTATGGCATTTCCTGCCGGCCCCCGCCCTGCCGCGGACGGGCTCCCTTTTCCATGCCCTGTCATGCGCACTCTATCTTCCGACGCCTCCTGATACTCTGTCCTGACGCTCTATTATATACGACGCGCGCGGGCCGCGCCCGCATAATTCTTCAGCCGATGGAAACGACCTTGTAATCCCTCTCTTCCACCGCCTCGCGCAGCTTGTCGTCCGGGACCTCCGCGTCCATGGATACGATCGCCGTGCCCGCCTTATGGCTGACGTCGGCGGAAGTGACGCCGTCGATCTTCTCCAGCGCCTTCTTCACGGTCGCCTCGCAGTGCTCGCACATCATCCCCTCGATCTTCATTGTCTTTGTCATAGTGCTGTCCTTTCCGCCGCGCTCCGCGGCCTCTCTTTTTTGATTATAATCCGCCAGAAGCTTTCCGTCCGCATCTGTCTGCACCGGATCTTTGAGTTTTTTGTCCCTTTCGGCGCTGCTTATGTCGAACCGGTTGAGCCGCAGCGCGTTCGTGACCACGCAGAAGCTGGACAGGCTCATGGCCAGCGCCGCCAGCATGGGATCCATCGTGATCCCGAAAGGGCTCAGCACGCCTGCCGCCACGGGGATCAGGATCGAATTGTAGATCAGCGCCCAGAACAGTCCCCACAGGATCGTCCTGTAGGTCTGACGGCTGAGCCTGACCGCCGCGCTCACATCCGTCAGCCGGCTCTTCATCAGCACCACGTCCGCCGCGTCGATGGCCACATCCGTCCCCGCGCCGATGGCGATGCCGATATCCGCCCGGGTCAGCGCCGGCGCGTCATTGATGCCGTCTCCGACCATCGCGACCTTGCCCTTCTCCTGAAGGAGCCGTATGACCTCCTCCTTGCCGTCCGGCAGCACGCCCGCAACGACTTCGTTCACGCCCGCCTGCCGGCCGATCGCCTCCGCGGTCCGTTGGTTGTCTCCCGTGAGCATGACCACATGGATGCCCATATTCTGGAGCTCCCTCACCGCCTGCGCGCTGTCCTCCTTGATGGGGTCCGCCACGGCGATGATGCCGATGAGCCTGCCGTCAGAGGCAAAATACAGCGGCGTCTTCCCCTCTTCCGCCAGCCTCTGTGTCTGCTGCGTCACTTCGCGCAGGGACCCGGCCAGCTCCGCGGAGGAACCCTTGACCGCCGCAAGCTGCGTGAGGATAAATTTCTGATTGCCGGCCGCTGTATTTTGACCGTCCACCACCGCGGTCAGCCCGTTTCCCGGCAGCGCCCTAAAGCCGCTGATCTCCGCTTTGACGGGGCCGGTGCGGCCCACGATCGCCTTCGCCAGCGGGTGCTCGCTCTGTGCCTCCAGCGCGCCGGCCACGGTGAGAAGTTCCTCTTCCGTAATGCCCGGCATGGGCAGCACATCCGTGACGACCGGCTCCCCGCTGGTGATGGTGCCCGTCTTGTCCAGCGCCACGATCTGCATGTTGCCGGTCTCCTGAAGGGCTTCCGCCGTCTTAAAGAGGATGCCGTTCCTGGCCCCCATCCCGCTTCCGACCATGATCGCCACGGGCGTCGCGAGCCCCAGCGCGCAGGGGCAGCTCACCACCAGGATCGAAATACCCCTGGCCAGCGCGGTGCCGGCCGGCGCCTTCACGACCAGGAGCCATATCAGCGTCACCGCGGCCGCGATGCCGATGACGGCGGGGACAAAGATGCCGGAGATGGTGTCCGCCACTTTCGCGATGGGCGCCTTGGTGGCCGCCGCGTCGCTGACCATGCGGATGACCTGGGCAAGACTCGTGTCCTCCCCGACCCGCGTCGCCTCACAGCGAAGAAACCCCGACTGATTGAGGGTCGCGGACGCGACCTCGTCCCCGGGGGCCTTGTCCACCGGGATCGATTCCCCGGTCAGGGACGCCTCATTGACGGCGCTCTCCCCCTCCAGGACGATGCCGTCCACCGGGATCGTCTCGCCGGGCCGCACCACAAAAATATCGCCCTTCCTCACCAGATCGATGTCGATGGTCTCCTCGACGCCGTCCCGCTCCACGTTGGCGGTCTTGGGCGCGAGCTTTATCAGCGATTTGAGCGCGTCGGTGGTCCTTCCCTTGGACCTGGCCTCCAGCATCTTGCCGACGGTGATCAGCGTCAGGATCATCGCCGCGGACTCAAAATAGAACTCCATCATGTAATGCATGACGGCCTCGCTGTTTCCGTCCGCCTGGGCCCTCGTCATGGCCAGCAGCATCGCGGTGGAATAGATAAACGCGGCGCCCGAACCCATGGCGATCAGCGTGTCCATGTTGGGCGCGCCGTGGGCCAGGCTCTTAAATCCGCTGACAAAAAACTTCTGATTGATGACCATCACAATGCCGGCCAGGAGCATCTGCACGATGCCCATCGCCACATGATTGTCGTCAAAGAAGGCCGGCAGCGGCCATCCGAACATCATGTGCCCCATGGAAAAATACATGAGCACGATCAAAAAACCGAGCGACGCGATCAGCCTCCTCTTCAGCGCGGGCGTCTCCCGATCCTTCAGCGCGTCCTCCTCCTGCGCGATCCTGGCCGAGAGACTCCCGGACGTCCCGGTATCCGCGCCCCTGCCGGGCTCCGCGCCTGCCGCGCCGCTGCCGGCGCCTGCATACCTTGCAGCGCTCCCTCCGGTCTCCTTGGGCGACGCGCCGTATCCCGCCGCGTCCACGGCCCTTATGATGTCGGCTGCGGAGGCCGTGCCCTCCACGCCCATTGTATTTGTCAAAAGGCTGACGCTGCACGACGTGACGCCCGGCACGGCGGAGACTGCCTTCTCCACCCTTGCCTGACAGGCCGCGCAGCTCATGCCGGTCACAATATATTGATCCATTTTATATTCCCTTTTTGTCGATCTCCTTGTTGTCGCGCGGCAATTGAGCCGTTTCACTCATGCGGTAATTCCGCCATTGCACCCATGCGAAAGCGACCCCGCTTATTTCATCAATTTCTGCAGCGTCTTCACCAGCTCATCCACCTTCTCGCTGCTGCCATTTAGCACATCCTCCGTCACAC
Source organism: uncultured Lachnospiraceae bacterium (assembly GCA_905235465.1). Lineage (GTDB taxonomy): Bacteria > Bacillota > Clostridia > Lachnospirales > Lachnospiraceae > CAG-791. The sequence continues at coordinate 3,799 of CAJOLP010000085.1, read as the reverse complement.
AGGTGTGTATGTGATCCGCCAGAAGGATCTTGGTAAAGCTGTTGAGCGCCGCGTTGGCCGCCGAAACCTGATTGATGATGTCAATGCAGTAGGCATCCTCCTCCACCATCCGCCGGATCCCGCGCACCTGCCCTTCGATCCTGCTCAGGCGATTGATCAGATCCCTTTGCTCCTCTTCTGTCCTGACCTTTGTGCGGCAGCAGCAGGCGGGCACTTTTTCATCCGTCGTATTCTCAGAAGCTTTGATTTCCTCAGCCATTTTCACTCTCCTTATATTCGCGGCAATTTCCCAAAACTGCCGGCATTCTCCTCCGTCCCCGCCATTATATACCCCTTGGGGGTATATGGCAAGCCAAAAAATACCCGCCGGCGGCAGATTCCGCCGGGCGGGCATAAATATAAACTATGATCACGGACAGCTCTCAGCCGGTCAGCCTGCTGTCCTTCAGCCTTACTGTCCTTCAGCCCTGCAGGCCTCTGCTCTGTCTGTCCATATCCTCTACGACGATATCATAGATCTCGCCGAGGGATCTGCAGTACTCCAGCACCTTCCAGGGTTCGTTGGTGTGGTAGTGGATCTTGATCGGATCGCCGTCCCCGCCCACCGCGAGAAGGCTGTCTCCCACAAAATGCTCGACAAAATAATCGTAAACCTCATCCTCGTCCAGGTCATCACCGTCGATGAGAAGCTGTGTGTCATATCTGTATTCAATCATGGTCTCTCCCTGTTCCCTTCCGGCACACCGTAAACCCTGCGCCTTTGCAATTTCAATAGTCTTTTTAAGTGTACCGATATCGCGCCCAGAAATCAAGCGTCTGCTTCTCCGGCATTCTCAGCGCTTTCGGACTCCTGCGTCTGTGCCACTTGGGGCTCTTCGTTCATCGGGATCTCCTTCGGGACCGGCTTGCGGTTCAGGATCGCCATGAACTCCTCGCCTGTGATGGTCTCTCTGAAATACAGGTACTCCGCGAGCTCATCCAGCTTTTGTTTGTTGTCCTGCAGGATGTGCAGCGCCTTTTGGTGCTGACCGCGCACGAGCTCCACGACGCGCTTGTCGATGAGCGCCTGCGTATCGGCAGAGCACGCCAGCGAGGTGTCGCCGCCCAGGTACTGGTTGTTGAGCGTTTCCATTGCCACCATGTCGAACTCGTCGCTCATGCCGTAGCGGGTGATCATCGCGCGGGCGAGTCTGGTCGCCTCTTCTATATCGTTGGAAGCGCCGGTCGTCACACTGCCGAACTCCACTTCCTCCGCCGCGCGGCCGCCGCAGAGCGTCGCGATCTTGTTCTCTATCTCTTCCTTGCTCATGAGGTAGTGGTTGCCCTCTTCCTCGACCTGCATCGTGTATCCCAATGCGCCGGAAGTCCGTGGAATGATCGTGATCTTTGTCACGGGCGCGCTGTTGGTCTGCATAGCCGCCACCAGCGCATGGCCGATCTCGTGATAGGACACGATCAGCTTTTCCTTGTCCGTGAGGATCGCGTTCTTCTTCTGGTAGCCCGCGATGACGACCTCAATACTCTCCTCGAAATCCTCCTCCGTCGCGAATTTGCGGCCATCCCTTACGGCGCGCAGCGCCGCCTCATTGACTATGTTGGCAAGCTCCGCGCCGGAGGCGCCGGCCGCCATGCGCGCGATCTTGTTGTAATCCACATCCTGTCCGACCTTGATCTTCTTGGCGTGCACCTTCAGGATATCGATCCTGCCCTGAAGATCCGGAAGCTCGACGGGCACGCGCCTGTCAAAGCGCCCGGGCCTTGTCAGCGCGGGGTCAAGGGACTCGGGGCGGTTGGTCGCCGCCAGGATCACGACGCCCGTGTTCTCCTCAAAGCCGTCCATCTCCGTGAGCAGCTGGTTGAGCGTCTGCTCTCTCTCGTCGTTGCCGCCCAGCGCGGAGCCGTCGCGCTTTTTGCCGATGGCGTCGATCTCATCGATAAAGACGATACAGGGAGCCTTTTCCTTGGCCTGCTTGAACAGGTCGCGCACCTTCGAGGCGCCCATGCCGACAAACATCTCCACGAATTCCGATCCGCTTATGGAAAAGAACGGGACATTGGCCTCTCCGGCGACCGCCTTGGCCAGCATTGTCTTACCTGTTCCGGGAGGGCCCACCAGCAAAATGCCTTTGGGCATGGTGGCGCCGATCTCGCTGTATTTGGACGGATCATGGAGATAATCCACGATCTCCTGCAGGTTTTCCTTGGCCTCCTCCTCGCCGGCGACATCCGAGAAGCGGATGCCCTCCGTGGATTTGACGTAAACTCTGGCGTTGCTCTTGCCCATGCCGAACATCATGGAGCCTGAGCCGCCCGCCTGCTCCATCATCCGCTTGCTCAGGCGGTGGCCCAGATAGGCAAACAGTGCGATCGGCAGCACCCACGAGACCAGGAAATACAGAAGCGGCGACATGGTCTGCTGGATATCGCTGCCGAATTCCACGTTGTGGGCGTGCAGGCGGCTGACCAGCTCCGGATCCGTAATCGGCGCCGTGATGTATACATTGCCCTCCTTGTCCGTAAAAGTGATCTGCGTGGTGGTGATCTCCACCTCCTTGACCTTATCTTCCTCTGTCATCGTAATAAATGTATTGTAATCCGTCTCCGTGACGGAAGCGCGGCTGAGATAAGGCATGATAACGCTGTTGAGGATGATCAGCACGACCACAACGATCAACATATACATGATCATTTGCTTTCTCGGCTCTTTTACTTCGTTCATATATTGTCTCCTTTCCAAGGCTGCTTTCTTATAGATTTCCATACATACTAGCACAAATCCTTCCTCTTCGTAAACCGCTGAAAAAATGTGAAATATGCGTGAACTCTGATGCGGGGTGCAAAATACAGAGTGCTGTGATAAAATTTGAGAATAACGAGAATAACAGAAATGTATCTAGAGGATCTGTATTATGCTGTTGTCCATAATCGTGCCCTGCTACAACGAGCAGGACGCCCTTCCCATATTTTACCGGGAAGTGAAACAAGTGCAATATACGTATGAACTTCTTTTTGTCGACGACGGATCCACCGACAATACTCTGTCGGTCATAAAAGGTCTGGCCGCGGACGATCCGAACGTTCTGTATTTTTCCTTCTCCCGCAATTTCGGCAAGGAGGCCGCCATGTACGCGGGCCTGACGAACGCCCACGGCGATTATGTCGCCGTGATGGACGCGGATCTTCAGGATCCGCCCTCCCTTCTGCCCGAGATGGTAAGGATCCTGGAGGGCGGCGAGTATGACTGCGTCGCCACACGGCGCGTCTCCCGCAAGGGCGAGCCGCGGATCCGCAGCTGGTTTGCCCGCAGGTTTTACCAGGTCATCAACAAGATCTCTGACGCGGACATCGTGGACGGCGCCAGGGACTTCCGCCTTATGACCCGCGATATGAAGGACGCGGTCCTTTCCATGACCGAGTACAACCGCTTTTCCAAGGGGATCTTCGGCTGGGTCGGTTTCCGCACATACTGGCTGCCCTATGAGAATGTGGAGCGCGTCGCGGGCGACACGAAGTGGAGCTTTTGGTCCCTGTTCAAATACGCGGTGGACGGCATCATCAACTTCTCCCAGGTCCCGCTGAGCATCGCGTCGTGGTTTGGCATGTTCATGACGGTCTTCGCCTTCTTCATGCTGATCTTCATCGTCCTGCGCCGCCTCATCTTCGGCGATCCTGTCGCCGGCTGGGCCTCGACGATCTGCGTGATCATCTTTATCGGCGGCCTGCAGATGTTCTGCCTGGGCATCATCGGTCAATACCTGGCCAAGACGTATATGGAGACCAAGAACCGCCCGCACTACAT
>CAJOLP010000084.1 GCA_905235465.1 uncultured Lachnospiraceae bacterium | reverse complement strand
TCACAGCCTGGACAGACTTCACTCAGATTACACAATGATGCAATCCATGATCTACGGGAACTATCCCGATTTTGATGAAATGATGCAGTTTATAAAAAAGTTGGAAACTCGAATAAATGAAGAGGGGCTGTAAAGAAATGGAGAGGTGAAATTCTCCGGGCTTTACAGCTCCTCTTTTCATGACCTATTTAATCACATTTGCTTCCCAATACATCAGCGTTGACTGGACAAATGCAATCAGCCGAATCCGATGGATGTTTCATGCAAGATCGACCATGACGCGAACTTTTCTACCACTCCACATCCATCAATTCTACCCTCTCGCCTGACCCTGCTTCAATGACATACTCATCATCCACTTCTTCGAGTTTGTCTTGGAGGTCCTCGTTGCTGCATTCTTCCCAGCCGTCCTCTGAATACAAATAATAGACTTCGTCCTGCTCATCTTTACCCTTGAGCATGATGAGCATCGTATATTGGCCCTCCCTGGCAACAAATGCCACCCGGTCCGTACCGACTTCCGGCCATGACCAGATCTCGCGGCCGCTTCCATCCAGAGCGTACAATATGGCGACCGGATCATAATCCTGGTACTTCTCCGGCAAAGTGCACGTAAATGTTAGGAGCGCCAATCCTTCTGGCACGCTGTCGGGAAGCGCGCGATTCGAGTAGCCGGTCTCTTCAAGCGCTTTTCGGACTTCATCCTCATACTGGGGATATCCCGCGGATTTTGTGCACCAGGGCAGGATCTCAGCCAGCTGTGCGAAGTCTGTGCGGGGCGTCAGCGCGAGCGCCACATTCATCCAGAAGTAGCACTGGTCGTCTGCATCCATGCCGGATTCACTGAGTTTGTAAGAGATGACATTGAGGAGCGAAGAGTTAGTGTGCACGCCGCCACTGTCATTAAGGTCATTTCCCTTTGCTGCATTCGGGACAAAATATTGATCCCAGAAATACCCCGGCTGCGCGTACTCGTTGGGATTTGTAAAGGAACGCTGTGTCTCGCCATTACTCTCACCGATAAGCCAGGCGCCATCCTGTCTGTCATCGATCGTCATCTCGATGATGTTTCCCATGATATCGCTCATTGACTCGTTGATCGCGCCATACTCATTCAGGTACAAATTCGTGGTCATTGTCGTTCCGGTGACGCAATGCGTGAACTCGTGTCCGATCACATCTGTACAGTCACCGAATTTTTCCGCATTGAACGCGAATATCTGAAACCCTCTTTCGCGGCCGCTGTAAAAAGCATTGTCTTCCGGGTTTCCGTCTTTGTCCACAAGGTTCATCAGAAGAAGCGACGGCGTCTCGTCGCCATCAGGTCCTTTCCATCCGATCTTATCGTAGTAATCCCATACGCGTATGAAATTATAATAGGTCAGGAGCTCTGCTCCATTCCAGGTAGTGCCGTCATCCGACTCCCTGGGTGTCAAAGTATCGTCAAACTTAAAATCAGCGAAATCGGCGCACAATATTTTGCGCTTTACATCGCCGAGAATGATCTTGCCGGTCTCCGTATCCTCCATGACCGGAACAGTGATTTCTTCTTTTCTCCCGTCATTATGCGTAACGGTACCCGTCCACTCAGCCTCCTCCATGTTATCGAACACAAATGCCGTCACATCGCCGGCAAGTGCGTCCGCATTGTGCGGTTCCGAGATCGGGAGCCCGTACAGGTACTCTCCGTCCGACTTGACATAGTGCGCAAGGTAAGCGGTGTCAAATTGCGGATCGAAATTCTCCGTGTACACGACCCATGCATAACAGTAAAGCTCTGAGCCTCTCGTAACAGGCATCAGAATCTGGTCCGTAGCGCCGTCCACAGCGTGTACATCAGCTTCTTTGTAATAGTCTTCTACGATCGCTTCCGCCTCTTCTGCCGTAATACCCCACACATCTACCGGTGCCGCCTTCACATCCGGCAGGATCGCGCTTATAAGTCCGGTCGCCTTGCCGTCATTGTCTGTGATCAGCTTCACCACATCGCCATAGACTCTGATGTCCCCGGCCATCTGATAAAATGTATAACAGATATTATCTTCTGTCGGCCTGACCTCCGCCAGCTCCAGCTGGGTCGTCTCATCCGCGCCGATCCTGTCATATACACTCTGCACAGCTTTATAAGCTTCATCATAATCCTTGATCACGCCGTCATAAAAAGGCTCTCCGATAAAAGCAGTGACGGTCCCATCTCCCGAAAAAGCATTTTCATCTTCAATGATGATCGCGTCGCCTTTTTCACCTTTCGTAATGCCCTTATTCTGGCTCCCCGAAGCGGCTTCGGTCTTCTCTGTGGTACCTGCTGAGGAATCTGCGGATTCGGTCTTCTCTGCGGTGCCTGCTGAGGAATCCGCGGCTCCGCCGTTCGTCTGATTTCCGCCCCCGCACGCTGTGCCAAGCAGCAGCACGCCGGCCAGAACTAATGCTGTTAATCTTTTCATAATCCTTCCAATCCAGGGGTCTGACCCCTAATTCACACACAGGGGTCTGACCCCTCCTCCTGTCGTCGCGAACTTCTTTATCTGTCGCTATGTAGTTTTATTATACATCTTCCGCGCCGAAAGGCCATATCGCGTCGTAGGAATAGAGGCAGAAGTTTTGTGCAACTTTTGGGGATTGACATTTTTCGATCCGAATACTAAAATCGCAGGTAAAGGCAAAGGAGTCCGCAGACGCGGGCTCTTTTTTTGTTATAGGACCGAAACAAGGGCGTTTCATGGCTTTTGCCGTGAGACGCCTTTTTTCGTACAAAAGATGTCTTGTAAGGAGGGAAAGCAAAATGTTAAGAGATGAACTGCCGAAGATCGTTACAGACCAGGTACCGGGGCCGAAGGCCTCGGAGATCCTGAAGCGCCGCAATGCCGCGGTTCCGAATGCGCTCTGCGGGAACACCTACCCCATTGTGATCAACAGGGGCGAGGGCGCAATGCTCGAGGATGTCGACGGCAATGTCTTCCTCGACTGGATAGGCGGCGTGGGAGTGCTGAATATCGGCTACACAAATCCTGAGGTCGTGGAGGCCGTAAAGGAACAGTCGGAAAAATACTTCCATACCATCTTCAATATCGTCGTGCATGACGGCTATGTGACGCTTGCGGAAAAGCTGAACGAGATCGTTCCCGTAAGGGGCGATAAGAAAAAGACCTATTTTGCCAATTCCGGCGCTGAGTGCGACGAGAACGCGATCAAGGTCGCAAAGGCCTATACCGGAAGGAATAACGTGATCTGCTTTACCGGGGCTTTCCATGGCAGGACAAATCTTACGATGGCGCTCACCGCAAAGAAATCCTACGCGCTTGGCATGGGACCTTTCCCGGCGGGTATATACCGTGCGCCTTATCCGTATCTGTACCGCGCGCCGAAGGGCTATACCGAAGAAGAGGCAGTGGCATATTACCTCGATGAACTCGAAAGGGTGCTGGACGAGGGAGCGCCCGCGGATGAAGTTGCCTGCATGATCGTGGAGCCGATACAGGGCGAGGGCGGTTTCATACCGGCTCCCATCGAGTGGGTAAAGGCAGTCAGGAGGCTTTGCGATGAGCACGGTATCCTGCTGATCGCGGATGAAGTGCAGTGCGGAAACTGCCGTTCGGGAAGGTATTTCGCCTCTGAATATTGGGCAGAGGCAGGCTGTGCGCCGGATATCCTCACCACCGCAAAATCTCTCGGAGCGGGCGTGCCGATCAGCGCGATCACAGCAAGACAGGAGATCATGGATTCCGTACCGGCAGGTGTCATCGGAGGAACATTTTGCGGAAATCCTCTTGCCTGCGCAGCGGCACTAAAGACGATGGAAATAATGAAGAGAGATGACTATGCGGGCAAGGCAGAGCATATCGGGAAAATCGTCACGGACGGCTGGAAGGAACTTCAGGAAAAATACCCTGTGATCGGTGATATACGCGGACTTGGGGCTATGGTCGGCATCGAGTTCGTGGAGGACAGACAGACCAAAGAGCCTGCAAGCGCGCTTGTTTCGCGGCTTTTGCAGAATGCGCTTCAAATGGGGCTTTTAATGGAAAATTCCGGAAATTACGGAAACGTGATCCGGTTTCTGGCGCCGCTTACGATGACGGACGAACAGGCAAAACGAGGTCTCGAGATCTTCGAAGAGGCACTCAAGGCGTCATTATGATCCTCAAAAACTCAACACTCTTTAAGAAAGGAGCAAAAAATGAAAACAAAAGAGCTTGGACTTACCAAACAGGATATCAAGGAAAAGGTAGACAAATACATGATCGAGACCTATGAGAGGTTCGATGTGCTGGCGGAGACCGCAAAGGGAATGTACATCTATGACGAAGAAGGAACGCCGTATCTCGACTTCTATGCCGGCATCGCGGTAAACTCGGTCGGCAACTGCAACGAGAAAGTAGTAAAGGCCGTGCAGGAACAGGCTGCCCAGATCATGCAGACCTTCAACTATCCCTATACGGTACCGCAGGCTCTTCTGGCCGAAAAAATATGCACATCCATCGGAATGGACAAGATCTTTTTCCAGAACTCCGGCGCGGAGGCAAACGAAGCGATGATCAAGATGGCGAGGAAATACGGTGTGGAAAAGTACGGTCCGAAAAAATACCACATCGTGACCGCAAAGTCGAGCTTTCACGGCAGGACTTTCGGAGCAATGTCCGCGACCGGACAGCCCGACAATGCCTGTCAGATCGGCTTTGGCCCGATGACAGACGGCTTCTCATATGCCGAATACAATGACCTCGAAGCATTCAAGTCAGCCTGCACGGAAGATACCATTGCGATCATGGTCGAGCCCGTCCAGGGCGAGGGCGGAGTGCATCCGGCGACAAAGGAATTTCTGCAGGGTTTAAGGAAATTCTGCGACGAGAAAAATATTCTCCTGCTGCTTGATGAAGTGCAGTCCGGCTGGGGAAGGACGGGCGCGCTGATGACCTATATGAATTACGACATCAAGCCCGATATCGTATCGATGGCAAAGGCCATGGGCGGCGGAATGCCGATCGGCGCCATCTGCGCGACGCAGGAGGTCTCAAAGGCATTCTCGGCGGGTTCCCACGGTTCTACCTTCGGCGGACATCCGGTGTGCTGCGCGGCGTCGCTTGCGGCTGTCACGGAGATCATTGACAGGGATCTGCCCGGCAACGCAAAGGAAGTCGGTGCGTATTTTATCGATAAACTCGGCACTCTTCCCCATGTGAAAGAAGCAAGAGGTCAGGGACTTTTTGTCGGTGTCGAATTTGACGGCACTGTAAACGCGGTTGAGATCAAGCATAAATGCGTTGATAAGCATCTCCTGCTCACTGCGATAGGAAACGACATAATCCGCATGGTTCCGCCTCTTATCGCGACAAGGGAAGACTGCGACAAGGCTTACGCGATCATAGAAGAAGCCGTAAAAGAACTGGGTTGACAAGGAGGTCTTAACATGAGTGAGAGCAAGCATATAGTCATATCCGTCGGATGCGAGTACGCCAGCGGCGGAACACAGGTCGGCAAGCTCCTTTCTGAAAAGCTCGGGATCGAATATTTCGACCGCGAATTTATAGACCAGATCATAGAAAGGGTCGGCGTTTCCCAGCATGTACTCGATCTGGCGGATGCCGGTGAGGCTGTAAAGGGCTTAAGTTCCACCAATCCCGGAGGCTGGTCGCTCAAATACGCGGACCTTACGGACAGGCTGGTCTATATCCAGAAGGAAGTCGTAAAGAAGCTGGCGGCGCGAACTTCCTGCGTCATCATAGGACGCTGCGCCGACTATATCCTAAAGGACAGGAGCGACGTTCTCAACGTTTTCATATATGCGCCGATGGAAGCAAGGATCAGAAATGTGCGGCAGGCGGTCGGATGCACCAGAGAGGAGGCAGAGACGCTGATAGAAGAAAACGACCGTATGTATCACGCCAGATACAAGCAGATCACCGGGACCTACAGGGGAGACCGACACAACAGGGATATCCTGATCGACGCGGAACTGCTGGGTGTTGAAAAGACGGCGGATTATCTGGAGTCGCTGGTCAAAACTCTGGAAAGCGAGGGAAAATTCGATGGAGAATAACAAAAAATTAAAGTCCTTGGAGCATGGGATATACTTGTGATAGCCTTCGGCGCGATGATTGGCTGGGGCTGGGTCGTATCCTCGGGAAGCTGGATCCAGACAGGCGGTGTGATCGGAGCTGCACTAGGATTTGTGGTCGGCGGCATAATGGTGTTTTTCGTAGGACTTACCTACGCGGAGCTTACCGCGGCAATGCCGCAGTGCGGAGGCGAGCATGTATTCAGCCACCGCGCGATGGGACCGATAGGCTCATTTATCTGTACCTGGGCGATCATCCTGGGCTACGTCAGCGTCGCTTGCTTTGAAGCCTGCGCGCTTCCTACCATCATCACCTATATCTATCCCGATTTCCTTAAGGGATACCTCTATACGGTCGCGGGTTTTGACATCTATGCCTCCTGGCTTGCGGTTGCGGTGATCATGGCGGTATTTATCACC
>CAJOLP010000083.1 GCA_905235465.1 uncultured Lachnospiraceae bacterium | reverse complement strand
AATTTATCCATATCATTTCTGAAATCATTCTGATATTCCGTTTTATAATTTGACATCGAAAGCCTTCCGCAATCAGCAGCGGTGAGTTTGTAGCAGAGAGAAGGGGGGAGAAAGTGTTGGGGCTTAAACATCAGGAAGTAATTGAAAAGCTGTCGATCGACGAGAAGTGTTATCTGCTTTCGGGCAGGGACTTCTGGTCTACTTACAGTGTGGAGGAGAAGGGGATCCCGAGCATTAATCTGTCTGACGGGCCCCACGGCATCCGCAAGCAGGAAGGCGCAGGCGATCAGCTCGGGCTCAATGGATCGGTGCCCGCGACTTGTTTTCCCACCGCGGCGACGATCGCCAACAGTTGGGATCCTTCGCTGGGTGAAAAGATCGGCGAGTGTCTGGGAGAGGAGGCGGCCTGTCAGGATGTAGCTGTCCTTTTGGGGCCCGGCCTCAATATCAAGAGATCGCCTCTGTGCGGGCGGAACTTCGAGTATTTCAGCGAGGATCCGTATCTGGCGGGCAAGATGGCGGCCGGCTATATCCGCGGGATCCAGAAAAACGGTATATCCGCGTGTCCCAAGCATTTTGCCGCCAACAACACGGAGCTTCGCCGGCAGGCGTCGGACTCTGTCGTGGATGAGAGGACGCTGAGGGAGATCTATCTGACAAACTTTGAGATCGCCGTCAGGGAGGCTGCGCCAAAGAGCATCATGTCCTCCTACAACATGGTCAATGAGGTGTACGCAAACGAAAATGAGCATCTCCTTCAGGAGATCCTGCGCGACACATGGGGATTTGACGGGTTTGTGGTCTCCGACTGGGGCGCGGGCAATGATTTTGTGGAGGGCGTAAGAGCGGGTTCCCATCTTGAGATGCCCACAACGGGCGGCGATTCCGCGGAATATTTAAAGAGAGCGGTTCAGGAAGGCAGGATCAGCGAGGAGCTGGTGGACCGCCGCGTGGATGAGCTGCTGGACGTCGTTTTCTCCACCCATAAGGCTGTAGAGGCTTACAGGGGCAAATCCTTTGACGTGGAAGAGCACCACCGGATGGCGATGCGCGCGAGCGAGGAGAGCATTGTACTTTTGAAAAATGAGGGCGGCATTCTCCCTCTGGCGGAGGGCACCAAAGTTGCCGTGATCGGCGATTTCGCGCAGACGCCCCGCTATCAGGGCGCGGGTTCCTCCGTCGTCAATCCCACGAAGCTGGACTCCACGCTGGGCGTGATCGATCAGTTCCCGCTTGATGTGGTCGGCTTTGAGAAGGGCTATCCCCGCGTAGGCGCGGGCGACAGTCAGATGCAGGCGGCAGCAGTGGAGCTGGCGCGCAAGGCGGACGTGGTCCTTCTGTATCTGGGGCTGGATGAGATCAGCGAGTCCGAAGGTCTGGACCGCAGCCACATGAGGCTGCCCCAGAGTCAGATCGATCTGCTGCACGCAGTCTCCAAGGTCAATGAAAATATAGTCGTCGTCATGTCCGCGGGTTCCGCGGTGGAGATGCCCTGGCTCTCCGAGTGCAAGGCGATGGTGCACGGATATCTCTGCGGACAGGCCGGCGCGGGCGCCGTCCTGAAGGCGATCCTGGGACAGATCAATCCCTCCGGCAAGCTCTCCGAGACGTATCCTCTGGCCTACGAGGACGTTCCCAGCGCGCCGTATTTCCCGGCGAAGGAGAGGAGCGTGGAGTACAGGGAGGGACTGTATGTCGGCTATCGGTATTTTGAGACCGTGAAGAAGGACGTGCTGTTCCCCTTCGGGTTCGGCCTCTCCTACACGACATTTGAATACAGCGATCTGGCGGTCAGCGATCAGGAAGTGAGCTTCACGCTCACAAACACGGGCAAAGTGGACGGCGCGGAGGTTGCGCAGATCTATGTGAGCGCCAGGGCGCCCCGGATCTATCGCCCCACAAAGGAGCTTAAGGGATTTAAGAAGGTCTTCCTTAAAGCGGGAGAGAGCCAAAAAGTGACGATCCCGCTGGACGACAAGGCGTTTCGGTACTTCAACGTCAAGACGAATCAGTTCGAGATCGACGGCGGCGAGTATGAGATCATGGTGGGCGCGAGCGCCGCGGACATTCGCCTGACCGGAACCGTTTCGGTCAAGGGCACGGACGCCCCGCTTCCGTACGAAAAGGACGAGCTTCCCTCCTACGCGTCGGGCAATATCCTCGCGGTTAAGGACGGCGAGTTTGAAAAGCTTCTGGGGAGGCCCATTCCGGACGGCAGCTGGTCCGGGACCCTGGGGATGAACGACGCGATCTGCCAGCTCTATTACGCGAAGAGCTGGAAGGCGCGCAGGGTCTATGACGTCATGACGTCCATGCTCAATAAGTCCATTGAGAAGGGGGAGCCCGACCTCAACATTATTTTCATCTACAACATGCCCTTCAGGGCCATCGGAAAGATGGCGGGCGGCGCCGTCTCCCAGGAGATGTGCGAGAGTATTCTTGAGATATGCAACGGTCATGCCGGCGGATTCTTCAAGGGTCTGGGCGGCCTGATCGGCGGGTATTTTAAACAGAGCAAAATACAGAAAAAAGCAAAAGACATGAAATAATTCGGATGCCATGCATTCAGACAAGGTCACAAACAGACGGCAACAAGGAGACAGCTTTATGAAACAGTGGTTGGAAAAATTTGGACAAAGGCATCCGAAAGCAGCGCAGTGGGTCCGCGAGGGCGGCCTGTTCCTGGTGTTCAGCTACCTCGTGACGTTTTTTAAGTGGGTACTGCTCACATTTCTGCCGGGGTTCTTCAGAGGGATCGTCGGCGATGTGGCCTGGGCCTGGCCCGGCATTGAAGTGACGGTCTTCGGCGTTCCGCTGACGCTGGCGATCATCGGCAACAGCCTCGCGGACGGCGGCCTGGCGTTCACGCTGGCCAACTTCACGTCGATCATTCTGGGCGAGTGCATCAATTTCCCGCTGCAGAGAAATGTGACATTCCGCAGCAAGGGACCGGTCGTGCCCCAGATTCTGTGTCATTTCGCGGGCGCGCTGGGCGTATTCTTTGTCATGAACCTGTTCACCTGCATCTGGAATCCGGTCACGGCTGCCTTCGGCGTGCCGGACGGGATCCGCAACATTGTGACCACGGTCGTCACCGGCGGCGTTTCCATGGTCATCATCTTCGCCATTGACAAGACGATATTCTCGGAGGATTTCGGGAAGAAAAAACAGCAGTAAGGGAGGAAGAAAAGTATGTTATCAATCAACATGAGTGATGTCATAAACGTCATCACGTCGATCAAGTCCTATTTGATCACAATGGGAGTCATCGTTGTTTTGGCCATCATTGTCGCTATTGCGGTCAGTAAGATGGCGAAACCCAAAAAGCGTCTGATCAGGGGAACGGCTCTGGTGGCTGCTATTGCCGGTATAGCGGTCTGCGCGAACATGATCTGCACGGGCCCCATGAGCACGATGCTGGATCTGGTGAGCGGAAGCGGAACGATCACAGAAGAGACCTCGGCGTCGGCTTCGGATCTGGCCGTCCTCATTGCGGAGGAGGGAACGGTCCTTTTGGAGAACAATGGTGTCCTGCCTCTGGCGGAGGGATCCGCGCTCAACGTCTTCGGCTGGGCGTCCACCAATCCCATGCTCGGCGGCGGCGGCTCCGGCGCGCTCAATGAGGCGTATAAGTCCGTGGACCTTCTGGAAAGTCTCAATGCTGCCGGAATCAAGACGAACGAAGAGCTGAGCAGTTTTTATACAGCCTATAAACCGGACCGCCCCGTGTGCGGCATGTGGGCACAGGACTGGACGCTGCCCGAGCCCAATGTCAGCGCCTATACATCTGAAATGATGGAAAACGCGAAGGCCTTTTCCGACACGGCAATGGTCGTGATCTCCAGGCCCGGCGGAGAGGGAGCGGACCTTCCCAATGATGTGCAGGCGATCATCGACGGCACGTATCAGGACGGCACGACCTACCGCGCGGCCACCTATGACGACACGCTCAACGAGGGAAATGACTGGAACGCGGGGGATCACTATCTGCAGCTCAACAACAGAGAGAGCGAGCTGATGGACCTTGTCTGCGAAAACTTTAAGAATGTCATCGTCGTCTACAACGGCTCCAACGCGTTTGAGTTCGGGTTCTTACAGGATCACCCCGAGATCAAGGGCCTGATCTGGGCCGCCCCCGGCGGACATGTCGGCATGACGGCGCTGGGCGAGATCGTCACCGGCGCGGTCAATCCTTCGGGCAAAACAGTGGACACGCTGGTCTATGACCTCAAGTCCACACCCTGGTGGAACAATTTCGGCGACTTCAACTACACAAACATGGACGAGTTCAAGTATACGTCCGTGGGCTTTACGGGGCAGGAGACCACAGCAGTGCCTTCCTTTGTGAATTATGTGGAGGGTATCTATGTCGGATACCGCTTCTATGAGACAGCGGACGCAGAGGGCATGTTCGAGTACGCCGACGTCGTCCAGTACCCCTTCGGATACGGCCTCTCCTACACGACCTTTGAGCAGAAGATGAGCGACATCACCGACAACGGCGATTCCATCTCCTTTACGGTCGAGGTCACGAATACCGGCAGCGCTGCGGGCAAAGACGTGGTGGAGGTCTACTCCAACCCGCCTTACACCAACGGCGGTATTGAAAAGGCATCCGCGAATCTCGTGCAGTTCGAGAAGACCGCCATGCTGGAACCCGGCGCATCCGAGACGGTCAACATCGAGGTCAGCAAGGAAGAGCTGATGTCCTATGATTATAAGGACGCCAAGGGCTATGTCCTGGAAGAGGGCGATTATGTGATCTCCATCAATTCGGACGCCCACAACATCATCGATTCCAAAGTATTTAATGTCGCGAAGACGGAAGTCTACAGCGGTGACAACAAGCGCGCGAGCGACAATATCACGGCGACCAATGTATTTGACTACGCGGAAGGTGAGTTCACCTATCTGTCCCGCGCGGATCATTTCGCCAACTACGCGGAGGCGACCGCTGCTCCCGCGAGCTATGAGATGCCTGCGGAAGCAAAGGCGAGCTTCTACAATATCAGCAACTACCTGACGGCGGAAGCGACCGCGGCGGACGAAGATCCGGACGCGGCGGCCATCACGACCGGCGCGGCAAATGGGCTCAAGGTGGCGGATATGCGCGGCCTTGACAAGGACGACGCGCAGTGGGATCAGCTGATGGATGAGATGACGCTGGATGACATGAACGCGCTCATTTCCCTGGGCGGATACCAGACCAACTCCGTGGACAGCATCGGCAAAGTGCGCACCAACGACTGCGACGGCCCCGCCTCCATCAACAACAACTTCACAGGCGTGGGCTCCATCGGATTCCCGGTGGGCGTCGTGATCGCCTCCACCTGGAACAAGGATCTGGCGTATGCCTTCGGTGAGAGCATCGGCAAGATGGCCAATGAGATGGATGTATCCGGCTGGTACGCGCCTGCCATGAACAACCACAGAACGGCATTTGCGGGCCGCAACTTCGAGTACTATTCAGAGGATCCGGTCCTCTCTGCCTACATCGCGGCGAACGCGGTCAAGGGCTCACAGGACAACGGCGTATACGCGTACATGAAGCACTTCGCCCTCAACGATCAGGAAGGCAACCGCGCGGATATGCTCTGCACATGGGCCAATGAACAGTCGATCCGTGAGATCTACCTGAAGCCTTTCGAGAGATGCGTTAAGGATTCCGACTGCCTGGCCGTCATGTCCTCATTCAACTACATCGGCAACCGCTGGGCGGGCGGCAGCTCTACGCTCCTTAATACCGTCCTGCGCGATGAGTGGGGATTCAGAGGATTTGTGGAGACCGACTACTTCGGCGTATACGGCTACATGAATGCGGATCAGGCGATCCGCAACGGCTGCGACCTGATGCTGGTCAACTATCCCACGGAGACCAATGATGTCCGGTTCCGCGACACCAACGGCGCGCAGCAGGCAATGCGCACAGCGGCAAAGAACATCCTGTACGTTGTGGCGAACAGCCGCGCCTATGATCCCGAGAACCTCAAGGAAGGCATGGCGAGCTGGAAGAAAGTGATGTACGGCGTGGATGTCGTCCTTGCCATTATCCTGATCGCCATGATGGCCAAATTTATCAGCAACTATAAGAAGAGAATGGCCGGAGA
>CAJOLP010000082.1 GCA_905235465.1 uncultured Lachnospiraceae bacterium | reverse complement strand
CTGGAAAAACTTGCAATGCAAAGGGCTGCCGAATTGGCAATGGATTTTAAGCATACTAGTCCTGACGGCACAGATTCATTTTATCTTAACTCAAACGGCCTGGGATTAGTCGGAGAGTGTATCGCCTTTGGACCCTCATCCGCAAGCGGCGCATTTGACTTATGGAAGGAAACCGACAATTCGTATAGCGGTCAGGGCCATCGCCGCATGATGCTTAGTGAAGATGCTAACTGCATAGGTATTGGACATGTCGTCTACAATGGCAGGCACTATTGGGTACAGGAGTTCGGATACAGGGGAAAGATCAATACAACCAAAACACAGGCAAAAGATACAGAAAGCACGGTGACAATGACTGTCGGCGGTCAGTGTTTTTGGAATGACCCGATCAGTATATCCCCCGCCTCCATTTTGGTTGATGTCAATGGCAAGGCATCACTTCCCAAAGCAGTTGAGTCTACCTTTGCAAAGGAAGACAATGTCACCTTCGTTGGAAACTCGCTCAATGCGACATGGAAATCCACAAACAATAAGATCGCGAAGATAGAAAACGGGAAAGTTGTCGGTGTCAGCAAAGGACAGACGACCTTGACGTGCAGTCTCCTGGGCAGAACATACAAGGCTGTCGTGATCGTGGGAAAACTTGACACGCCAAAGCTCACCAGCGTGTCGAATATTTCAACCGGTGTCAAGGTAAAGTGGGAAAAAGTCTCCGGAACATCCAAATACAAAGTTCTCAGAAAGACAGGAAGCCAGAATTGGAAATCCCTTGGCATTTGCGGTACCACAGAATTCATTGACAAGACTGCCAAGAACGGCGTTACGTATTATTACACTGTATACGCTGTGACAGCGGACGGAAAATACAGAGCCAGTGATTACGATAAGACCGGACTTTTGAAGACTTTCCTGACAAGACCGGTGGTCAATTCACTGCAATCCAAAAATGCGGGCAGTCTTACTGTGAAGTGGACTAAGAATTCGTCCTCCGGCGGTTACCAGATCCAGTACGCGACCGACAGCATGTTTAGCAAAAACGTTAACACGATGACCGTTGCCGGCGGTTCAAAGGTCGGCAAGACCATCACCGGTCTTCAGAAGGGCAAAAAATACTATGTGCGAATGAGGTGTTACAAGAAGGTGAGCGGCAGGAATTATTATTCCTCGTGGAGTCCTGCGAAGCAAGGCACGTTCCTTTCGCACCTGTTTCACAGATTCTTCACAGCTTATACGCGAATTAGACATAATTTTTGAATATTATCTACTTGTCGGCAGGGAAAGTTCCTCCCCCCCTAAACGATCCCTGACCGAAAGAAAATGTTCAACTCCCCCCTTTTAAGAAAACCCGCTCAGCAATGAGCGGGTTTTCTATTTCTATTATTCATTTTTCCTTTTAGCCGCTGCCTCGGCTTCAGCCTTTTGCCTTGGCCTTTCCGGGCTTTTTGGCCCTTCCATTCTCCACGGCCTCTCTCAACAGCTCCATGATCACCGGGATCGCATCTGTCTGACTGCTTTTCTCCATGGCGGCGATGTACTGCTCTCTGTTGTCGTACACCTCATTGGCCAGTTCCACGAGCCGGTCCGCTGCTTTGTCGTCCTCCACGACGACGCTGAATCCCTGCTCAGCAAAGGAGTTCGCGTTCAGAAGCTGGTCGCCTCGGCTGCCGCCGGTAGGGAGCGGTATGAGGATGTTGGGCTTGTGGAGCGCCAGGATCTCGCAGATCGCGTTCGCCCCCGCGCGGGAGACCAGAAGGTCGGCCGCGGCAAACAGGTGCTTGAGATCGTCCTTGACGTACTCGAACTGGCGGTAGCCCTCCACATTCTGGAGCGAAGTGTCAAAGTGCCCCTTGCCGCACAGATGGATGATCTGGAAGCGCTCCAGCAGCGCTGTCAGATTTGCGCGCACTGCGCTGTTGACCGACATCGCGCCCTGACTGCCTCCCATGACCATCAGCACGGGCTTGTCATCCGTAAAGCCGCAGATCGCAAGGCCCTTCGCGCGGTCCCCCTCGAACAGCTCGCCGCGGATCGGCGTGCCGGTCAGGACAGCCTTGTCGGACGGCAGTGTTTTTACGGTTTCCGGGAAATTGCAGCAGATCTTCCGCGCTGAGCCGATGCACAGCTTATTCGCCAGCCCCGGCGTCATGTCCGACTCGTGGATCACGCAGGGGATGTGGAGTGAGGCGGCCGCGCGCACGACGGGCACGCTGACGAATCCGCCCTTGGAAAAGACCACATCCGGCTTGTACTGGCGCAGAAAGCGCCGCGCCTCGCCGTATCCGTGGATCACGCGGAACGGGTCCGAGAAATTCTTGAGGTCAAAATACCGCCGCAGCTTCCCTGTCGAAATGCCGACATAGGGGATCCCGTGATCGGTGGCGAGCTCCTTTTCGATGCCCTTTTTGGACCCCACATAAGTGACCTCATATCCCTCCTCCTCAAGAAAAGGAAGGAGCGCGATGTTGGGCGAAACATGGCCGGCGGTGCCGCCGCCGGTCAGCACGATCTTCTTCATACTATCATTTCCTTTCCCGGCCATTGCCATTTACTGCGGCCCCTTAAGAGATCGCCTGCTTCAGCGCCTGTGCCAGCTGATCGGGACATGAAGTATTCTTGAATCCGCACTTGATCCCGTCAAGTGTCTCGATCACATCCTCCGCCTTCTGACCCTGGACCAGTTTGCAGATGCCCTTGAGATTGCCGTTGCAGCCGCCGGTGAATTCGACCTTTTTAATGGTATGATCGTCATCCAGATCGATCGATATGAGTGTGGAACATGTCCCTTTTGTCTTGTATTCCATTGCTGAGTCTCCTTTCACATGTAGTCGTAAGTAATCATACAACATTATCTGCTCTGATTCCAGTACGCGATGCCAAGAGAGACAGGGACGCATGCCCCTGTCTCTCAAATAACTCCCCCCGTGACCGCAGGTCAGACCTCCGATCACTATATGACCCCCGTCCATTGGGCGTTTTAAAAATCTTACGCCTCCGGTTTGGAAAGGTCCACGCTCCTGACGATCTTGCGGAGCGGCAGGACGGACTTCGGATTGACCGAAAGCTCGTCCACGCCCATGCGCAGGAAGGTCTCTGTCAGTGTCGGGTCGGCGCCCAGCTCACCGCAGATACCGACCCACGTGCCGTGCCTGTGGCCGGCGTCGATGGTCATCTGGATCGACTTAAGTACTGCAGGATGATGTGTGTCGGAGAATCTCTCCAGTTTCGCGTTCTGTCTGTCGATCGCGCAGGTGTACTGCGTCAGGTCGTTGGTGCCCAGCGAGAAGAAATCGCACTCTTCCGCCAGGTCATCCGCGCAGAGCACAGCGGCCGGTGTCTCGATCATGATGCCGAGCTCATACTTGCCGATCTTGTGCCCTTCCGCCTTGAGCTCATCCTCGCATTCCTTGAGGAGAGCCTTGGCCTCCATCAGCTCCCACTTGCTGATGATCATGGGGAACATGATGCCCATGTTGCCGTAAGCGGAGGCGCGAAGAAGTGCGCGGAGCTGTTTCTTGAAGAAATCTTTCCTGGTCAGGCAGATGCGGATCGCGCGGAAGCCGAGCGCAGGATTCTCTTCCTTGTCAAGATTCATATAGTCAATGGTCTTGTCCGCGCCGATATCGCAGGTACGGATGATGACCTGCTTCGGAGCCAGCGTCTCCACGACCCGCTTATAGGCCGCGAACTGCTGCTCTTCCGTGGGCTCCTCCTTGCTGTTGAGATATACGAACTCGGAGCGGAACAGGCCGACGCCTTCCGCGTCGTTTTCATTGACGAACCCCAGATCGGAAGGGCCGCCGATGTTGGCATAAATATGGACACTCGTGCCGTCCAGCGTCGTGCTGGGCTTGCCCTTGAGTTCCTCCAAAAGCGCCAG
This sequence comes from uncultured Lachnospiraceae bacterium, assembly GCA_905235465.1. Classification (GTDB taxonomy): domain Bacteria; phylum Bacillota; class Clostridia; order Lachnospirales; family Lachnospiraceae; genus CAG-791. The sequence goes on along the minus strand of CAJOLP010000082.1, from coordinate 15,400 downwards.
CTTGCGGACGTCCTCATCATGCTTGGCCGTCAGTGTCTTCAGCAGCTCTTTGGTGGGCTCAATGTAAACGCAGCTGTTATAGCCGTCGATGATCGCCAGCTTGCCGTCCCAGCTGTCATCGATCTCCTTGCACTGGATCAGAGAAGGAAGATTCATGGAGCGGGCAAGGATCGCCGTGTGGCTGTTGGCGGAGCCCTCTCTTGTGATCATGCCCAGAAGCAGGGACTTGTCGAGCTTGACCGTCTCTGACGGCGCCAGATCCTCAGCCACGAGGATGGAGGGCTCTGTGCCCTGCATGCTGCTGGTGTCGTTCCCCAACAGGAAATCCAGAACCGTCGCCTCGATATCGATAAGGTCCGCGCTTCTGGCCTGCATATAAGGATCATCCATTTCCGCGAACATCTGCGCGTAATTGTCAAACGCGGTCTTGGTCGCGTACTCCGCGCCTCTCTTCTGCTCGGTAATGATCTCCCTTGTGGAATCCTGAAGATCCTCATCCTCGAGCATCATCTGGTGCGCCTCAAAAATAGCGGCACTCTCTTCTCCGGCGTCCTTCAGCGCTTTCTCATACAGGACGCTCTGATCCGCGATAGCCTTCTCGATCGCTTCATTAAAGCGCTCCACTTCGCGTTCGATATCCTCTACGATGCCCTCGTAGATGTCATATACAGGCGCCTTATAGATCTTGATCTTGCCGATTGCAATTCCGTTCAGAATACTTTTGCCTGTTGCAACTACCATAGTCTTATCCTCCTAAACCCGAAATCTGCCGGGACGCGCCCTGGGCCGTCCCCACTCAGGAATCATTAACAAAAAGGGCGTGCTGTTCGGTAACTCCCGAATAGTCACGCCCCTTAAATACAGGCTGAATGAATTCGGCTTATATCGCAGAGATCAGAAATTCTCCTTCATGAATTTCTCGATAGCAGCTGCGCACTCTTCCTCATCATCACCTTCGATCTTGATGGTCACTTCGTCGCCCTGCTTTACAGCCAGGCCCATAAGTGCGAGGAGTTTTCTCATGTCGCAGCTCTTGTCGCCCTTGTAAAGAGTGATGGAGCTATTATACTTTTTCGCTTCCTTAACAAGGATTCCGGCGGGGCGTGCGTGGATTCCAAGCGGATCTGTTACGGTGAATGTAAATTCTTTCATACCTTTCTCCTTTTCATATCAAATTGATTCTAGTGTGGAACCCGTCATCTGCTTTCGCAGACTTCGGGTGACTTAAGCATATTATACTACAATTTCGCTTTATGAAAAGAGAGATTGACTATTTTTTTAACGAATCCGATTAAAGGTGTTCCATATTTTGGACAAAATACACAATCCGGACATATAAAAGCACCGTGCCGGGCGTTAGTTTTAACCTTCCGCCGCAGCACGGTGCGTGATCACTCACATATTACTGCCGTATGGCCGTTATTTCGCGTCCTCGCCGAGCTTGACGTCATTGTAGTCGTCGGAATTTGTCAGCAGCACGACAACGCAGTCCGGGTGATTGGCCTTCGCGATCGCGTCGCGGTCAAATCTCATGATCTCCTGGCCGGCCTTGACCTTGTCTCCCTCAGCGACCAGATCCTCAAATCCCTCGCCGTTCATGGCGACTGTGTCGACGCCGACGTGGATCAGAACTTCCATACCCGCGTCGTTGGAAATACCGATCGCGTGCTTAGAATCCGCAACGGATGTGATCTCGCCGTCAAAAGGCGCGAATATGACGCCCTGGGTGGGATTGATCGCGATGCCTTCACCCAGCACACCGGAAGCAAACGTATCGTCCGGGATCTTGTCCTGCGGGATAACTTCGCCGATGGCAGGCGCGATGACCTTACCGGCCTCGCAGGAGATGACAGCGTCTGTGGGAGGATCCAGCTTCGGAACGTCCGCGACCTTCTTGGGCTCCTCTTCCTTCCAGATCGTCATGGTCAGCAGGAACGCGATGCCGCCGGAGATCAGAAGGATGATCGTGTACAGGAACTTATTGTTGATCGTAAGGTATCCCGGCAGTCCGGTGACGCCGTAGGAAATAGCGCCGATGCCCATCAGGGATGCCACGAAAGCGCCGATGGCGCCGCCGATCATGCCCGCGATAAAGGGCTTGAAGAAGCGCATGTTCACACCGAAGATAGCGGGTTCGGTGATGCCCAGGGAAGCGGAAAGGGAAGCCGGAATAGCTACGGATTTCGTCTTCTGACTCTTGGCTTTAAGACCTACCGCAAGGCAGGCGCCGAACTGCGCGAAGTTCGCCGCGGAAGCGATCGGCATCCAGGTGTTGAGGCCGCCCTCCACGGACAGCATGCTCGCTTCAATGACGTTGTACATATGGTGCAGGCCCATGACGACCGTCCAGGGATAGATCGCGCCCATGATGCCGGATCCGATGGGATTGCGGACCAGGATCTGCGCTCCCTGCAGGACGAGGGTCTCAAGGAACGAGAAGATGGGGCCAATGACCATAAAAGTGACCAGTGCGGTCAGAAATACCGTGGTCAGGGGCGTTACGAACAGATCGATCATTTCCGGCACATGCTTGTGCAGCCATTTCTCGATCTTGCACATAAACCAGACGGCAATGATGACCGGTATGACATGTCCCTGATACCCCAATTGATTGATCTGCCCGAGCGTATAACCGCCGATCTCGATGTGTCCGAACAGATACCACGTTTCATAGCCGGCGGCCGCGTTCCACCCGTTGGTGAGTGACGAGTGGACCATGAGGAGGCCGATGACCGCGCCAAGGAAAATATTGCCGCCGAATACTCTGGCCGCTGAGATCGCAACCAGAACAGGCAGATAGGCAAATGCCGTGTTGGCGACTATGTCAAGGAAAGCATACCAGTCGCTGGTGGCGAACCCCAGTCCGGGGATCTGGCCCAGCGCCTCCACGATACCCATCATCAGACCGGAAGCGACGATCGCGGGCAGGATCGGGACGAAAATATCGCCGACCGTCTTGAGCATCTGCTTCCAGACCGGCTGCTTGGCCGCTGCCGCTGCCTTGACGTCATCCTTCGTGCCGGCCTCTACGCCGGTGATCTTGATGAACTCATCAAAAACCTTGTTGACCGTACCGGTGCCGATGATCAGCTGAAGCTGTCCATTGGACTCGAACATGCCCTTGACGCCTTCGACGTTGTCAAGCGCTTCCTTGTTGACCTTGTCATTGTCCGCAATGACCAGGCGCAGCCTTGTCGCGCAGTGTGCGGCTGATATCACATTTTCGCCGCCGCCGATGTTGTCGGCGATCTCCTGTGCACACTTGTGGTAATCCAAAGCCATACCATTTCCCTCCATTTCATTTTAAGCTTTGCATTGAGATTTGCTCTCATCGTGTAAAAGTGTAATCGTTTTCACTGCTCATATAGTTTATTCAATTTTGACAAAAAAGTAAATCGCTTTTCTGCCAGAATTGTGTCCCGGATTTTGTGCATATTACATAAGTCCAAGCTTTTCAAAAGCCGCCGCCAGGCCGTCCTCCTCCACGGGCGGGCACACCATGTCGCTGACTTCCTTGAGGGCCTCAGAGCCATTGCCCATGCACACGCTGTATCCCACGGTCCGGATCATCTCCAGATCGTTCATGCTGTCGCCGAATCCGACCGTATCCTCCACCGGCACACCCAGGTACTCGCACACGCGGCGCACGCCCCTGCCCTTGTCAAACGCGCGGTTGATCAGTTCCCCGTTGATGCAGGCATGGGCGGGATCGCTGATGATCTGCATGCAAAAATCATACCTGTCCTCCAGCGCCTCTCTTGCCGGCGCAAGCTGCGCCTCATCCGTGGCCATGACCACGATCTTATAGACCGGCTCTCCGTTGTACTCTTTCATGGGCCTGATGCCCAGGCTGTCCGCCAGCGCCTTGCGCCAGCGCTCGAGCTCGCTGTTGCCTTCGCCGGCCGCCTGCCCGCTCAGAAAGTCTCCCAGGTCTTCGTCTCCCCAGGCCGCGTCCCTTCCCTCCAGCGTGCAGAAGACGCCGGTCTGATGCAGGAGCTTCAGCGCCAGATCGCTCTCCTCCGGAGGCATCATATGGTCGTAGATCACATCGTCTCCCACCACGATGTAGCCGCCCGCGCTGGCGATCGCGCCGTCAAAGCCGTATTTGAGGAGCGGTGAAAGCATCACGTAGTTGCGTCCGGAACACAGCAGCACCTTGTTCCCTGCCTCCTGCGCCTTCCGGATCGCGTCCAGCGCGCTCTGAGGCGGCTCGTTTGAGCCCGGTGCCGTGAGTGTCCCGTCGATGTCAAGAAAAATCAGTTTCATGTAGTGTCCCCCTTTATAAGCCTGTATTTGAGCATGATCTGGTCTTTGACTTCGCTGTCCGTCGCTTCTTCGTTTTCGATGCGCGACAGCAGCATTTTCGCTGCCAGTCTGCCGCATTCCTGATATTCATACCTGACCGTGGTCAGGGATGATTCCGGTATCTCATTGAGCCATCCGCCGCCAAGGCCCGCGAGCGCCACATCCTCAGGGATCCGCTTGCCGCGGCTGCGCAGCGCCGACATGGCGCCCAGCGCGATCGTATCGGTGGCGCAGATCACGCCGTCGATCTGCGGATCCTGCGCCAGCAGCTCTTCCATTTTTTCCCGCCCGCAGGCGGCGTCAAAGGTCGAGACGGCGTACGGCATGCGGTCGGCGTCCAGTCCGGCCTCCCGCATGGCTGCCTGCACCCCCATCCGGCGCAGGAGACCCGCGGCAATATCATCCTCGCGGACGCCTATGTACGCGAGCCGGGTGTGTCCCCGCCCGATCATTTCCTGCGCGAGATCGTGCATCGCGCTCATATCGTCGTGATAGACGCAGGGGAATTCCTCCGCCCACTGGCCGGTCACCACCACCGGGATCTTACAGGTCAGAAGCGCCTCCCGCAGGGGCCCTTCCAGCGTCGTCGCCATCAAAATAATGCCGGCGACACGGTTGTCCTGCAGAATATTGATATACTGCGCCTCCCGCTCCTGATCGCCGTCCGAGCAGCCGATCACGGTCAGGTATCCTCTTAAGGACAGCTCCTGAGAGACCCCGTCCAGGATCAGGCTCACCGACTCCGAAAAGACGCGGGGCACAATGACGCCGATCTGGCGGATCCTGCCCGTCCTCATGGTCTGCGCCATCAGATTAGGGCGGTATCCGGTTTTCTCTATGGCTTCGGCGATGCTCTTCTTCTTTTCCTGACTGAGGGGCCCGCCGTTAAAATACCGGCTGACCGCCGCCGGAGAGACGCCGGCCATCCGCGCAACTTCTTTAATCGTCATAGGTTTATCTGCCTTCCTCAGACTCCTCGTCGGCCTGTCTGGCCGCCTCTTCCCATGCCACCTCGGCTGCTCTCTTTTCCGACTCCCTCTTTGCTGCCTCTACAGCCTTCTCGATCCTTTCTTTCGCAGCCTTTTTGACCGCCTCCTTGACCTCTTCTCTCGCCGCTCTTTTGACTGCCCTCTCTTTGATCTTATCCGCGGCCGCCTTGACGGGCGGTGCGGCGGACTTCTCTATTTTGACAAAGGGCTTATTGAAGGTGGTCATGAGCCACGCAAAGTCGTGCGCGGGCACGCCCACAGCCTTGGCGGAACGGATATCGCCCGTCAATAGATCGTGGAATTCTCCCGGCTCGTCGATCCAGGCCGTCTCATCTTCGTCGCCGAAGTTGAACAGCGCGATGAGCTTCTCATCCTGATAGTAGCGCCCGATGCCGAGAATATGGTCGTTCCACGTCTCGACGATCCAGGTGTCCGCCTCGCTGTCGAACACCGAATAGCTGCGGCGGATCATCTCCAGATCCAGCAGAGAGTCAAAGATCCTCTCCTGCCGCGTGTCGGGTACTTTGCGCAGCGCCGCTTCATCCCAGTTCATGTCGCCCCTGTGCAGATAGCGGCTGTCCTGTCTTTTGAGCGGATCCTCATGATAGGTGTAGTCGTTGAGCTGCCCGATCTCATCCCCCGAGTAAAGCACCGGGATGCCGCTCTGGGTCAGAAGAAACGCGTGCAGCATGATATCCAGACGGATCGCCCGGTCGAGCTTTGTCATGTCCTGCTCGTATTCAGCCGCCTCAATGCCGCACAGCGAGGCCGTCGTGCCGCAAAGGCGGGCGTCGCCGAGGCTGGGATCGTCATTGTACAGCTCGCCGCGCGCGTCGCTCCCGTAGGTCCTGCCGGTGAAATAGTCGTTCAAAAAGCGCTTGTGCGGCACTTCCTCCATGCCAAAATACCTGAGGAACGGATAATCCAGTCCCCAGCCGATGTCATCGTGGCAGCGCAGGTAGTTGAGGAACGTGTCCTCGTGGGGCAGCGCAAATACCGCCTCCATCTGGTGCCGGAGAAGGCGCACATCCTGCGTCGCCACCGTATGCCATGTGCTGGCCATCGTGGTGACATTGTAGAGCATGTGGCACTCAGGTTTTTCCAACGTGCCAAAATACGGCACGACCTTGGACGGTTCCATCACGACCTCGCCCAGAAGAAGGGTCCCCGGGCAGACCACCTCCGTCGCCATGCGAAGGAGACGCACGAGCGTGTGCACCTGCGGGAGATTGCGGCAGTTCGTTCCCAGCTGCTTCCAGATATACGGTGTGGCGTCCAGACGCAGGACGTCCACGCCTTTGTTGCAAAGGAACAGCATGTCCGCTGTCATATCGTTGAACACCGTGGGGTTGGCGTAATTGAGATCCCACTGATAGGGGTAGAACGTGGTCATGACGACCTTGCCCGCCTCCTCACACCAGGTAAAATTCCCCGGCGCCGTCGTCGGGAACACCTGCGGCACGGTCTTTTCAAATTCATTCGGGACCGTCCAGTCGTCGTAGAAAAAGTACCGGTCCTGGTACTCCTTCTCGCCGGCCTTCGCGCGTCTGGCCCACTCGTGATCCTCACTCGTGTGGTTCATGACAAAATCCAGGCAGACGCATATGCCGCGCTCGTGACAGTCCGCGGTCAGGGCCGCCAGGTCGTCCATCGTGCCCAGCTCCGGCTGTATTTTGCGAAAATCGGAGACCGCGTAGCCGCCGTCGCTCCGCCCCGCGGGACTCTGCAGCAGGGGCATCAGGTGCAGGTAATTGACGCCGCACTCCTTTACATAGTCCAGATGGCCTCTGACGCCCTCCAGCGTTCCCCCGAACGCGTTGGCGTACATCAGCATGCCCAGCATGTTGTTGCCCTTGTACCAGTCCGGCACGGCTTCCCTCTCCTTGTCCGATTTTTTGAGCCGCGGCGGTCTGGCCGAATAATACTCGTAGAGCATGGAGCAGAAATAATCAAACGCCTGCTGATCATTGTGATACAGCTCGCAGTAGAGCCATTTCATTTCATCGTAGTGGCGGGCCATGCGCTTATTAAACAGCGCGTCCCAGCCTTTGTTTCTGACCATTATGTGCCTCCTTGTTGCGTTCCCCTTAAGACTTCCTTAAGACTTTTGAAGCCTGTTTATCACGCAAATACTTATCAGCTGTAAACGATTTCATTATATTGAATTTTCCCCCTTCCCGCAATTTTGATAATCAACAAATATCTCCCCGTATTTTGTGCAAAATACCATATGGANNNCATTTCTTCAAAACGCAGGTTGACACTTCCCGCTAAGAGTGGTAACATACAACGCGGAGTCAGTATTGCGTTTGTTTTATTACGCGGACGCGATCTCTCCGAACTTTGACAAGTCCACGTGAGGAACATTCCGATGAAGAACAGCCTTTACAGCGTGAACAACTTCAACTTTTTTAGCTTTACCTTTAGCTTTACTGGCAGCGACAGTAAGGTTAATTTGCTATGCTAGAGAGTGTGAAGTATAAAACAGAGCATTCGATCAAGGTGTGGCACATTAACCGGTGCCACACCTTTTTTGTTGAAACCGGGTATGGAGCGATGATCCCTGCGGCTGCAGAGGATATCGAATATAAATCATGGAGACAGAGGCCTCAAAGAGCCTTACAGTCAGGAAAGGAGAAACAACATGAAAAACTATTACCAGAAAGAGATCGAGACCGCGCCCCGCGAGGAGATTCTCAAGATTCAGAACGAGAAGATCGTCAAGCAGGTAAAACATGTCTATGACAACGTTCCCTACTACCGCGATCTGATGGACAAGAAAGGGGTAAAACCGGAAGACATCAAGGGTGTGGACGACATCAAGAAGCTTCCTTTCCTGACGAAAGATGACCTTCGCGAGTGCTATCCTTACGGACTTCTTGCGACAGACCTTAAGGACTGCGTCCGCATCCAGTCCACGTCCGGCACCACCGGCAAGCGCGTCGTCGCCTTCTACACCCAGCACGACATCGATCTGTGGGAGGATTGCTGCGCGAGAGCGATCGTCGCGGCAGGCGGCTCAAACGAGGATGTCGTGCAGGTGTGCTACGGCTACGGTCTTTTCACAGGCGGCCCCGGACTGAACGGCGGCTCCCACAAGGTCGGCTCCCTCACACTTCCCATGTCCTCAGGAAATACAGATCGCCAGATCCAGTTCATGATGGACCTCAATGCGACGATCCTTTGCTGCACACCTTCCTACGCGGCTTATATCGGCGAGACCCTCGCGGAGAAAGGCTATAAGCCCGAGGACAATAAGCTCAAGGCCGGCATCTTCGGCGCGGAGCCCTGGACAGAGGAAATGCGCCGCAGCATCGAGAAGAGCCTGGGCATCAAGGCTTATGATATCTACGGCCTCACAGAGATCTCCGGCCCCGGCGTGTCCTTCGAGTGTGAAGAACAGACCGGCATGCACATCAATGAGGACCACTTCTACGCTGAGATCATCGATCCCGAGACCGGCGAAGTGCTGCCCGACGGCGAGAAGGGCGAGCTCGTATTCACTTCCCTCGACAAGGAAGCGTTCCCGCTGCTGCGCTACCGCACAAAGGATATCTGCATCCTCTCCCGCAAGAAATGCTCCTGCGGCCGCACACACGTCAAGATGACCAAGCCTCTTGGCAGAAGCGACGATATGATGATCATCCGCGGCGTAAACGTATTCCCGAGCCAGATCGAGGCGGTGCTCCTCAAAGAGGGCTACACACCGAACTACCAGATCGTCGTCGACCGCAAGAACAACACGGATACTTTCGATATTTATGTAGAGCTTGCGCCTGAGCAGTTCTCCGATAAGATCTCCGATATCCAGTCCCGCGAGGCAGCCCTGAACGGCGCGATGCGCTCCATGCTCGGCATCGGCCCCAAGATCCACCTTGTGGCGCCCAAGACCATCACACGTTCCGAAGGCAAGGCCGTCCGTGTCATCGACAAGCGCAAACTGCACGACTGATCGTTCAGCGCATTGCTAGCGGCCGGCATCGGCATCGTTATCGGCCGGCGCAGACCGCACGACTGATCGTTCCGCGCATTGCTGTCGGCCGGCATTGGCATCGTTATCGGCCGGCATAGCTGTCGGCCGGACTGTATGAATCGGTCAACAAATGATGTATACTGTATGTAGACATAAAAAACCAGTCAATAAGCACTATTTTGACAGAAAAAACTGTCAGATGCGGACTACCACTATAAATTTTTATGGAGATTATAAGGAGGTAATACTCATGGCAATTACACAGCTTTCCGCTTTTCTTGAAAACACACCCGGAACGCTTTACAAGGCTGTCAGCGCTATTTCGGATGCAGGCATCAACCTTCGCGCACTTTCTGTCGCGGACACAAAGGATTTTGGCATCCTGCGCGTGATCGTCTCCGATCCGGCCAAGGCCAGGGAAGTCCTGAGCGACGACACCATCATCACCGAGACACAGGTCCTTGCAGTGAAGATGGACGACAAGGCAGGCGCACTCAAGAACATCCTGAATATCATTGAGTCCATCGACGTCAACATCGAATATGTGTATGCGTTCACCGGCGGCTCCAAGGGCTCCGCTTACGTCGTCCTCCGCGTGGATGACAACGAGCAGGCCGAGGCTGTCCTGGCAAAGAACGGCATCACCACACTCACCGATGCGGACCTGGCTTCTGTCCTGCCGTAACTATGTAGAAACAGGCACGGCTTGACTGCCATGGTCAAATAACACTTGTATTAAAAAGACAGGGGATCGCAGAGATCTCCTGTCTTCTCTTTGCTTACTTTTCTTGCTTCTGCCGCTCCGCTGCCCCTACACTATCCCCTAAGGGCGCGGTAGCGTCCAACGCCACGTTTTCATAACAATTGTGCCGCTTCAGTGCCCTTACACTATCCCCTAAGGGCGCGTTAGCGTCCACCACTACGCTTTCATAACAATTGTGCCGCTTCGCCGCCCTTACACTATCCTCTAAGGGCGCGTTAGCGTCCACCACTACGCTTTCATAACAATTGTGCCGCTTCGCTGCCCTTACACTATCCTCTAAGGGCGCGGTAGCGTCCGCCCGGCCTATTTTCACAAGCTTGTGCCGCTCCAGTGCCCTTACACTATCCCCTAAGGGCGCGGTAGCGTCCACCACTACGCCTTCATAACAATTGTGCCGCTTCGCCGCCCTTACACTATCCCCTAAGGGCGCGTTAGCGTCCACCACTACGCTTTCATAACAATTGTGCCGCTCCGGCGCCCCTACACTATCCCCTAAGGGCACGGTAGCGTCCAACACCACTCTTTCATAACAATTCTGCCGCTCCGGCGCCCTTACACTATCCCTCAAGGGCACGGCAGCGTCCAACGCCATGCTTTCACAACAATTGTGCCGCTTCGCCGCCCTTACACTATCCCCTAAGGGCGCGTTAGCGTCCACCACTACGCTTTCACAACAAAATGAAGTTCTCCAGCATCCTCTTCCCGTACGGCGTCAAAATGGACTCCGGATGGAACTGGACGCCGTAAATGGGGTAATTGCTGTGCTGCACCGCCATGATCTCGCCTTCCTCTGTCACTGCTGTGACAAGGAGTTCCTCAGGCATCGTTGCGGGATCCGCGGCCAGCGAGTGATAGCGGGCCACCGGCGCCTTTTGGGGACATCCGGCAAACAGCGGGCAATTCAGATCAAGCTGCGCAACGGATTGTTTGCCGTGCATCAGTCTCCGGGCATAGGTGACGGTCGCCCCGAAGGCGGCGCAGATCGCCTGATGGCCCAGGCAGACCCCCAGAATAGGGATGGCGGCATCACCGCCAGCCCCAGTTTTTCTCACAACATCCATCGTAACGCCGGCGTCTTCCGGCCTGCCCGGCCCCGGCGACAATATGATGCGGTCCGGCCCCAGCGCCCTGATCTCCTCCACGGTCATCTCGTCATTGCGGATGACCCGGATATCCGGCTCTATCTCTCCGATCATCTGGTAAAGGTTATAGGAGAAGCTGTCATAATTGTCGATCAGCAGGATCATACTGTCACCTCCTGCGCCATCATAAGCGCCTTCAGCGAGGACTTGGCTTTGTTGAGACATTCCTCATACTCTTTTTCCGGCACGGAGTCGGCCACAATACCGGCCCCGCTCCGCACGAACACTTTGCCGTTCTTCTTGTAGGTGATGCGGATCGCAATGCAGGTGTCCATATTTCCGCTGAAATCAATGTAACCGATGGCGCCCCCGTAGATGCCCCGCTTATTGTTCTCCAGCTCTCCGATCAGCTGGCAGGCCCGGATCTTCGGTGCGCCGGAGAGGGTCCCCGCCGGAAGTACAGCTTCGATCGCGTCCAACGCGTCCTTGTCGTCGCGGATCACGGACTGCACGGTGGATCCGATGTGCATGACGTGCGAGAAGCGCTCGATCGAATGGAGCTTTTCCACTTTCACGGAGCCGAACCGGCTGATCTTGCCCAGATCATTCCGGCCCAGATCCACAAGCATGTTGTGCTCCGCCAGCTCCTTTTCATCCGCCAGCAGCTCCGCCTCCAGCCGCTTGTCCTCCTCGTCCGTCTTGCCCCTGGGCCTCGTGCCCGCAAGGGGGAACGTGTGCAGCACGCCGTTTTCAAGCTTTACCAGCGTTTCGGGCGACGCCCCCGCGACCTCCATGTCCGTTCCCGAAAAATAGAACATGTACGGCGAAGGATTGATGGTGCGCAGCACGCGGTAAGTGTTCAAAAGACTGCCCTCAAACGGCGCGCTCAGGCGGTTCGAGAGCACGATCTGAAAAATATCGCCCTCATGTATGTAATTCTTTGCCCGCTCGACCATGTCGCAGAACTGATCTTTGTCAAACAGCGGCGTGATGTCGCCGAGCAGTTTCCCGGCGGGCTCTGCACTTTTTTCACCGAACTGCAGAAGATCCACCAGCTGCTTCAGCTCCCACTGGGCCTTGTTGTAGTTCTTCTCCGGGTCGTTCAGGCGCATGTTCGCGATCAGAATGATCTTCTGACGAATGTTGTCAAAGGCGATCACCTTGTCGAACAGCATGAGGTCAACGTCCTTGAAATTCTCGTTGTCCGTGGCCTCCGTTCTCACGGTGGGCTCGCTGTAGCCCAGGTAATCGTAGGAAAAATACCCCACAAGCCCCCCGGTAAATGGCGGAAGCCCCTCCACCTTCGGACTGCGGTGTTCCCCCAAAACCTTGCGGATAAACGCGGACGGATCATTCGTCTCAAATTCTGAATCCCCGGTCGCCGTAGAAACATGCATCCTGCCGTCAATGCAGGTGATGTCCATGGTCGGATCGAAGCCGAGAAACGTATATCTGCCCCACGTCTCATTGGCCTGCGCGGATTCAAGCATATTGCTTGGATATGTTCTTTAAGATCTTCATCGCCTCGATCGGCGTGATGAAGTCCGACAGAATCTCACAGCTCACCGGAACCACATCATAGTCCCCGGATGCCGCGAACTTCCTTACTTCCTCAAAAGCGGGTGAAACTTTCATAAATAAAACCCTCCCGGTTATTGCAGACTCCTGATTTATTTCCTGAACAAAATGGCAGAAATAATGCTTCTGCCAAGGACGAATAAACTATCCGCGGTGCCACCTTGATTCACGGGCCTTTCATGCGCCGTGCGCTTTGCGGGATACCGGCATATCCCCGGCAGTTAACGTCTGCCTCCGACGTCGCAGAATACTCGGCGCTTACGCGCCTTTGACTGCGCCCTCCGCGGTCCATTTGACAACTTGTTTCTCACCTGATTCTCATGATTCTCAGCATCGCAGGCTCTCTGTAGAGGCATCATCGCCTTTATCTCCGCATCAACGGTTTATCATATAATTGTTAATAACATATCATCTCGGCCGCATAATGTCAATTGCTGCAGCCGCGCCTTCTGCAGCCTTCAGCCTTCTCCGTTCTTTAATACTCCTTGCAGCTCAGCCGCTTCAGGAGGCAGGAACCACCGCATTCCCTACTGCCAGAAATCTTCTCTGTCCCTTTATCCCTCTGCTGGCCGGGGCGTACCTCTACATTCCACTGTCCACGCAGTTTTCTCTGTCCTTTTGGGCCCACGCTGGCCGGGGCGTACCTCTACATTTAGCTGGTCACACAATCTTCTCCGTCCTTTTTGGCCTATTTTTATTGTTAAGGACAGCTGCAATCCTCGTCTCAAGAATTCTTCTCTGTACCTCCAGGCCATTCTACACCCAAAAGGGACGACCACAATCCCTCTTCCCAGAATTCTTCTCTGTACCGGCAATCCGAAGGATACCGCCACAATTCCCCTATCCGGCAATCTTCTCCGTACCGTACGGACTGGAAAGTGTGGACCCACAATTCTTGTGGATAACGGTGCGAAAGCGTGTCGGCCAAGATGGAAGGTTACGTGGTGAATAGTGGGAAGGGTCACGCATGCCGTACGGATTAAAGAGACTTGTGTCCACAAATCAGTCCGACGCGGGATGAAGAGCGTACGGACTGAGGAGGAAAGAATTGTGTAAAGTGGCCGACGGTGAGCGGTCGCCGTACGGACTGGAAAACGTGGCTACACAATTCTTGTGGGTAACGGGGCGAAAGCGTGTCGGCCAAGGTGGAAGGTTGTGCGGTGAATAGTGGGAAGGGTCACGCATGCCGTACGGATTAAAGAGACTTATGTCCACAATTCAGTCCGACGCGGGATGAAGGGTAATCCAAAGCGTACCGCCACAATCCCCCCATCCGGCAATCTTCTCCGTACCGACCTAACCCCCCTCACGGATGACCATATCATATCCCGGAAGCGACTGGCGCCAGAATAAAACTGAAGGGACATGGCATACTCTGCCATGTCCCTTCACTTCAATGTTCCTGTAGTAAATGAGCGGCGTCTCACGCCCTCATCACAGCTCAATATTCCCCGCGTTGCAGATGATGGACTTGGAGATCTCCCCGTAAGGGATCAGCGTCGCCTGCAGTGCGTGATAGATGTCTGATTTGCCGGGCCAAACGGTTCCGATCACCTTGTTGTTCTGGTCCAGCTGGTGGAACCAGGAGCCGAGCTTGTGGTCCACCACGTACTCGTCCAGGTACTCCAGGAATGTCGCGTATTCGTCGGCATATTTCTGGTTGCCGGTGACCTGATAGAGGATCGAGGAGGTGTTGATGGCCTCGGCCAGCGTCCAGTGCATCCTGTCGTGGACGATCGGCTTTCCTTCCCAGTCAGTGGTGTAGACGATGCCGGGCGCGCCGTCACAATACCACCCGTCCGCAACCGCGCGGTCATAAAGCTTGCAGGCCGCGTCGATATATTTCTTGCTCTCTTCTCCCTCGCCGAAGGTGGAGAGCGCCCACTGTGTGGTCAGTCTCGCCCACTCGATGCCGTGGCCGGGCGTCGCGCCGTAAGGCTTGAACTGGTCATCCTTCTTGTCGGCGTTGTATTCCAAAAGTACTGTCCACTTGTCATCAAAGTGCTCCGGAATGCGCCATTCGTTTTCGCTCGCCCACTTGATGACGTGGTCGACGATCCTGCCCGCTCTCGCTCTGTATTTTGCGCTGTCGCACACATCGGCGACCGCCAGGAACGCCTCTACGGTGTGCATGTTGGCGTTGACGCCGCGGTAGGGGTCAAGTACAGTGAATTCCGTATTCCATGTATCGCAGGCAAGTCCTTCCTCTTCGTTCCAGAAGTATTTGTCATAGACCGCCAGCGCCTCATCCAGAAGCTCCTTCGCGCCGGGTCTGCCGGCCTTCAGCGCGGAGCAGGCGGCAAGGATCACGAAAGCGTGCGCGTAGCACTGCTTGTCGGGCATCGGGGAATCATCCTCGTTAAGTCCGGGATACCACCCGTCATTTTTGATATCCTTCAGCTCTCCCTTAAGGCCGCGGAGTGCGGCGTCGATCAGCGCGTCGCTCCCCTCGTGGCCGCGGAAATGGCCTATGCTGTACACATGGCACATTCTGCAGGTGATCCAGGTATGTCTTCCCTTCTCCGGCATCGGCGTGCCGTCATCGCCCAGATAGAAGGAGCTTCCTCCCGGCGACGGAAATTTGTGGCCAAAGGCAAGCAGATCTTCACTTAGTTCCTTCATGAATTTCTTGTTTTCCTCTGTCCCGTAGCAGTACTTCTTATTCTTCTCTTTCGTTGCCATTTTGCTCTCCTTTTCTACAACAATGTGT
>CAJOLP010000081.1 GCA_905235465.1 uncultured Lachnospiraceae bacterium | reverse complement strand
GTCAAGGCGATCATGGAGCAGATGGATCAGGCTTACGGTGTGACCAATTACGAGAACGGCGTCGCGTTCTGGTTTGAACTGGAGACCGTCGCTGTAGACAGAGAAGTCGGAGAGCAGTCATGAGCACAGCGATTATAGACTATGGCGCGGGCAACATCAAAAGCGTGGAGAATGCCATGCGGAGCCTGGGACAGGAGGCGGTCCTGACAAGAGACCCGCAGACTAT
The DNA here is from genome assembly GCA_905235465.1 of uncultured Lachnospiraceae bacterium. Taxonomy (GTDB): domain Bacteria; phylum Bacillota; class Clostridia; order Lachnospirales; family Lachnospiraceae; genus CAG-791. Next base: position 5,944 of record CAJOLP010000081.1, on the reverse strand, counting down.
TCTGGGCGCGGATCATATCATTTTGCCGGGCGTCGGCGCGTTCGGGGATGCCATGGAGCGCCTCACCCGCTATGGACTGGTGGAGGTGATCCGTCAGGCAGCGGCGGAGGACATCCCGTTTCTGGGGATCTGCCTGGGCCTTCAGCTGATGTTCGATGAGAGCGAGGAGAGTCCCGGCGTGAAGGGGCTGAGCCTTTTGGAGGGCAAAATACTGCGGATCCCGGATGAGGGCGTGCGCAAGGTGCCGCAGATCGGCTGGAACGATTTGCAGTATCCCGCGAAGGGAAGGCTCTTTGCGGGCGTTGACGAGGGGGCCTATGTGTATTTTGTCCACTCCTACTATTTGAGAGCGAAGGACCGCTCCATCGTCAAGGCGCAGACGCAGTACGGCGTGACGATCGATGCCAGTGTGGAGAAGGGAAATCTCTTTGCCTGCCAGTTCCATCCGGAAAAGAGCGAGGCGGTGGGCATGAAGATACTTAGGAACTTTCTGGCCGTACAGCGGCAGGATCAAGAGGTGGACAAATGCTGACCAAGAGGATCATTCCATGCCTGGATGTGAACAACGGGCGCGTGGTGAAGGGCGTCAATTTCGTGCAGCTGCGGGACGCGGGCGATCCGGTGGAGGCCGGGGAGGCGTATTCCAAGGCCGGCGCCGATGAGCTCGTCTTTTTGGATATCACGGCGACGAGCGACGCGCGCGATACGGTGGCGGACATGGTGCGCCGCGTGGCGGAGCGCGTCTTCATCCCGTTTACGGTGGGCGGAGGCATCCGCACGGTGGAGGATATGAAGGCGATCCTCAGGGAAGGCGCGGACAAGGTATCCGTCAATTCCGCCGCGATCAACCGTCCGGAGCTCATCGCCGAGGGCGCGGACAGATTTGGAAGCCAGTGCATCGTCGTGGCCATTGACGCGAGACGCCGGCAGGACGGCGAGGGCTGGACGATCTATCGGAGCGGAGGCCGGATCGATACCGGGATCGATGCCGTGGAATGGGCGATCCGGGCCCACGCGCTGGGCGCCGGGGAAATACTTTTGACGAGCATGGACGGCGACGGCACCAAGGCGGGATACGATCTGGAACTGACCAGGACCATCGCGGAAAATGTGCCGATCCCGGTCATCGCGTCGGGCGGAGCCGGAAAGCTCGAACACTTCAAAGAGGCCCTCACAGAGGGCAAGGCGGACGCGGCGCTGGCCGCATCCCTGTTTCACTACAAGGAACTGGAGATCATGGAGGTCAAGAGGTACCTCAGGGAGAATGGCGTTCCCGTTCGCCTGTAGGCGGCCGCTCTAAAGAGAAAGAAAATGGATAAATTCAACAACCGATTTCTTAAAATATTCGGCTTTCACGCAGAGGATCCGGCAGAGCCTGATCATGCGGCAGAGCCAGATCACCCGGCAGAGCCAGATCATTTGGCAGAGCCCGATCACTCAGCAGAGCCTGATCATTTGGCGGAGCGGGCGGAAGCTGCTCAGGCGCCTGCAGGCGATGCCGATGGAGAGGCGGTCTTTGCGTATTTTGAACAGATCGCGTCGATCCCCCACGGATCCGGCAACACAAAGGCCGTCAGTGACATGATCGTTCAGTTCGCGAAGGATCACGGCTATGCCTATAAGCGGGATGAAGCCAACAATGTCGTGATCACGGCGCCCGCCTCTAAAGGCTGTGAAGACGCGGCGCCGATCGCGCTGCAGGGACATATGGATATGGTCTGCGCCAGCGATCCGGATAAGCAGATCGATATGGCAGCCGAGGGGATCACCGTCATTCGTGACGGGGACTGGATGTATGCGGACGGCACCACGCTGGGCGCCGACAACGGCATCGCGGTCGCCATGATGCTGGCCATATTGGACGATCCGGAATGCAGGCACCCTCTGCTGGAGTGTATTTTTACCTCCGACGAGGAGATCGGGCTCATCGGCGCGGGCGCGCTGGACCTGTCCGAACTTAAGAGCAGAAGGCTTCTGAATCTGGACAGCGAGGAAGAGGGCGTGATCTGTGCCGGCTGCGCGGGCGGCGCCGAGATCCACGCGTCCGTTCCGGCGCACAGGAAAAACAAAAAGGGGCTTATTTATGAGATCGAACTGTCCGGGCTGACCGGCGGTCATTCCGCCTTCGCGGTGGGAACCGGCAGCGCGAACGCGATCAAGCTCATGGCACGTCTTTTGGACAGCGTGTATCAGACAGATCCTTTCTGCCTGGTCAGCATCGACGGGGGTGAGGCGGACAACGCGGTTCCCCGGAGCTGTCACGCCGTGATCCTGGCAAAGAACAGGGAGAGCCTCCGGGAGGCGCTTGAGAAGACGGCGCTTGATCTGGCAGGGGAATATGACGAGACGGATCCCGACCTGGAGTGGGAGATCAGGGCATCGGCGGATCTTATGGATGAGGATAAAGTCAAGGCCTTCGGCCGCGGCAGCACAAAGAAGATCCTTTCCTGGCTGATCAATCTGCCAAGCGGCGTCGAAAGACGTATACCCGGACAGATCGAAAAGCTTCAGACCTCCTCCAATGTGGGCGTGATCGAAACCACGGACAGCGGGGTCAAAGCGATCCTTTTGGCACGCAGCAGCATCAACGCGCAGAACGAGATGATGATCCGCCGCGTGAAGGGACTGACGGAACTGGCAGGAGGAAAGGCCAAGGTCGTATCGAAGTACCCGGCCTGGGAATTTGCGGAACATTCTCCCTTCAGAGAAAAGGTCCTTTGTGTTTATCGCGAAAGGACCGGGAAGGAAGCGGTGATCGACATCACCCACGGCGGACTGGAGTGCGGTATTTTGGCGGACAAAGTGCCCGGGATCGACTGCCTGGCCATCGGCCCGGATCTGGAATTTGTGCACACGACGAAAGAGCGGATGAGCATCCCGTCCGCGGTCTCTGTCTACAACTTTGTGCGGGCGCTGCTTGAGGAGACCGGCGGGAGCGAACAGCTCATAAATACGGAAGAAGGGAACACGGACTGAAATGGCTCAGATAGCGGGGGACTGGCTGCCGGCCGTAAAGGCGGAATTCTCAAAGCCTTATTACAGGGATCTGTACCGGTTCGTACAGGAGGAATACAGAAGAGGGCCGGTCTATCCGCCGGCGGATGAAATATTTGAAGCGCTTCACCTGACCCCGCTGCACAGTGTGAAGGTGGTCATTTTGGGGCAGGACCCCTATCACAATGTCCATCAGGCCCACGGGCTGTGTTTTTCCGTGCCGGAGGATCAGGAAACGCTTCCGCCCTCCCTGGTCAATATTTTCAGGGAACTGCACGATGATCTGGGCTGCACGATGCCGGCGCACGGGTGCCTGACAAAGTGGGCGGAGCAGGGAGTGCTGCTCCTCAATACGGTCCTGACGGTGCGGGCGCATCAGGCCAATTCCCACAGAGGACACGGGTGGGAACAGTTCACCGACGCGATCATCCGCGCGGTGGAGAATGAGGACAGGCCCATCGTCTACATGCTGTGGGGGTCGCCCGCGCAGAGCAAGGCGCCGATGGTGACCAATCCAAAGCACCTGGTGCTGAGGGCGCCGCATCCGAGTCCGCTGTCCGCTTACAGAGGTTTTTTTGGCTGCGCGCACTTCAGTCAGTGCAACGAGTTTTTGAAAGCACACGGCGAGGAGCCCATCGACTGGCAGCTTTAACAATGATAACCATGAAACTGATCGATACCAAGCGATCAATGCCGCGTAAGGAGCACGCGCTCCGGAAATGAGAGGAAACATGAAAAAGACGCCTTATATCACCAGAGAAAAAGCAGAAGAGATTGCAGCCGTCCATCCCACACCGTTTTATCTTTATGACGAGAAGGGGATCCGCCGCAACGCGGAAGCGGTCAAAGAGGCCTTTTCCTGGAACCCCGGATTCAGGGAGTATTTTGCCGTAAAGGCAACGCCGAACCCCTATATCCTGGAGATCTTTAAGGACTATGATTTCGGGTTTGACTGTTCTTCCATGGCAGAACTCATGCTGTCTAAGGCTGTGGGCGCGGACGGAGAGCACATCATGTTTTCCTCCAACGACACCCCCGCTGAGGAATATGCCTACGCGGCCAAGATCGGCGCTTACATCAACCTGGATGACATCACGCATATCCCGTTTCTGGAAAAGATCCTGGACGGCAAATTCCCGGAGACGATGAGCCTGAGGTACAATCCGGGCGGCGTCTTCCGCATGTCCAACGGCATCATGGACAACCCCGGCGATTCCAAGTACGGGTTTACGAAGCAGCAGCTTTTCGAGGGCGTGCGCATTTTAAAGAGCAAAGGCGTAAAGCACTTCGGCATTCATGCTTTCCTCGCCAGCAATACGGTGACGAACGAGTACTATCCCCTGCTGGCCTCCCAGCTCTTTGAGCTGGCAGTGGAACTGCACGAGACATTTGATGTGGACATCGCGTTCATCAATCTTTCGGGCGGCGTCGGCGTCGCGTATTCGCCCTATGACACCTCCAACGATATCAAGGTGATCGGAGAGGGCGTGCGTGAGGTCTATAACGCCGTGTTCAAGGGCAAGGGCATGGGTGATGTGGCCATCTACTGCGAGATGGGACGCTTTATGCTGGCACCTTACGGCGCGCTGATCACCAAAGTGATCCACGAGAAACATATCTACAAGGAATATATCGGCGTGGACGCCTGCGCGGCCAACCTGATGCGGCCCGCCATGTACGGCGCCTATCATCACATCACTGTGCTGGGCAAGGAAGACGAACTGACGGATCACATGTATGATGTGACCGGCTCGCTTTGCGAGAACAACGATAAATTTGCTGTGGACAGGCTGCTGCCGAAGATCGATGTGGGCGACTACCTGTTCATTCACGACGCGGGCGCCCATGGCTTCGCGATGGGATACAACTACAACGGGCGGCTGCGCAGCGCGGAGCTCCTTTTGAAGGAGGACGGCAGCGTACAGGAGATCCGCCGGGCGGAAACGGAGATGGATTACTTCGCGACGTTTGACAAGACGCCTTACTATGACTCACTTTTAGGGCAGTATAAGGAGATCCGGAACAAAGACTGATGAAAAGAAAATACTTTTTCTTCGACATAGACGGGACACTGACGGACCGCCGCACGGGGAGCATGGTCCCTTCCGCCGGGGAGGCGCTGGATAAGCTGCGGGAGGCGGGGCACTTTGTCTGCGTCAATACGGGCAGGGCGCACTACAAGGCGAGGAAATTCTTTGACCGGTACGGATTTGACAACATGGTGGCAAACGGCGGCATGGCGATCGTGATCGACAAAGAGCTCGTGGAGAACAGTCCGCTCCCCTTTGAACAGGCGCTGCGCGTCTACAACGAAGCGATTGAGAGCGGCTTCGGCGTTCTGGTTTCGGACGAGGACTCCGAAAGGGTCGCATGCACAGACTTCCGGTTCTACGACCAGGCCGGCATCCGCAAGGAACCCACCTATTATGTGATCGACGAGAATTACAGGCCCCAGGAGGCGGAACATATCTATAAGCTCTATATATCCATCCCCGTCGGGAGACAGGATGAGGCGCTGTCGCTCATGCCTTCCCTGGAGGGACTGGGCTATATCTGGTTTGAGCCGGAGTACATGCTCATTCAGCAGGATCACAAGCGGCGCGGCATATACCGCATGCTCGAGCTGATCGGCGCGGAGCCGGGGAGCGAAGTCATCGTATTCGGAGATGACACCAATGATCTGGACATGTTCGCGCCGGAGTTCTACAAGGTCGCCATGGGAAACGGGCATCCGGATCTCAAAGCGGCGGCCGATGAAGTGGCGCCGGCGAATGTCGAAGACGGGATCTACCGCGTGTGTGAGGAGCACGGGTGGTTTGAGACCGTGGAGGGATGATATCCCGCGCATCGAGCGGCAAGACTTATTTGAATTCCTGCTTGACATACGTGAATGGGCGTGATAATATACGTCTAGGTTTTTAACCTAGTAAATAAATAGGAATACAATGAA
>CAJOLP010000080.1 GCA_905235465.1 uncultured Lachnospiraceae bacterium | reverse complement strand
TGCACCTTTGAAGTCCACAGATCGCGGTCCACTTTTTTACCGATCCGGGCATTCATGCGCTTCACCCAGTAGGCGCCGACCTGATCCTGCGCGCGGAAGAGATTTCCGTCCGCTTCCGGTCCGTCAAAATCAAGACTGCTGTCATCTTCCCACACATCCGGCTTTGCGATGTGGAGCGTCAGGTGATCCAGCTTGTTGATCGCCTCATTCCGCGTGCTCTCCGTAAGGAAAGTCTCCTCCCGCAGCATTTCCCGATAGGCGTCGATCACCTCCACCGTGAGGTCCGTCACCTCTTTCTTGGTCTCATCCGAGACGAATCTTTCGGCATAGACTCTTCCCATCTGCATCGGCAGGAATTTGTTGACGGCGTCCGTGGCGGCTTCCGTATCTTTGATCGACCCGCTGGCGCCGCTGATCCCGTTGATCACCTTATAATAGGTGTCGTAGGCTTTCCGGTCCAGGAGCGTCGCGTAATCCTGCGCCGTGTAGCAGATCAGATAGTCTTTAAGATACTCCACATAGTCCTCGGTGTAGAGGTTGCCCATGGCGTCAAGCCAGTCCGGCTGTGTCAAAATATAGGATTTCGACTTGTCCGCGCCGTACGCCGCGAGGATCTTTCGGATCGGGAAATCGTTTGCCGCGAACTCCAGGTCATCCATCGTCCGGGGATTATTCTCCTTTTCGATGGCGTCCCTGTCGCTCTCTTCCGCCGTGGTCATGATATATTCCGCGATATCCTTCTCAAAGGTAAAGCACCCCTCCAGGATCTCTGTCGCCTCCTCATCGTCATATCCCAGCTCCGTCAAAAGAAGCCGGATCATCTCGTCATAATAGGGTTCGTTCATGGCGTCATTCACCGACATGAGCCCATAGTAATAGGAATCACCGAAGATCAGATCGTTGGGCATGATATAGACAGTATAGTAATCCGCGTTGTTCCAGTCCATGCTCACATCGCACTGCAAAAGCTCCGTCGCCGAGATCACGGTCTCGGGGCGGCTCAGATACTCTGTGAGCTCATCCAGAGTGGACACCTTCATCAGGGGATCAAGAAGATCTCTGAGCGGTTTGATGCCCAGTTCATTTCGGTGATCCCAATCCATCCACATCTTATAGTATTTCTGCACCAGTTCCTGGTCATGCGCGATCCCGGGATCCGTCTCCTTTTCGGGATTTTCCAGCAGTTCCACCAGCTGGTCCTCCACTTCCATGCTCCGCTCGCGCATCGCGTCGTACGCAGCGTAGCCGTCCGGCAGCTTCGTGTTCACGGCCCAGTCCCTGTTGACATCCAGATGAAAGTTGTCCGTAAGCGGCGTGTCCTTATCGGACAGGACTATTTGCTGGATATCGGAGTCCACCCATGTCGCCGGGTCGACGCCCACAATGCCTGTGCCCGGCGCGGGTACAGACGGCTCCGCCGTACTTCCACTCTCAACGGTGATGGTCGGCATCCCCTGACAGGAGGCCAGAGAGAGCGCCAGACACAGCGAAATGATTGCGGATAAAATTCTTTTCTTCATAGACACCTCTGGTAGATCTTTGCGGAAAAACACATTACGCTGTCAGCGCGTCGTTTTTGCCGGTGTAAAGCTGATAGTATCTTCCCTTCTGCGCGAGCAGCTCCTCATGGGTTCCCCGCTCGACAATGCGTCCCTGCTCCATGACAAGGATCTGGCTGCTGTCCCGGATGGTGGAGAGCCTGTGCGCGATGACGAAGGTCGTTCTGCCGTGCATGAGCTTGTCCATTCCTTCCTGCACGAGCTTTTCCGTTCGGGTATCGATGGAACTGGTCGCCTCATCCAGGATCAGTGCGGGCGGATTGGCGATGGCCGCGCGCGCGATGGCCAAAAGCTGTCTCTGGCCCTGGGAAAGATTCGTGCCGTCCCCGGTGATCTTCGTATCATACCCCTCCGGAAGCCTGCGGATAAAGCTGTCCGCGTTGGCCAGCTTCGCGGCCTCGATGACTTCCTCGTCAGTGGCGTCTAGCTTTCCGTACCGGATATTTTCCTTCACCGTTCCCGTAAACAGATGCGTGTCCTGCAGAACGATGCCCAGAGAGCGCCGCAGGTCCGCCTTCTTGATCTTGTTTACGTTGATGTTGTCGTAACGGATCTTGCCGTCCTGAATGTCATAAAACCGGTTGATCAGGTTGGTGATCGTCGTCTTGCCGGCGCCGGTGGATCCCACCAGCGCGACCTTCTCGCCGGGATTGGCGTGGAGGTTAATATCGTGCAGCACCATTTTGTCGTCCGTATAGCCGAAGTCCACATCTTCAAAAGTGATATCGCCCTCCAGCTTCTGATAGGTGACGCTCTGATCCGACTGTTTGTGGAAATGCTTCCACGCCCACTGTCCCGTGTGCTTGTCGGTCTCCACGACGTTTCCGTTCTCATCATAATAGCAGTTGACAAGCATCACGTAACCTTCATCCGTCTCCGGCTGCTCATCCAGGAGATTAAAGATCCTCTCCGCGCCGGCCAGTGCCATGATGATGCTGTTGAACTGCATGCTGACCTGGTTGATCGGCATGCTGAAACTTCTGTTGAGGGTGAGGAAGCTCGCCAGCGCGCCCACCGTAAAGCCGGCAAAATTATTGAGGGCCAGGATCGAACCCACCAGCGCCACGATAACATAGTTGGCATTTCCCATCTGCTGGTTCACGGGGCCGATGATGTTGGCGAAAGAGTTTGCCTTGAACGCGCTCTGGTAGAGCTGCTCATTGAGCTCGTCAAAATCTTTGATCGCCTGCTCCTCGTGGCAGAACACCTTGACGACCTTCTCGCCGTTTACGGTCTCCTCGATATAGCCGTTCATCTTGCCCAGATTCCTCTGCTGCGCGACGAAGTTTCTTCCCGAATGTTTGCTGACCTGCGCTGTAACGAACAGCATCAGGGCCACCATGCAGAGCGTCAGGATCGTCAGCGGGATGCTCAGCACCAGCATCATGGACAGGACCGAAACGATCGTGATCGCGCTGTTAAACAGCTGCGGAACGCTCTGGCTGATCATCTGACGCAGCGTGTCGATATCATTGGTGTAGATGGACATGATGTCGCCGCGGGCATGCGTGTCAAAATACTTGATCGGCAGGGTCTCCATATGATCGAAGAGATCCTCTCTCATGCGCTTGAGCGTCCCCTGGTTGACCTGCACCATCAGGCGCTGCTGCGTGTACCCGGCCAAAATACCGATGCCGTAAAAGATCGCGACGCGGCCCATCGCGTGAAGGAGCGGACCGTAGTCCGGATCTGCCTGCCCGATCATCGGCGTGATATAGTCGTCGATCAGGGTGCGCGTGAACATTGTGCCCTGCACATTTGCGACCACCGAAAGGACGATGCAAATGAGCACGATGATCATCTGGACGCCATAGTATTTAAAAACATATCCCAGAATTCTCTTAAGGAGAAGGCCGGGGTTTTCCACCTTCGGCCTGGGACCGCCGCGCATCTGGCCGCGCCTTCCCATTCTCACTTCTCTTACTCTCTCTTCTGCCATATCATTTCTCCTTAACGAACAGCTTATTCCGGCCTGTCAAAGTCCGCGTTGGCGCCTGCGCCCACCTGTGATTCGTATACCTCCCTGTAGATCCCGTTGGTCTCAAGGAGCTCATCATGCGTACCGAACCCGTCTACCCTTCCGTCTTCCATCACGATGATCCGGTCGCAGTCCTTAACGCTGGAAATACGCTGCGCGATGATCAGCTTTGTCGTATTGGGGATCTCCTCCCGGAAGGCTTTTCGGATCTTTGCGTCGGTCGCTGTATCGACAGCGCTTGTGCTGTCATCGAGGATCAGTATTTTCGGCTTTTTGAGCAGCGCCCGCGCTATGCACAGCCTCTGCTTCTGGCCTCCCGAAACATTGCTTCCTCCCTGCTCGATCCAGGTGTTGTATCCATCGGGCATCTTTTCGATAAATTCATCCGCGCAGGCCATGCGGCAGACCCGCATGCAATCCTCTTCAGTGGCGTTCGGATCGCCCCAGCGCAGATTGTCCATGATCGTTCCGCTGAACAGGACGTTCTGCTGCAGGACGACGGAGACCTCATTCCTGAGTACTTCCATATCGTAATCGCGGACATCTCTGCCGCCCACGAGCACGCTCCCTTCCGTCACGTCATACAGGCGGCTGATCAGGCTGACCAGGGAAGACTTCGCGCTTCCGGTGCCGCCTATGATGCCGATGCTCTCGCCCGCGTGAATGTCCAGATTGATATCCTTCAGAACCGGATCGCCGCTGCCGGGCGTATAGGAAAAATAGACATCTTTAAACTGAATGCTTCCGTCCGGAACGGACATGACCGGATTCTCCGGGTTTTTGAGACTGCTCTCCTCATTGATGACTTCCGCGATTCTCTTCGCGCTCGCCTGCGACATGGTGATCATGACGAATATCATGGAGACCATCATCAGACTCATGAGGATATTCATGCAGTAGGTCAGAAGACTCATCAGTTCTCCTGTGGCAAGTGTTCCGCCCACGATCATGTGCGCGCCGAACCAGCTGATCAGAAGGATGCAGGTGTATACCACTGTCTGCATCAGGGGCGCCACGATCGCCATATTGAGTTCCGCTTTGCTGAACATCAGATAGATATTGGCGGCCGCCTTATCAAAACGGCTGATCTCATAATCCTCGCGCACATATGCCTTGACGACGCGGATCGCATTCACGTTTTCCTGCACGCTCTCATTGAGGTCGTCATAACGGCGGAAGACCTGCTGGAAATATCTCGTCGCCCTGCTCATGATAAAGAACATACAGATGGCAAGGATAAAGACGGCGATAAGATAGATGCTCGCCAGCCGCGGACTAAGCGAAAAAGACATGGCCATCGCGACGATCATCGTGACAGGCGCGCGAAGCCCCATGCGAAGGATCATCTGAAAAGCGTTCTGTATATTGGTGACGTCCGTCGTCAGCCTCGTCACAAGGCTGGATGTCGAAAACTTGTCGATATTGGCAAAAGAGTATGTCTGTATGTTGTCGAACATAGCCTTTCTCAGGTTCCTCGCAAAACCTGTAGATGCCATCGCGCCGAACACAGCGCCCATAACGCCAAAGAAAAGTCCGCCGAGTGCCACGGCGAGCATAATGAGCCCCGTGCGCACGATATAGCTCATATCGCCGCGCCCGATGCCGTAATCCACCATTCTTCCCATGAGGATCGGAATGATCATCTCACAGATGACCTCTCCGATCATACTCAGAGGCGTTATGATCGATGCTTTTTTGAATTCTTTGATCTGTGCTGCAAGTGTTTTAACCATGTTTTCCTCTTAACCGTCTCCTTTTCTTTCCTACCACTCGATCTCTTCCACGGGGAGCGGATCCGAATTCAGCTCTATGCCGGCCACCTGTCCGTTCCTTATATGGATCACTTTGTCGGCCATGGGTGTGATGGCCAGGTTGTGGGTGATGACGATGACCGTCATTTCTTTTTCCCTGCTCATCCTGTGCAGCAGAGACAGGATCTGTTTGCCTGTCACATAATCCAGCGCGCCGGTCGGCTCATCACAGAGCATGAGTTTAGGATTCTTGGCGATCGCTCTCGCGATCGAGACGCGCTGCTGTTCACCTCCGGAAAGCTGCGAGGGAAAATTGTTGAGGCGGTCTCTAAGCCCCACCTCTCCCATGACCTGCGCGGCGTCCAGAGGATCCCTGCAGATCTGGGAGGCGAGCTCCACATTCTCAAGTGCCGTGAGGTTCTGCACGAGATTGTAGAACTGAAACACAAACCCTATATCGTACCTTCTGTATTCCGTGAGCTGTCTCGCATTGCAGGCGCTCACTTCCCTTTCGTCCACGCGGATCAGTCCCGATGTGCAGGTATCCATGCCGCCCAGCATATTGAGGATCGTCGTCTTGCCGGCCCCGCTGGGACCGACGATGATGGCGAATTCTCCCCTGTCAATGGTAAAAGAAGCGCCGTCCACCGCGCGGATGCTCACTTCACCCATCTGATATGTTTTGGTAACGTTTTGAAACTCAATATAAGAATTGCTCATGTCCAATATTATATTTCATCCCGCCATTTTGTGAACGCATAAAAATGAGGCTGCTTCATACTCAGTATCCGCAGCCCCACAGGGTCATTTAATTGCCGCCGTCCTCCGGATTGAAGGCACGGCTCTCAGCGGAATTGCCGGAGTCATCTCCGCCGCCGGGTTCGTCGCCGCCGCCGGGTTCGTCGCCGCCTCCGCCGCCGGGTTCTTCGCCTCCGCCGCCGGGCTCTTCGCCTCCGCCGCCGGGCTCTTCACCGCCTCCGCCGCCGGGCTCTTCGCCTCCGCCGCCGCC
>CAJOLP010000079.1 GCA_905235465.1 uncultured Lachnospiraceae bacterium | reverse complement strand
CGCCAAGAAGACCGGACAGCTCAATGAGATGTTGGGCCCGCAGCTGACATTTCTTCAGGACAGCTATGAGGTCTATCGGGATTATGCCCTTGTGGGGACGAAGGGCTTCACTTTTGAGGGCCCGTTTTACCTTGACCGCCGGGGGCGGATCATGGGCTGGGATGAAGCGGAGGAGGCCCATGCCAAAAAGCTGGTGGACCGCGAGCTTTTGCGCCTGCGCAAGTCCTTTGAGCTGGCGAAGGCGGACGGCTTTAAGAAGTACATCATGTTCCTGCATTACCCGCCCACAAATATTCTGGAGGAGCGCAGCGGCTTTACGGATATGGCGGAGGAATACGGCGCCGAGCAGGTGATCTACGCGCACTGCCACGGCCAGAGCCGCTTTTACGACAGCATCCATGGAGAGTACCGCGGCCGGACGTATCACTTAGTATCAGGTGACTACCTGCGCTGGAAGCCGCTTATGGTATTGGAATAATAGCTGCGGAAGGAATGCGGAAGCTGAAGGAATGATTCAGAAGCAGACGGCTTCTTGGGGAGGGCGCCATGAGCGAAGCGTTTGTAAAGATTGATCTCCACGGAATGCGCCAGGAGGAGGCGATGAAAGTCATCGATAAGGCCATTGCCTCTGCGGGGCCGACCACATATCAGATACACCTTATCCATGGTTACAACCGCGGGACTAACCTGCGGACAATGATATATGACTGGTATCGCTATGAGCCGAAGGTAAAACAAATCGTTCCGGGAGACAATCCGGGGATAACTGTGTTAGTATTAAGAGAGTTATATTGAGGTGTTCGGCAGGAAGAGCCGACGCTCAAAAGGAAGGACTAAGGACTTTTTAGGGGGTAAAGGTGGCAAAGAGCAGAGTATTACCAATCTTATTGGCGGCCGTGTTGACTGTCTGTTCAGGCACAGCCGCTTTTCCTGTTGCAGCATTTGCCGGGGAGCAGCCGGCCGAGCAGGAAGAAATACAGCCGGCCTTCGAGCCTGAGTCAGAGCAGCCGGCCTCCGAACCTGGGTCAGAGCAGCCGGCAGAGCAGGAAGAAATACAGCCGGCCTCCGAGCCTGAATTGGAGCAGCCCGCCTCCGAGCCTGAGTCAGAAAAGCCGGACGAAGAGCCAACTTCGGAGCAGCCGGACGTAGAGCCAAATGCAGAGCAGCCGGCCGAGGATGCCACCCCGGAAAAGCCGGCCGAGGATTCCACCCCGGAAAAGGCAGAAGAGCAGCTCACGGTCACGCCGGAAAAAGCGGCGGCAGCAGCCCAGCCGGCGACTCAGCCGGCAGCCCAGCCGACTGAAGAGGCGGAGGAGCACAAGCTGGCGTTTGCTTCCGATTATCACCGGACGGAAGGCAGCATCAAGAATGCCATGGAGGGGATGCCCGACGATGTGGAGTATGTGAGTCTGATCGGCGACATGGTCGGAGAGAGAGGCGGGGATCACCCGGAGTACAAGTCGGAGGAAATTCTGGAGCTTGTGCAGGAAGTATTTCCATTGCTGAACAATTCGAATGTATCGATCGTCTGGGGCTCCCACGACGCGAGTGTCGATGACAGCGGGACGGGCATCGTAAAGTGTATGGACGGCGTGTCCGAACCGATCCGCGAGGGGACAAATTCAGATGGCAGTCCCGCCTACTATATTTACGGGATCGGTCATTATGATATGACGAGCGGAGCGGAGATCAGCGCCGGGGCCGCCGCTGCCTTCAAGGAATGGGTGAGCAAGATCAATCACACCATTCCCGTGATCGTGCTGTGTCATGTGCCGATACAGGCCCTGCGCGGCGACAACAACGGCGCTTCCTATTGGAACGAGGCGCTCAACTTTGCCGCGACGGGCGTGGAGGGCATCTCGACAACGGAGACGACCGCGGATATTGTCCGAAATGTTCTGTTTCTGCACGGACACAATCACACGAATGATCAGACGGAGTACTATTTTGGCGCGGGGACACAAATGAGTGTCCAGGTGGACAAATCCTCCGAGCCGAGGCCGACCCCCACGCCGGGGCAGGATCCTTCCGAGCGGCCACCCAGGGCGAGAGCGGAAGGGGTGCTGTCCAATATTTACTACACGTCTTTGACGGCGGGGTATCTGAAGACGAGCGGGAACGCGACGCTTCTTACGATCGCCGACGGCATGATGACGCTGACCAAGTACAACGGCTTTGATACGGTGAGTCTGGGAGAGAATGGCGTGACCGAAGCGGAGATGCCGGACAGCATTACCATTGCGGCGCAGCGGCACGTTGCGGGAGCGGCGGACATGGAAAATATCGTTCCGGCCACCTGCGAGCGCGCCGGATCCTATGACCTGGTCGTGCGCTGCACGATCTGCGGTGAGGAAATGCTCTCCACACATGTCATCACGGATCTTGCCGCGCACAGTTGGGGCAAGTGGGTCGTGACGCGTGGGGCCACAGAAGCGGCTGAAGGCGAGGAGACCCGCACATGTTCCGTGTGCGGCCAGACGCAGACCCGGCCCATTCCGAAGCTCTCCCCGGAGGATGAGGATTCGTCGAAAGAGGACTCGTCGAAAGAGGATTCGTCGAAAAAGGGGACAGAGGATCGGGAGGATTCCAAACGCGACAACACGGCCGCGTCAACCGTTTCGAAGACGGCTCCTTCCCCGAAGACGGCCGCTTCGCCGAAGACAGGCGACGAAGATCAGCGGATGCTGTGGCTGATCGCCCTGCAGATGTCTATGGTCTGCTGCGCGGCGTGCGTGGCGCAGCGCTGTGCGCGGCGTCAGCGCAAAGGGGCAGGGCAGAGTGAGTGAGCATAAATTGAACAGTCAGCATGAAGAGGCATACAAACAGGAGCCAGCACTATGTTTTTTAACTTGAGCAACCATCCGTCTTCGGGATGGACAAAGGAGCAATATGAATACGCGTATTCGAGGTGGGGCGAGATCAGGGATCTCCCTTTTCCGCCGCTGGGGCCCGAACTTACGGAAGAGGATGTTTTGCGTGAGGTGAGGGATTATCTGCCCAAAATTCCGGCCAAAGAGGAAGGCGTCATGTCTGTCTTTGGGGAGTTCTGCTTTACCTATGCCATGGCGAACCTCCTTATGAGGCGCGGGTACAGCGTGAAGTGCGTGCATTCCGTGGATACGGTCACGACGAAGCCCGGAGAGGACGGCGTCATAGAGAGGCGGATCGAGTACCGGTTTTTGAGATATGCGGACTATGTCACGCTCCCGGAGAAGATCGAGAGGCTGGAGTCCTTTGAGCCGGTCTTTCTGAACTGCAGCTGCAATTACAGGAGCAGCGAGTGGTTGCCGGAAGCGACCGCGGCGGCAGAGGTGTATGGCAGGATCGAAGATCTTCCCATCGAGCCTTTTCGCGGGGATGAGGAGAGGCAGCGCTCGCTCGCCCGTTCTTTGCTGCGGCAGATCGATGAGATCCGGCCCTCGGCGGTGCTTTTGGACGGGGCGTTTGGGACGTTTTACATTATGGCCGACACGCTGCTGCGCCGCGGCTACAATGTGCTGGTCAAGTGCAGTGAGCGCATCGTGAAGGAGGAGAAGGGACCGGACGACACGATCATCAAGACGTCGCAGTACAGATTTGTGAGATACCGCAAGGTTCTTCCCTACACAGAGTGAGGAAAAACGGCGCGGAGAGGCAGGACTCAGTAAAAGTACTGCGTAGATAGATACAGCGGGCAAGGGATACGGTGCAGTAAAAATACTGCGTAAATGGATATAGCGAAAAGGAGCAGCGGAAATATGCGGGAAGAATTGCTGGACAAGGAAGTGATCTGTCTTTTGGACACGAGGCAGATTCAGAAGTATATATTCAGGAGCAACAGCTATATGGCTACGCTGGGCGGCAATGACCTGATCAAAGGGATTCTTGAGGAGGCCATTGAGCATGCGCTTGCGAGTATTGATCCGCCGCTGAAGCCTGAGGAATATGACCTGTCGAAGGATCCGGATGTGGAGAGGATCCCCTATTTTGTCTCCGACAAGATCAAGTTCCAGATCTTTGACTGCTCGGCGGGCAACGCTATTTTTCTCGTGCGGACCGGGGCCCTCGCCCAGAAGATCATCCGGAAGATCTCCTGTTATTACAGGGACCACGCGTATTCTCTCAATCTGTCGGTCGCGGCCACGGAGATGACCGGAGATCAGACGCTGGATATGTTCAATCTGTATCAGAAGCTGGATGTGATCAAGGCGTCCAGCGATATTCTGGATCCGCAGGGGCCGCTTCCCGTCATCATGCGGGAGCCCAGGACCGGGGACCCCATTGTGGCCTATGACGACAGGATCGGCGCGTATGTCTCCAGGGCTTCCCAACTCCGCATCTCGATGGCGGAAAGGAGAGGATCCTGGCGGGAGATGAAGGATATGCGCACGACGACGGGGAGCGACGGCCGGGAGTATCTGGCGATGTATCACATCGACGGCAACAATATGGGCATCACGATCAGCAAGATCACGCAGGTCACGCCCGATTATGAGAAGGGAATTCTCAGGCGGCGGCGGATCTCCAGCAATATCAGGACTAAGTACACGGAAGTATTGAACAAGACGATTCAGGAGCTGGAGGATTATTACGTCTCCATCGGCGGAAAGAGAGAGGAGTTCTGCGAGGAATTCGAGCTCATTCACCAGGGCGGCGACGATCTCAACTGCATGAGCAACGCCAATCTCGCCGCGCCCTTCCTGCATTTCCTCTTTAAGAATCTGGAGGGACGGACCTTCTGGGATGACGGCAAGATCAGGGCGCCCCTGTGCATGTGCGCCGGCGTCGCTTTTGTAACGCCGCAGGACGATTTTCATTCCACCTTCATGCTGGCAGAGGAGTGCTGCGACAACGCCAAGAAGGTGGCAAAGACCGACCGGAACCTGCGGGACGGCTACGCGGGCAACTGGATGGATTTCCAGGTCTGCGCGGACGCGTCAGCGGCGCAGCATTTAGAGCTCCTCAGGGAGAGAGTATACACTGCGGACAACGGTATTTCGCTGATGCTTCGCCCCTATTGCTTTGACAAAGAGGTCAGCGGGACGGCCTATGCGTGGGATGAGCTGCTAAGGAGGGTCAGGACCTTCCGGGAGCTCCCTTTGGACGATCAGGACATGGAGAGGATGAGACGCTCCTATTCCATGGGGACAGCGGAGTTCACCAGATGGGTGCGGCATATGAAAAAGAACGGGACCGATCTGGAGGCCCTTTTGGGCAAGCCGCTTTATCGCGATGAGGACGGAGATAAGCACGCAGTGTGGTTTGACACAGTAGAATTTGCGCAGTTCATGCCGGGAGGTAAATTCGAATGATCTGTATCATGATGAGAACGATCGGGGAAGTGACGTTTGAGGGCGGTGTGAACATGTCGGAAGGATACGACTACGACATCCCCTGCGACAGACTGGGCATCCCCTGCATTCCGCTCAGTCAGATCCTGGAGGAGAAAGGCGTTGATCTGGAGGGGATCCACATCAGCTTTGCCCACCCGGACGGATATCACGCGCTGCTCAAGCAGGCGTACGGGATCCAGAAAATGTCCGGGGACGACGCCATCTCGTATATCCGCAGGTATTTTACGAATAAGCACATCCACAAGAAGACGGGTCAGGGCATCCGGAGCCTGAAGAACGGGCAGACATATTTTGCGTCGGTACATTTCCCGGCGGATCTGTCCGAGGAGGAGCAGGAGCAGAAAGAGAGTGAGCTGCGGCTTGCCCTTTCCGGGATCAAGCACATCGGCGCGGTTCTGGGAGGGGCCGGCGACGTCGGTGACGCCACAAGAGGGATCACGGGGAGAGTTGCGCTCACGCTGGCCTCGAGAGATGCGGTCACGGACCACACTCTGGAGCTGTCGGACAACTGTGAGTATCACGCGCTGGATTACTATATCCTGCTGGTGACGCCCACCTGCTTTTACGAGCCCTACGCGGATGAAGAAACCACGACGCTCTATGTGCCTGGTGGCCGTATCCGTGAGCTTTTACGCAAATCGGGGCTCATCGAAACGGATGAAGACGGAAACGAGGAAGAGGGCCTGATCTGCACGAACGCGTATATCAGTGACGGGATCAAAAGACTGCTGCCTGTCCCTCTGTCCGACGCCGTTGTAAAGCTGGACAAGACGCAGATGCGCTGCCGCCTCTCGCCGGGGAGGGATCCCCACAGGAGCGAGCAGATCCTTATGCTGCAGAACAGCTACACGGGGGACATGCAGAGCAACCTTCTGGAGCATGTAAAGCCGGAGACGGAGCGGATCGAGTCCCTGACAAGGGGGAAGACGGACGCGCTGTCGGCCGGGCAGACTTTCCGCGGGATCATCTACGGCACCGACGAGCAGATCCGCCGGATCGCGGATTTCTTTATGGACGATCCTGTCGTTGAGCTGGGTTTCCTTTCTGAGGAAGGATTCGGGGAAGGCTGTGTTTTTGTGGAGAGGGCCAGGGAAAAACTGCTCCCCGCCTCCATCATGGCCAACCACTTCGACCTGTGCTGTGTTTCCAACACGCTGATCCTCAATGACGCGGGCATGTCCGCCACGGACGCGGACGATCTGCTGCAGGAGATCGAATACGTGCTGGATATGCCCGGCGTGTTTGAGATCGAGAGCAAGTACACGGGTATTTATAAAGATTACGACGTGAATATCCGGTGGGGGCGCGAAGGATCCGTGGACAGGTGCATCTCAAAGGGCTCGGCGCTCCGGATCAGGACCCGGGACGGAAAGCCGGTGGACATTTCGCCCATCGTGCATGCGTTTATCGGTGAGCGGACGGCCGACGGCTGGGGCGAGATCGTCGCGTTTCCCGCCAGGGAGGGGTACTACCGGCTCGCCAAAGCCAAGGATCCCGCGCTGTACGCGATGACGCTTCCGGATTCTTTCCGCACGCTGAAGCTGAGTTCCTACCTGGTGGACGGCGTCATCACGGAAATGGTGAAGTCCAGGATCGAGGGACTCGCCGCGGTGGACAGCGAGGAGTACAGAAAGGGAATTCCGGTGGAAGAACTGCTTCCCGAAGTCATTCTGGAGATGTACCGCGGAATGTACGATCCCGGTCTGTTGATGAAAACCCTTCGCAAGTGGTATGAGGAAGGCGCTGAAAAAATGACACGGATAAAAGAGTACAAAATACCGGTTGACGCTCTGCCGAAGAAGGGCTATGTGATGGCCTATTTTCAGGATGCGCTGGTCTTCGAGCCCTACGAGGTGAAGGGCGGACGGATCGTGTGCGGCTGCAGCGAGCGCCTTGAGAAGGAACTGCCGCGGGAGTGCCATTTCTTTGACGCCGACAGGGAGTACCGCATGCTCCTGAGGGAGGCCCGCGGGGATATCATCGAGACGGTCCTGACCAAAGAGGAAGAGGAAGAGATGGATCCGGATCTTCTGTTCAGGGATGAAGGGCTTGTCAGGGAGGAGTTTTCCTCTAAGCCGGGCATGCCGGAGAAGCTGTGCGTTATAAACCGGTATGTCTTTTCGGAGAATGATACGCTGATATTAAAGAGTTATAGGATTTCAGTTTAGGAAGCAAGCGGTGCGGCATGGGCCGCGCAGGGCGTCTTAGCAGCGATGGGTGAAAGTTATGGGACAAAATAACAGAGATATGTATAAGGAGATCGTCACCATAGGGTTCCCCACGTTTCTGGAGACGCTTTTCGTCTCTTTTGCCACGATCATCGACTCCAGGATGGTGGCGACGATCGGTATTTCTGCCATCTCGGCGGTGTCCGTCACGACGCAGCCGCGCCTGTTTGTGTATTGCGCGTTCTTTGCCTTCAACACGGTGACGACGAGCCTGGTGGCGAAGTACTACGGTGAGAATAGTCAGGAAGAAGCCAACAAGATCCTGGATCACGGACTCAGGATCACACTGATCCTGGGCGCGGTGCTGAGCGTGGTCTCGGTGCTGCTGGCACGCGGGATCATGCAGGTGTTTTCCGGACAGCCCGACACCATGAGCGACTCCATCATGTATTTCCGCATCGTGATGGCAGGGATGCTCTTTAACCTGATATTCATGGAGATCAACGCGGCGATGCGCGGCATCGGGCAGACGAGGCAGCCCTTTGCGGTCAATGTGGTGGCCTGCGTCGTCAATCTCTGCGGCAATTATCTGCTGATCAACGGGAATTTCGGCTTCCCGGCATGGGGGATCAAGGGCGCGGCCATCGCGACGGTCGCGGGCAACGCGGCTGCCTGCGTTGTCAGCCTGTGCTTTTTGCTCAATACGAAAAGGTTTGTCAACCTTCCCTATATTGTGCGGTCAAAGTACCGTATGACGGAGGAAAGTCTTGCGGAGGTGCGCGAGCTGTCAAAAAGCTGCCTCATCGACAACTTTTCGCTTCGGGCGACGCTCCTTGTGATCTCCGGCATTACGGCCAGGATCGGCTCGTTTGAGCTGGCTGTCTTTTCGGTCGGCAACTATCTGATGAATGTCAACTTCGCCTTGGGGACGGGTCTGCAGACCTCCGCGGTCTCACTGATCGGAAAGTCTTATGGCGAAAATAACCGGACGCGCATTTCGGAGTACAGGGTGTCCATTCAAAAGTTCGGGATGGCCTGCGCGGCCGCTTTCGCGCTCATTTATGCGTTTGGCGGGAAATACTTTTTCGAGTTCTTCAGTACAGAGGCGGATTTTGTGGCAGAAGGAGTGTACTCCAGTATTTTTATCGCGGTGATCACGATCTTCCAGGTCCTGAAGTTCATCTACAACGGATGTCTCCAGGGTGTTGAGAAGATGAGAGCAGTGATGTGGTGCAGCGTCATAGCGTATTCCGGCGTCAACCTGTTGATGGTAGCGCTGCTGGTGCTCGTATTTCATATGGGGCTTAAGGGCGTGTGGATCTCGACGCTCGCTTCGCAGATGTCACAGTCACTGATGCTGTACTATTGTGTGCGAAGGACGCCGGTATTGTATGGAAAGGCACCGGAGTCCGATCGTTGAGGAATCCGATGCCTGAGGAATACCGTATGTGAGGGCGCCGCGCCTGAAGCTTACTCAGAAATAAAGAGGACGCCTAAGGTGCCGGGGCCGCAGTGGGAAGAGATGACGGCGCCTGCCGTTGTCTCCAGGATCTCGTCAAAGTGGTCAAGGCTCTCCAGATACTCTCTGACTTCATCGATGATCTCTTTGTCGCAGCCGGAATGGGTGATGAAGACGCGGTCGCTGACCGCCGATTTGAGATCGTCTTCCATATCTTTCGCATAGTCCAGGACGTATTTGGACATCTTGCCGCGGTACTTATTTTCCGGACGCATCTCGCCGTCAACGACCGCGATGCGCGGGTGGAGGCGAAGGGCCGTGCCCAGAAGGGCCGAAAGGCCGGAGCAACGGCCGCCGCGATACAGGTAAGTGAGCGTGTTGACGACAAAGCTGGCGCGCACTTTCCCTTTGATCTTTTCTATTTCTGCCGCGATCTCCGCGGCTGACTTCCCTTCGGCCGCCCATTCGGCGGCTTTTATGACCTGAAGGCCGATCCCTGTGGAAAGATTGGCGGAGTCGATGACCTGCACCCGATCCTCCATCTCCAGATCCTCCACCGCGAGAAGGCAGTTGCTGTAAGTGCTGGACATGGAGGATGCAAGGGTGAAGAGCACATATTCATCTGTGCCGTCTTTGTCCAAAAATGCCTCGATGTCTTCGATGCCGGGCGCTGCTGTCTGCGGCGTCTCGCCGTGTTCGTCAGACCACTTGTAGAGGTCGGCGGGATGAATGTCGACGCCGTCTTT
>CAJOLP010000078.1 GCA_905235465.1 uncultured Lachnospiraceae bacterium | reverse complement strand
GCGCCGATCAAAATACTGATAATCCGGTAATACTCGCTCATCCTTACTTCATGTTCTCCAGATAGTCGTCGTCTATGCCTGCCTCCTCAAAGGTCGCCATGTCCGACAGGATCGTGCAGGCCGCCTCCATCACGCGAAAGCCCAAAGGACAGCCGCTCCCCTCTCCCAGCCGAAGGCCCAGATGAAGGTAGGCGTCCATCCCCAGCGCCTCCATCGCGGCGCGAAATCCCCGTTCCGCCGAGTGGTGGGACGCGAAGATATAGCCGCGGCAGTCCCCGCACAGCCGCACCGCGCAGAGCGCCGCCACCGCGGAGATAAAGCCGTCGATGACGGCCGGCACATGGTATCTCGCGCATCCGAGATAGACGCCGCACATGGCCGCCAGATCCAGTCCGCCGACCCGGGCCAGCACCTCAATGGGATCTTTTTCTTTTCCGCGGGCTCCGGCAGAACCGTCCGCAAAATGCAGCCGCACCGCCCGGTCCACGACCTTGATCTTGCGCGCGTAGGCCTTATCCGGAAGCCCTGCGCCTCTCCCCGTCACATCCCGGGCAGACCGCCCGGTCAGCGCCGCAAGGACAGCGGCGGATGTCGTCGTATTTCCGATGCCCATCTCCCCCACGCCGAGCAGATCGACGCCTTCCTCCGACGCCTTGCGGGCGAGGGAAACGCCGTTCAGAACGGCCCGCATCGCCTCGTCTCTCGTCATCGCGGCCTCACGGGCGATATTGCCGGTCCCCGGCCGTATTTTCATGTCCAGGATCCCCCTGCCCCTGCCGTCAGGCTCCTTGGTATAGGGCGTCGCGATGCCCACATCGGCCACTTCCACCTCGCACCCTGTGGCGAGGGCGAGGACGGACATGCCCGATCTGCCGCGGACCATGTTGACGGCCTGCCGCGCGGTGACCTCCTGCGGCGTGCCGGCCACACCCTCCGCGTAGACGCCGTTGTCGGCGCACAGCACGACGATCCTCTTTTTGCGCACGGAGGGCCTGCGCTCCCCGCTGATGCCGGCCAGCTGCACGGCGATATCCTCCAGCTTCCCAAGGCTCCCCGGCGGCACGGCCAGGGCCTCAAAATCGGCGCGCACGATATTTTCCATCGCCTGATCCGGCGGTGTGATCTCACTGATGATCCCCAAAAGCTCCGCTTCCCGGGCCGCCTGCCCGGCGGATCCATTTGCTGTTTCCATCTCTGTTTCAGTTATCCTTTCGATTCAGGGCGCGAAGCCTCTCGATGATCTCGCCGTAATTTTCGGCGCGGTGCGGATACATGCACGGCGTGCAGTCCTTGACGCCCTTCTCCGTGATCCGGAAATTCCCGCCGCAAGACTTACCCAGGCCATAGAGCGGACAGTAGCAAAACAGACAATTGAACTGCTCGCGCTCGAGGGCGCTTTCGGTCTTATGGCAGGGAAAATACGGACACTTCCTGTTCGTGAACATGCGCCCCGAGGCGGCGCTTTCCGCCGCGGCCCGGCCAAAGTATTTGTCATACATCTCCTCGGTCAGCCCAAAGAGCTCCCGCAGGGCGTGGGATTCCAGCACCTGCCGGGGCGTCCCGCAAAACGGCCTCTGCCCCTCCCGGACACAGAGAATGCGGTCGGACACCTCCAGGGCCAGATCCACCTCGTGCAGGGACATCAGCACCGCGTGCCCCTCTGCCGACAGCTCCCGCAGGGCATCCATCAGCTCCGCCTTATAGCGGATATCCAGATACGAGGTCGGCTCGTCCAGCATCAGGATCGGCGTGTCCTGCGCCATGGCGCGGGCGATCAGGACCCGCTGCCTCTGCCCGTCGCTGATGGCGTCAAACCGGCGCTCCGCCAGATCCTCCACATGCATGCGCTTCATGGAGCGGTCCACCGCGATGTGATCCTTAGGCCGCAGCTTTCCCATGGCGCCGGTGTAGGGGTAGCGCCCGGCCTCCACCACCTCGCGGCAGGTCATGTGCTCGGGGCGCACCTGCTCGGTAAATACCACTGCCGCCGACCGCGCGATCTCCATGGTGCTCATGGAGGTCAGTTCCCTTAGGGATGCGCTCCCGTCCCCCTTACCTTTGGCCGTGCCGCTTTCGCCCCTTTCGGGCGTGCCCATATAAGACCCGCCCATATAAATACGCCCGCCCAGTGGGGCGAGCTGTCCGCAGAGCGTCCTGATCAGCGTCGATTTGCCGGCGCCGTTGGGCCCGACCAGCGTCAGTATTTCGCCCTGCCTGAGCGTCAGGTCCACATCCCGCAGCACCTCACGCTGTCCGTATCCAATTGTCAGGCCCTGCAGCCCCAGGAAGATGCCTTCCTGACCGCCGGCGCTCTCTGATGCCATAGCCGCGCTCTCCTTTTCCTTGCCTAACTTTGATTTCTACTCACTGCCATGCCGGCTGAGCAGCATATAGATCACGATCGGCGCGCCGATCAGTGATGTGACCGTGCTGATATTGAGCTCGGCCGGCGCGAACAGCATCCGCGCCGCCAGGTCGCTGTAGAGGCAGAATGCCGCGCCGCCCAGAAACGATGCCGGGATCAGGAGCTGCGGCCTGCCGGTTCTAAAATACTCCCGCATCAGGAAGGGAACGGCGACGCCGACAAAAGATACCGGGCCCGCGAAGGCGGTCACGCAGGCCGACAGAATGCTTGAGAGCCCGATCAGCACCACGCGGTACACCCGCACGTTGACGCCCATGCTCCGGGCGTAGGACTCCCCCAGCGCAAAGGCGCCGATGGGCTTCGCGCAGGCCATGGCGGCGATCATCGCCGCGCCGACGATCAGGGCTGCCGTCCCCACGCCGGCCATGTCCATACCGGAAAAAGTCCCCTGGGACCACCCGTGCAGGTTGACGATCTGCGCGTCATCGGCAAAGGTCACCAAAAACTCGGTCAGCGCGCTGCAGATATAGCCCACCATAACGCCTGCCGCCAGGAGCGAGGCCGTATTCCGCACGCGCCCCGCGATCACAACAATGAACGCAGTGACCAAAAGCGACCCCACAAAGGCCGCGGCCACCATCAGGAGGTTCGAACTGCGCCCGGTCCGGCTCACCATCATAATCATCACGATGGACACCACCAGCTTTGCGCCCGATGAGATGCCCAGCACATACGGCCCGGCGATGGGGTTTCTGAAGAACGTCTGCAGCAAAAATCCTGATACCGCCAGCGCCCCTCCCAAAATGGCGGCCATGAGCATGCGCGGGATCCTGATCTGCGTCAAAATACTGCGCTCCTGCACATATTCGGCGCCGGAACGCCCCGCGCCAAACAGCACCTCTATGATCCTTCCCGGGGCTATGTACACGTTGCCCAGCGCGACCTCCAGGACCGCGCCGGCCAGTACCAGCAGCACCAGTATGATGATCCTTGTTTTCCTTCGTCTGTCTGTCATTGGCTATTGCTTCTTTTGGTTATTGCCTCTTCCCGCCGGTTATTGCTTCTTTCCGCGAAATTCCGTCTCAAAGGACGGGTCATACAGCTTCGATCTCGTGGAGGCGCCGCGATCCGATCCGGCCTGCTCACCTTCCGCCGCCTCTCCCTTTTCGCGGATGATGCCGGGAGCCTTCGCTCTTCCCGCCGCCTCTCCGACGATCACAAGGGCCGTCTTTGTGATGTGATTGTCGCCGGCCGTCTTTTCCAGCGTGCCCAGCGTGCACACCCACGTCCTCTCCTCCGGCCAGGTGGCCTTGTACACCAGCGCGGCCGGCGTGTCGGGACTATAGCCGCCCTTGATCAGACGCCGCGCCAGCTCGCCCATCTGCCCTGCGCTGAGGAAGTAGACCATCGTGCAGCCGTGAGCCGCCAGGGATTCCACGGATTCCCTCTCAGGGACCGGCGTCTTTCCCCCGATCCTGCTCAGGATCACCGTCTGGGACCGCTCCGGAACCGTGTATTCCAGGTTCAGCGCGGCCGCCGCGCCGAGAAAAGAACTGACCCCCGGCGTGGAATCGTATGCGATGCCCCTCTTTTCGAGAGCGCGCATCTGCTCTCCCACCGCGCCGTAGAGCGACGGATCGCCCGTCTGAAGGCGCACGACCTGCTCTCCCCTTCGCGCCGCCTCTTCCATCGCGCCGACGATCTCCTCCAGAGTCATCTTCGCGCTGTTCATGACGCGGCACCCGGGCTTTCTCCAGTCCAGAAGGGCGGGATTTATAAGCGACCCCGCGTAAATGATCAGATCGGCCTCCTCTATGAGCCTGCGCCCCCGCAGAGTCATCAGATCCGGGGCGCCGGGACCGGCCCCCACAAAGTGGACGGGCGCCGCCTGACTTTCCGTGCCCATACGGCTCTCACCGCATAAATTTTTTTCAACGCTGTCGCTCCACACTGTTCTCACCTCTTATGGCGCATGGCGCTCCCGCAGGCGCAGTCCTTCGTCTCCCGCGGATTCCGCGCGTCCTTCGCGCGCCCTTTCAGTTTTTCTCCCGGGCCTTCAGAATTCGTATATTTTCCTCTCCGGCGCCGCTTAAGGAGATCCCGTCGTCGTGATAGTACTCATAGACCGCGTCGTCACCGAAGGAGATCGTCTCCGGATGCTCCATGTCCACCTCGTCCACATTCAAGCCGCCGCGGGAGATCGGGATCATATGGCCCTCCCTGAGGAAAAACACGACGTCCGAAAGCGGCACGTCAATATAGTGATCGCCCTTCTCCAGGATCTCCTCCTCCAGCACGCCTTCCCGCGTGTGGCGCAGCATCTTCATGCGCTCGGGCAGATAGACATACCGGCCGGCCGCGTTCTGCGTATAGACGGGGGCGATCATGAGCTCGCTTCCCAGATAAAGCTGGTCCTCGATGGTGCGGCAGCGCGGATCCTCGGGATGATCAAAAGCCAGCGGCCGGAACATCATCTCGTCCCGCAGAGCCGCCTTCATATATTCGCTGTACAGGTACGGAAGGAGCTTGTAGCGCAGCTCTAAGATCTGCTTAAAGCTCTCCACATCCGTGAAGCGGTAGACCTCCTGCAGGCGCGTGCCCATCTCGGAATGATTGCGCATAAGGGGCGTGAAGACGCCGAGCGCGTACCAGCGCATCACCAGGTCCTCGGTGGTATCGCTCCCAAACCCGCCGATATCCGCGCCGGTATACAAAAACCCGCACATATTCAGGGAGGGAAGCATCCTGAGATTGAGCAGGATGTGCTCCCAGTAGGACTTGTTGTCCCCCTGCCAGACGCCGCCGTACCGGTGCATGCCGATGCAGGACGCCCGGGAGAACATCAGGATCCTTTTGTCGGGCACAAGGCGCCCGAAGGCCTCGCCCGCCGCTCTGGTCATGTTGTAGCCGTACAGATTGTGCACGTGATCGTGCCTGATCCGCCTGCCGTCCACGTTGTGGTAAAACTTCTTGTAATCCTCCGGATTGGCGGACAGATCGCTCACAAGGCCCGTAAAGTGCGAGAAGGCATCCAGGTCAAAATTCTGCCCGCCCTCTCTGAGCGCCGCGATCTCATCCAGCGTCTCCGCCAGCCGGTCCTCCGCGTAAAAGATGGACGGCTCGTTCATATCGTTCCAGAACCCGTCGATGCCCTGATCCAGCAGCACCCGGTACTGATCGCCGAACCAGCGGCGGGCGTCCCGGTTGAGCATATCCGTAAAAAGAGAGCGCCCCGGCCACACCGCGCCGACGAACGGCTTTCCGTCTTTGGTCGTGCAGAAATACCCCTTTTCAATGCCCTCTTCGTAGACAGAGTATCCCTTCTCCTCCTTGACCGCCGCGTCGATGATCGGCACGAGATGAATGTGCTCCTGTTTCAGATCCTCCACCAGACCGGCAAAATCCGGAAACTTCTCCGGATCGACCGTGAAGTCCTTGTACCGCTCCATGTAGTCGATGTCCAGATAGACCATATCCAGCGGGATGCCCGCCTCGCGGTGCGAGCGCACCACCTCCCTGACATCCTCCTCGGTCCTGTATCCCCAGCGGCTCTGGCCGACACCGAAGGCCCACAGCGGCGCGATATAGCTCGGCCCGATGATCTGCCGGAACTGATGCACGATATCCTTTACACTGTCGCCGTCGATCACATAGACGTCCGCGTTCCAGTCCGAGAGCGTGATCTTCAGGGTCGAGATCTCCGTGTAACCCACGTCAAAAGTCACAATGCCCGGATAGTCCAAAAACAGCCCGAACTGCTCCTTCCCGTCCACCACCAGAAAATTGTGGGCGGCGTAGAGCGAGCGGGCGTCCTCCAGGTGCCTTGGCTGATCGCTGCATTTGCTCTCATAGATCCAGCCGCGCTTATTGATTCCGCGGACATTTTCCCCCAGTCCATAGACCACGTCCTCCGGATCCATGTGACAGGAAAAGGACATCTCCCCCTCATCCACTTCCATGAAGGGAAAATCGCCGCCGCA
>CAJOLP010000077.1 GCA_905235465.1 uncultured Lachnospiraceae bacterium | reverse complement strand
GAAAGCTGATTGCCGTACTTATCACTCCTGTACTGCATAGATTCCCCCTTTTATTTGTCAACATCAGGCCTTACGGCCATTCCTCTTCCTCCGCGAAGACGTAGTGGGACAGTCTGTAGAAG
Organism: uncultured Lachnospiraceae bacterium; assembly: GCA_905235465.1. Classification (GTDB taxonomy): domain Bacteria; phylum Bacillota; class Clostridia; order Lachnospirales; family Lachnospiraceae; genus CAG-791. The sequence continues at coordinate 11,379 of CAJOLP010000077.1, read as the reverse complement.
GCCTCCTGCACCCGCTCCAGCGGCAGCGCGAGGTTCATGCGGAAGTGGCAGGGCCCGTGGAACGGCCTGCCGTCCTGCACCGCGACGCCCACGTCCCATGCCGCGTGGAGAATGTCATCCAGCGTCCTTTCATGGGACGCGCAGTACTCACTGCAGTCCACAAACAGCATGTATGTCCCCTCCGGCTGAAACACGCTCAGCCCCGGCAGGTTTTCCCGGATATACCAGCAGGCGTACTGCACATTGCCGGTGAGCACGTCACACAGCTCATCCGTCCAGACGTACCCCTCCGGGCTGTAGGCCCCGATCAGCGCGTACATGGACAGCACATTCATCTGATTGTAATGGGTGCGCGATCCGGCTTTGCGCACTTTTTCCCGGATCTCCCTGTTGTAAATGATGTGGTAGGCGCCCACAAGACCTGCCAGATTAAACGTCTTGGAGGGCGCGTACAGCGCCACCGTCCTCATGCGGGCGTCCTCCGACACGGACTGCGTCGGGATGTGCGTATGGCCGGCAAGGACCAGATCCGACCAGATCTCGTCGGAGATCACATAGACGTCGTGCTTTTCGCACAGCGCCATGAACCGGCTGATCTCCTCTCTGGTCCATACCCTGCCGCAGGGATTGTGGGGCGAGCAGAACACCGCCGCGTGAATGTCATGGTCGACGATCTTTTTCTCCATGTCCTCGAAATCCATCCGCCAGACGCCTTCCTCATCCCGCACCAGGGGCGAGAGCACCATATGATAGCCATTCGGCTCCATGCTGTGCGTGAACCCGATGTAGGTGGGCGAGTGCACCAGCACATTGCCGCCTTGGGGGCAAAATACAGAGAGCGCCGTCAACAGCCCTCCCAGCACGCCGTTCTCATAATGGATGCATTTGGCCGTGAGCCCCTTTGCGCCGTGCCTTTTTTTGTGCCACTCGATGATCTCTCTGTAGTACTCATCGCGCGGGACAAAATAGCCGAAGGCGGGGTGCTTTGCCCTCCCAATGATCGCCTCTGTGACCGCCGGGCAGGTGGGAAAATTCATGTCCGCCACCCACATCGGGATGAGGTCGAACCCCTCTTTTGGCGCGAGCGGAGCGATCGACTCGTCCACTTTGCCGGGCGCGTCCACCGCCATGGCATCGAGCCCCTTCCTCTCCATCATAGAAGTAAAATCATATTTCATAACGCAGCGTCCTCCATGTTCCTCCGGGCTTCTTAGGGCTTTTGGCCCTTACCGGAGGCAAATCAGGGATCCGTTCCTCCCGGCGGCGTGCGCGTCGCCTCGATAGGAGTGATACACATCCCGGTGGGTCACCGTATCGATTCCGCTCTCATGAATGTTTTCCGGCCGCAGGCCCGCCGCGGTGAGCGCGTCCCGGTTGATCGCCGCCGTGTCCATATGGTATTTTTGCCGTCCGTCCACTATGCCCGTGGGCTCAGCGTATTTTTCCACATCCACAACGGCCCTAAACTGCCCGATCACATCATCCTCCACCTCAAAGGACTCCTTCAAAATGCTCGGATTGATATAGGCCTCAATATCCTCCGCGCGGCACCCGTAAGCGCGGATCATCAGATCCACCGCCTTGACCGCGATGCCCTGCAGCGTCCCTTTCCAGCCGCTGTGCACATTGCCGATCACGCCGCGCACAGGATCGTACAGAAAGATGCTCTGACAGTCCGCTGTCCGGATCTCCAGGGAGACCCCTTTAAGATCTGTCAAAAGACCGTCCGCCTCCCCGATCACATCATCGAGGTTTTCCTCATTCACGATCACGACCCTGTCGCCGTGCACCTGAGAGACGCGCGCCGCTTTCCTGAACCTGTACTGCAGATCCTCCTGAATCGTCTCGTAGAGCCTGCGCCTGCCCTCCTGCCCGATCACGGCAGTGTTGAAATCCATCGGCTTTTTGGAGTACACAGCCATGACCTTATCGTTATTCAGTTCATCAAAGACAAAATATTTGTCTGACAACGCTGTATTGCTCACTTTTTCCCTCATTCTGTCCTTTGACCTGACCCGTGATCCGCGCCCATAAGCTGCCCCCGTAAGCGGCTCCGGATCCGATTATCGTGCCCATCTCGCAGCCGTTGTATGGACCTTCCTTATTGTACCACTACTCACCCACTCTTAGCCAACCGCTTTCCCTCCATGCTCGTTTTTGCGTGTTTCAAACCGTTTCTGGCTGTTTATCGGTGGGGAGCCCGATTTTTTTGGCTGTTTTTGGTATTTATTGGCGTACAATGGTGGATTATGACGGTTATATGCTATTTTGTGCTTGCATTTGAGCGTTTTTGATTGTATACTCTATACATCCAACAAATGTGTAGAAGGGAGGTTCAGAAATGATCTACACAGTAACATTCAATCCATCGCTGGACTACATCGTCTCCGTTCCGAATTTCGAACTCGGCAAGACGAACCGTACGGTCTATGAGCAGATGCTGGCTGGGGGAAAAGGGATCAACGTCACCACAGTGCTCACAAACCTCGGGATCGACAGTACAGCGCTTGGATTCGTCGCAGGCTTCACCGGTGATGAGCTGATCCGCCGCATGGATGAGATGGGACTCAAAAACGATTTCATCCGGATCGGAAACGGTTTTTCCAGGATCAACCTGAAGCTGCGGGATGTGGACGGCACGGAGATCAACGGCATGGGTCCCGTCATCGACCAGGCCGGCCAGGACGCCCTGATGGCGAAGCTTAAAACGCTGCGGGAGGGTGACACGCTCGTGCTCGCCGGCAGCATTCCCGAGAGCATGCCCGGGACGATCTACTCCAACATCCTCGAGGCGCTCCAGGGCCGCGGGATCCGCTTCGTGGTCGACGCCACAAAGGATCTTCTGGTCAACGTCCTGCAGTATCATCCGTTCCTGATCAAACCCAATCACCATGAGATCGGGGAAATCTTTGGTGTGAAGCTGGAGACGCGGGAATCCGTCGTCCCCTACGCGAGAAAGCTTCAGGAAATGGGTGCGGTCAATGTTCTGGTCTCCATGTCCGGCATGGGTGCGGTCCTTGTGGATGAAAACGATGAAGTCCACATGCTTCCCGCCCCGAAGGGCGAGCTGATCAACGCGGTCGGCGCGGGCGATTCCATGGTCGCCGGTTTCCTGACCGGCTGGGAGGAGCAGCACAGCTACGAGCACGCGTTCCGGATGGGCGTCGCCACCGGCAGCGCGAGCGCTTTCTCGCACCTGCTCGCGACCAGAAAAGAGGTCATGGACGTCTACGGACGTCTCGACGGCTGAAACATTGAAACACTGAAACACTGAAACACTAAAACACTGAAAACTGTCACTGCAGCCATGTATGAAAACGGTACACACACCAACATGTGTAAAAGGAGGAAATACCACCATGCGTATTACAGATTTGCTCGATAGGCGAAGCATCGATCTGAACGGCACTCCTAAGAAAAAAGAGGAAGCCCTGGACCAGATGGTCGAACTGATGGCGAAAAGTGAAAAGATCCGAGATCTGGACGCTTACCGTGCGGAAGTTTACCGCAGAGAAGAAGAATCCACGACCGGCATCGGCGAAGGCCTTGCGATCCCTCACGGCAAGTGCGATGCGGTCATCAAACCCGGCCTTGCGGCCATGGTCATCAAGGACGGCGTCGACTTCGACTCGCTCGACGGTGAGCCCGTCAACCTGATCTTCCTGATCGCGGCCCCCAACACCAAGGACAACGTCCATCTCGACGTGCTCAGCAAGCTGTCCCGTCTCCTGATGGATGAGCAGTTCTCCACGGACCTGAAGAACGCGCCCGACGTCGACACCTTCCTGTCCATCATAGACGCGGCGGATGACAAAGACACCCGCAAATGGGAAGGCGGCGAAGAGGAGGCCGTCACCGCGCCGACAGACGCGTTCCGCATCTGCGCAGTCACCTCCTGCCCCACCGGCATCGCGCACACCTATATGGCGGCGGAGGGCATTGAAAAAGCCGCCAAGGCGGCAGGCTGCTGGGTCAAAGTAGAGACCCGCGGCTCGGGCGGTGCCAAGAATGTCCTTTCGGACAAAGAGATTGCGGATGCGGACTGCATTATCGTCGCGGCGGACGCAAATGTTCCCATGGATCGCTTCCACGGCAAAAAACTGATCGAAGTCCCTGTTTCCGACGGCATCAATAAGGCCGATCAGCTTGTCGAGCGCGCCAAAGCCGGCGACGCGCCTGTCTGGCAGGGAGGCGCAGGCACTGCTGCTTCTTCTTCCGGCGCTAAGGCGTCCGGCAGCGCGGGCCACAAGGTCTATGTACAGCTGATGAACGGTGTATCCCATATGCTTCCGTTCGTCGTCGGCGGCGGTATTTTGATCGCGCTCGCATTCCTCATCGACGGATTTGCAGTGGACATTAACGCGCTGACCGAAGCGGAGAGAGCGAATTTCGGTTCCATCACGCCGGTCGCGGCGACCTTAAAGTCCATCGGCGGCGTGGCTTTTGGCTTCATGCTTCCCGTCCTTGCGGGATATATCGCTGAGAGTATTGCGGACAGACCCGGCCTTGCAGTCGGTTTTGTCGGAGGCGCGATCGCGGCGAGCGGCAAGTCCGGTTTCCTCGGCGCTCTGCTCGCGGGCTTCATTGCCGGATATCTGGTCCTGCTCCTTCAGAAGCTCTTCAGCAAGCTGCCCGAGTCCATCGAAAAGATTGCGCCCGTGCTTCTGTATCCCGTATTCGGTATTTTGCTTATCGGGCTGATCATGATGTTCATCGTAGAACCTCCGATCGGCGCGCTCAATACCGGTCTGAATACTGCCCTGACCAACATGAGCGGATCAAGCAAGATCCTCCTGGGTATGATACTTGGCGGCATGATGGCCATCGACATGGGCGGTCCCTTCAACAAGGCGGCATACGTTTTTGGTACGGCTTCCATTGCGGCGGGCAACTATGATATTATGGCAGCCGTTATGGTCGGCGGAATGGTTCCTCCCTGCGCGATCGCGCTGGCGACCATCCTTTTCAAGGATAAGTTCACCAAGGAAGAGCGCGAATCCGGTCCCGTCAACTTCATCATGGGCCTCGCATTCATCACAGAGGGCGCCATCCCCTATGCGGCTTCTGATCCGATCCATGTTCTTCCCGCATGCATTGCGGGTTCTGCAGTGGCGGGCGGCATGTCCATGGCCTTCGGCTGCACACTGATGGCTCCTCACGGCGGCATCTTCGTGTTCCCCGTTGTTGGCCATGCACTCATGTACGTTGTCGCATTGGTTGTCGGAACCCTTGTGGGAGCCCTCCTCCTCGGTTTCCTCAAGAAACCTGTCGAGCAGGGACAGACCGGATCCGCTGCAGCGGCGTGATTGTGTACAGCAATTCATAAAAACAAGAAAACAGCACACGGCCTTGGCATTTTGGCGGGGCCGTGTTGTTTTTTATCCGTTATCTGTTTCAATAAACAATATCTGACGGTATAATGAATGTGTGTGAGAAATAATGACACTCTGTGCTCGAATATGAACGGTTAATTCGGGCGATCTGTAAGAACATTTTGCTTTAATACAAGAATAGGAGTTTCCACTATGCTGGCCGAACAGAGAAAACAACAGATCCTGCAAATACTGGATACACGCGGAAGTATTACTCTTCCTGAACTGACCAGTCTCCTCCATGTATCGGAATCGACAATACGCCGGGACCTGCAGGAAATGGACAGCAAGGGTTTGCTTGTGCGCGTTTTTGGCGGCGCCGTTTCCGCGAACAGCATGACGGATCTTCGGGAGGAAGGCGTCCTGGAAAAACAGACCGTCAACATCAGGGAAAAGCAGATGATCGGCAGATATGCTGCCTCGCTGATCCAGCCGAATGACTTCGTTTTCATTGATGCCGGCACAACGACAGGCGCTGTCATTCCTTTTATTACGGAACACTCTGCCGTCTACATCACCAACGCGGTGGCGCATGGACTGGAACTTGCCAGAAGGGGCTTCCGCGTCAGTCTGGTCGGCGGAGAGATCCGCGGCCTTACAGAAGCAATCGTCGGAAGCGCGGCCTGCGAAGAACTGCGCAGCTATAACTTCACCAAATGCTTTATGGGCACCAACGGTGTCAATGCCGATAACGGTTTTACCACCCCCGACATCAACGAAGCGATCATTAAGGGACGCGCGGTCGCGCAGTCCAAAGAGCGCTATGTCGTGTGCACATCGGAGAAATTCCATGTCATCGTCCGCTTTGCCGCATGGGGCGACGCCACCATCCTCACGGACCGCTACCCGAACAGCTGGTACGCCGAACAGGAAAATGTCATCAGTATCGGAGACGGCACATAAATCAGGCCATTTCGTCCGGGCATGACCCTGTATTATGGACTGTGATCACGATTTGCGAAAATATGACGAAAGGAACACACGTTATGATAAAAGCAGTTTTGTTGTTTGTTGTGGGACTGATCTGCCTCATCAAAGGCGGCGACTGGTTCGTCGAGGGCGCCAGCAGCCTGGCGAGGATCTTTAAGCTCCCCGAGATTCTGATCGGCGCGACGGTCGTGTCCATCGGCACGACGCTTCCGGAAGTCATGGTCTCCACGATGTCCGCGCTGGAGGGGCACGGCGAGATCGCCTACGGAAACGCCATCGGCTCGGTCATCTGCAACACGGCACTGATCGCGGCCATCACGCTGGCCCTAAGGCCCGGTCCCGTGGACAAAAAGCCGCTGAAGCTCCCCGTAGCCTTCTTTTATCTCGCGGCGGCCGTCTACTGCGTCTCCGCCTATGTGATCGGCTCTTTTGTGCGGCCCATCGGCATAATCCTGCTGCTTTTGTTTGTCACCTACATCTGCCTGAATGTCCGCTCCGTGAAGGGACTTGTGGGAGGCGGCTCCGCCGCTGCGGCCCAGGCCCAAAGCAGCTCCGCACCCGCAGACGGCGCGCAGAGCAGCTCTGACGGAAGTGGGGAGCTCCCTATGTCCCGCATCATCCTTTATCTGATCGCGGGCGCCGTCCTGATCGCCATCGGCGCGAATCTCCTGGTCGACAACGGCACGCTGATCGCGCAGGCGCTTGGCGTCCCCGAATCCGTGATCGCGCTGACCTTCGTCGCGCTGGGGACCAGCCTCCCCGAACTCGTGACAGCGGTCACATCCCTCATCAAGGGACACGGCTCCCTTTCCCTCGGCAACGTGATCGGCGCCAACTTCTTTGACCTGGCTCTGGTCAGCGGGGTGTCGGTGACGCTCGCCCCCTTCAAAGTACCGCAAAGCGCCGTTCTCTTTGGCAGGAACGCGAGCCTGGTCTTCGAGATCCCCACCATGCTCGTTGTCATGACGATCCTGACGGTCCCTCCGCTTCTGACCGGGAAGCTGAAAAGGTGGCAGGGCATCCTTCTGCTGGCGATCTACGCCGTCTTCTGCGCGGTCCAGTTCACGATGTGAGTCATTGTCCCGCATTCATAAAAATACGGCAAATATGTTGCGGATATTCAGCAGAGTGAATATAATGAAGAGTGTTCGTAAAGTGTTCAATTTGAGCATTTTATAATTATTCAGTTCTTTGAATAATCGGGAGGAAAAGATTATGAAAAAGTATTTTGCATTGTTTTTGGCGGCCATGATGGCCCTCTCACTGGCGGCATGCGGCGGCAGCACCGGTGCGAGCACAACGACAGAATCCACGGAAGAGACCGCTGAGGCGCCTGCTGATGACGCGGCCGGAGAAGGAGAAGTAACGACCGTTGAGGCCGGCAAACTTCACATGGCGACCAACGCGGCGTTCCCGCCCTACGAGATGACAGATGATGCCGGCGGCTATGAAGGCATCGATGTGGAAGTAGCGACCAAGATCGCCGAGGCCCTGGGCCTTGAGCTCGTGGTAGACGATATGGAATTCGGCTCTGTCATCACATCCGTACAGAGCGGCAAGTCCGATATCGCCATGGCAGGCCTCACCGTCACAGAGGAGCGCAAGCAGAACGTTGATTTCACCACTCCTTACGCGAGAGGCATTCAGGTCGTCATCGTCCCCGAGGGTTCCGATATCGCGACCGTCGACGATCTGGCCAAGGACAAGATCATCGGCTGCCAGGACGCCACCACCGGTTACCTCTACTGCTCCGACGACTATGGCGAAGATCATGTCATTTCCTACACGAACGGCGCCATGGCAATCGAGGCGCTTAAGGGCGGCAAGGTCGACGCAGTCGTTATCGACAACAAGCCCGCCGAGGCTTTCGTCGCTGCCAATGATGGTCTGAAGATCCTCGACACCGAGTACATCATCGAGGATTACGCGATCGGCATTTCCAAGGACAACCCGGCGCTCCGCGACGCGGTCAACAAGGCACTGGAAGATCTGATCGCGGACGGCACCGTGCAGGAGATCGTCGACAAATACATCCCCACAGGTGAATGATTTTTCGCTGACAGCTGAGACATTAATGACGGATCAAGCAAACCGCCATGACCGCTTCGCCTGTGCGTCCCGGTCATGGCGTTATTGTTATTTTTTTAAGGTTTTCGGAGGTAACGGTTTTGAGTGTTTGGTGGAATGACATATGTAATCAGTTCTATCAAAGTTTTATTGAGGCGGACAGGTGGAAGCGCTACATTGCCGGCCTCGGTATTTCGTTCACGGTCACGCTGGGCGCGCTCGTGATCGGCATCATTCTCGGCATACTTGTCGCCGTCGTGCGCACGCTGCACGACCAGCAAAAGGCCAAGGACCGCGGGGCCCTGCTCAATTTCTTCAACAAGGTCTGCGAGATCTACACCACCGTGATCCGCGGAACACCGATGATGGTGCAGCTTTTGATCATGGGATTTGTCATTTTCAGGACAAGCCGCAATCTCATCGGCGTCGCTATACTTTCACTGGGCATCAACTCCGGCGCCTACACAGCCGAGATCATCCGAAGCGGCATCATGTCGGTGGATCCCGGCCAGATGGAGGCGGGGCGAAGCCTGGGCATGGATTACATCACGGTCATGAAGGACATCATCATCCCGCAGGCGATCAAAAACATCCTTCCCGCGCTCGGCAACGAACTGATCACGCTCTTTAAGGATACGTCCCTTGTCACCGTCATAGGACTGACGGATCTGACCAAGGCGGCGCAGCAGATCCAGGGCAAGACATATCAGGCGTTCATGCCTTACATAGGCATCGCGATCATATACCTGTCGGTGGTCATGCTCATGACCAAGGGCCTTGGTATTCTGGAAAGGAGGCTGAGAGAAAGTGATGCTCGATAAGAAAAAGGGCGCGGACAGCCCAAATACTGCCGCCGCACAGTCAGCCGTTCAGCCGGGTGACGTTATGATCCATGTGGAAAACCTCAAAAAGACCTTTGGGGACAATGAGGTCCTTAGGGGCATCACGCAGGATATCCGCAAGGGCGAAAAAATTGTTGTGATCGGCCCCTCCGGTTCCGGCAAATCGACATTCCTTCGCTGCCTGAACCTCCTGGAAGAGCCGACCGAAGGCAAGATCATCTTCGAGGGCACGGACATCACCAGCGACGATGTGGACATCAACATTATCCGCCGCAGAATGGGAATGGTGTTCCAGCACTTCAACCTTTTCCCGAATATGACCGTGCGCAAAAACATCACACTCGCCCCCGTCCGCACGGGCTTCATGAAACAGGATGAGGCGGATAAAGAGGCGGAACGCCTTCTGGACCGCGTCGGCCTTCTGGATAAGGCGGATGCCTATCCGGCCAGCCTTTCCGGCGGCCAGAAACAGCGTATTGCCATCGTGCGGGCCCTCGCCATGAATCCGGATGTCCTCCTTTTCGATGAGCCCACCTCCGCGCTGGACCCCGAAATGGTCGGCGAGGTTCTGGAAGTCATGAAAGAGCTGGCGGATGACGGCATGACCATGGTCGTCGTCACCCACGAGATGGGCTTCGCCCGCGAAGTCGGCACCCGCGTTCTCTTCATCGACGAAGGCGTCGTCATGGAAGAGAACAAACCCATCCCCTTCTTCGCCGATCCCCAGAACCCGCGCCTGCAGGACTTCCTGTCCAAGGTGCTTTGATGCGGGGCTGCGGGGCTGCTTAGCTCCACTTATGCGGCTTAGCTCCCATAGACTCGGTACTCTGCAAAACTAACGAAAAAAACAGGCTTGCCACTACGTATTCATGTAGTGACAAGCCTTCTTTTTATAGCCGGACTGCTCTGGCGCTGCTCCAGGCAGAACTGTATATTTTGCCGTCTACCTTCCGGTAGCAGCTGATCCTCAGATAATAAACTGCTCCTTCAAGAGGGCCCACCGTCTTACTGCATTTGCCCTCTCCCCTCACGTTCATGCCCTTGACCTTCTCTTTAAAGGAGGCATCCTGTGAGAGCTGGATCCTGTATCCGCTGACCTCCGGCTTCTCCTTCCAGCTGATCCGGATCACCCGGCCGCGCTGTATTTTTACGCTGGAGATCGCGGGCGGCGCAACGCGGACGATCTCCCTTTCATTGCTGAAGATCCCCGCATGCAGCATGCCGTCCATTCTGCCGTGCGTATAGCCCCGCACCTTAAAGAAGTAGTGCTCCCCCTCTTCAAGCGTGGTCCTTCCGTCCAGGGTGGTGATCACTGTGCTGATCGCTTCGGTCGACGCGACTGCCCGCCAGCCAGTTCCCGGCGTCCGGCAAAACACATCAAACTTTTCCATCCCCGCGCAGCGGCTCCAGGTCAGCTTGACCCCCTGCCGGACATTCTCAATTTTGGTCAGGTTTACGTCGGATACATAGGTGATGGCACTGCTTTTCAGATCGAGCTGCCGGGGCCTCGGCCTCACATCACTCGCCGCAATAACAGCATAGGAATACTCGGTGCGGTTGACCACCTTATAGTCAAAATACTCCGTCTCCTCCGTTGTCCCGATCACATCCCAACTGCCGGCAAACGTCGTCCGAAAGACCTGATAGATTTCCCTCTGCCCGGCATTCTTCGGTCCGACGTCCTTCGCCCTGTCATCCTTCGGTCCGGCATCCTTCGGTCCTGCATTCTTCGGTCCGACGTCCTTCGACTGTTTCGGCTTTTCTTTCCAGGAAATTCTGACGCCGCCCTTCACATTTGAGAGTTTGATCTCAATAAGCTCAAATACTTTGTCCTCTGTGTCCCTTGTTTTTCCGTCTTTACGCTTTTCCATCATTTACCCCCAAGATTTTTTCAGACATCTCGAAGTGTAATCCGCTGTCAAAAAATTATTTCGTACAAGTCTTTCCGCTTGATTTTCAATAGCCGACTTTTACACAGCTGCTCACATCTTCACTGTTTCCGTCATAAGCCGTCTCGTAAAAGAAATCACTGCTGTATTTCATCATTTCATCGCATGTCATATCCCAGCATTCACGGGCGGGTTCCGTTTCCAGAACGTCCTCTCCCGCATAACCGGACACGTAGGTCATCGTGGTCGAACCGCCGGACTTATAGTTTATAGTCAGCT
>CAJOLP010000076.1 GCA_905235465.1 uncultured Lachnospiraceae bacterium | reverse complement strand
CAACAGCAAGGGATGTTCTCCTTCCTGCTGCGGCGAGCCGATGAAGGAGCTGGTGGCAGGCGTCACAGACGGCGCGAGGGAAAAGCATGTGCCGGATGTTAAGGCCAACGGCGATGTGATCGAGGTTCAGGTCGGTTCCGTGGCTCACCCCATGCTGGATGCGCACTACATTCAGTTCATCGCGCTTGAGACCAAGGACGGCTTCCAGTACGCGGAGCTTGAGCCCGGCCAGGAGCCCAAGGCATCCTTTAAGGCATCCGATCCGGTAGCGGTTTATGAGCTCTGCAATCTGCACGGACTTTGGAAGGCGGATGTCTGATCGCCATCATCACGGCCGCGGCGCGCGGCGCTAAAGAGGCGGTTTGGCTTTGCAGTTAGAAATGAGAAATAGGTCAGCGCTCTGCGCTGGCCTATTTTTGGGGAGTTAAAGTAAGCAGTCATGAGTGATAACAGTACCACCGGTAAAAATAAATCAAAATCTCTGTGTCCGGTCTCGAAAAGATGCGGCGGATGCACATGGATCGACGTGCCCTACGCCGAGCAGCTCGAGCGGAAGCAAAAGACCGTGGAGGATCTGATCGGTCAGTACGGCCGGGTGGATCCCATCCTGCGGATGAAAAATCCCGACCACTACAGGGGGAAAGTCACCTCCGTGTTCGGCCGGGACAGAAAGGGACGGCCGGTCTGCGGCATTTACCGCGCGGGCACTCACGAAGTGGTGCCGGTCAAGGCGTGCCGCTTAGAGGACCTTCGCGCGGACCGCATCATTCAGACGGTCTATGCGCTGATCGACTCGTTCAAGATCCGCATATATGATGAGGATACCGGCGTGGGGGTCCTGCGCTACGTGCAGGTGAGGACCGCGCGCGCCACCAGGCAGATCATGGTGACGCTGGTGACGGGCGGCGCTGTCATTCCGTCCTCAAAGAAATTCGTAAACGCCCTGGTCCGCCGTCATCCGGAGATCACGACGATCGTGCAGAATATCAACGACAGGCAGACGACCATGGTGCTGGGGGACAGGGAGAAGACTCTGTACGGACCCGGCTATATCGAGGACGTCCTGTGCGGCAAGCGCTTCAGGATCTCGTCCAGATCCTTCTATCAGGTCAATTCGCTGCAGACGGAAAAACTCTACAATGTGGCGCTGGATTACGCCGGCTTTTCCGGCAAAGAGAAGATCCTGGACGCGTACTGCGGGATCGGGACCATCAGCATCATCGCTTCCGACCGGTGCCGCGAGGTGATAGGCGTCGAACTAAATCCCGATGCCGTCCGGGACGCGAAATACAACGCCTCGGCCAATGGCGCGGAGAATGTGCGGTTTTACCACAATGACGCGGGGCGGTTCATGATGGATATGGCGTCCAAGGGGGAGAAGGTCGATATTCTGTTTCTGGATCCCCCCAGAAGCGGCGCTTCGGACGAGTTTTTGAATGCCGTACTGGCGCTGGGCCCCGGGAAGGTCGTCTATATATCCTGTGAGCCGGAGACGATGGCCCGGGATCTGGATGTCCTCTGCGGCCGCGGGGCCTACAGGATGAAGAAGGCGGTGCCTGTCGATATGTTCCCCTATACGGTGGGCGTCGAATGCGTCGCCTTATTGCAAAAAGCATTCTGATTTGTGATTTTGTGATAGAATAGATGCAAGTTTTTTTGAAATAGTACAGATAAGCAGGAACGCAAATATGCTGAATCAATTTTCGAGGACGCAGCTGATATACGGCAAGGATACAATGGACAGATTCGCGCAAAGCCGGGTCGCCGTTTTCGGGATCGGCGGGGTCGGCGGCTATGTCGTGGAGGCCCTGGCAAGATCCGGGATCGGCGCCATGGACCTGATCGATGATGACCGCGTCTGCCTGACGAATATCAACCGGCAGATCCTCGCGACGAGAAAGACGGTGGGACAATATAAGGTGGATGTGGCCCGGGACCGGGTCAAAGACATCAACCCGGACTGCGAGATCAGGACATACAAGACCTTTTATCTCCCCGAGACGCAGGATCAGTTTGACTTTCGCGACTACGACTATGTGGTGGACGCGATCGACACGGTGACCGGAAAACTCGCGATCGTGGAGAATGCCAAAAAGGCGGGCGTGCCGGTGATCTCTTCCATGGGAGCGGGCAATAAAACGGATCCGGCAGCCTTTGAGGTGGCGGATCTCTACGAGACTTCGGTCTGCCCGCTGGCCAAGGTGATGCGGCGCGAGTGCAGAAAGCGCGGCATCGATTCCCTCAAAGTGGTCTACTCCAAAGAGAAGCCGATCCGGCCCCTGGAAGATATGTCCATCAGCTGCAGGACGCACTGTATCTGCCCGCCCGGTACGGTGAGAAAGTGTACCGAGCGGAGAGATATCCCCGGCTCGACGGCCTTTGTCCCCTCGGTGGTGGGGCTGATCATTGCGGGTGAAGTACTTAACGACATTGCGGGAGTGTAAGGACATCAGAGATGAGCAATAAAAGGAAAAATACAGATAACATCAAAAAACCCGGCAAGCTTCAGACTGCGGCCTCTGTCGCCGCCTGCAAGGCGACCCGCGCCGCGCTTCGCCTGACGGGCCGGGGAGGAACCGCCCTTCCGGGCATCGTCGCCATGAAAATGTCGAGCAGTATTTTGACTGTACCCGCCCGGGATATGGAGATCGTCGTCGTCACGGGAACCAACGGCAAGACCACCACCTGCACGATGATCCGGCAGGCGCTGATTGACAGCGGCCGCGACTGCATGCGCAATGAATCCGGCGCCAACCTGGTACACGGCATTGCCTCGGATATGCTCTGCAGCACGGACTGGCTGGGCCGGCCCCATCACCACTACGCGGTGCTGGAGTGCGACGAGGCGGCTCTCAAGCAGCTTGTCCCCTACATTCACCCCAAAGCGATCGTGGTGACCAATCTCTTCAGCGATCAGGTCGACCGCTACGGGAGCGTGCACAATACGCTGGAGGAGATCCGCAAGGGCGTAAAGCTCAGTCCCGATTCGACCCTCGTCCTCAACGCCGAGGATCCGCTTTCCGCTTCCCTGGCGCTGGATGTGCCGAATAAAGTCATCCGGTACGGCCTCGAGCCGGCTGTCGGCGAGCAGGGCAATGTGGATCTGACGGACGCGGGCACCTGCCCCGTCTGCCACGGCGAATATGAATATGACTACCACACCTACGCGCATCTGGGGGGCTTTCGCTGCCCCAAGTGCGGCTATCAGCGGCAGACGCCGGATGTGGCGGTGGTTTCCATCGATAAAAAGACGACCAACGGCACGACCGTCCATATCCGCACGGAGGGCAGAGACCGGGAGGTGTATATCGCGCTTCCGGCCGTTTACAACGTCTATAACGCGGCGGCCGCCATCGGCGCCATAGAGGCGCTGGGCATTCCCGCGCAGGAGGCGATGGATTCGCTGGGGACCGTCCACTCCGCCTTCGGCCGGATGGAGACCTTCAACCTCAACGATCACTATGTGCAGATGATCCTGGTCAAAAATCCCGCCGGCTGCAATCAGGCATTTACCTATGTGACAAGCTTTAAGGAGCCCTTTAACGCCGTCCTGTGTCTCAACGACCGGACCGGCGACGGGCACGATATTTCCTGGATCGAATCCACGGATTACGAAAAACTCTGCGGCGATCCGTATCTGCAAAAGCTCTTTGTCTGCGGCGACCGCGCGCGGGACCTGTACGACCGGCTGGTGCGGGCAGGCGCCGATCAGAGCCGCATGAGCATCGAGACGGATTATGACAAGCTTGTGGAAAAGCTTGAGGCGGAGGAGTGCAATACTTTTCTGCTGCCCAACTATACGGCCATGATGGAACTGCGCTCCGCGCTCAATGCCAGGACCGGCAATAAGGAGTTCTGGGAGTAAGCGCCGCAAAAAACTTAAGGCACAAGGAGAGCAAAGCATGAAAAAAATCATTGACGATGAGCGCCTGATCTATAAGGTGTGCTGTCTTTACTATCAGGACGACATGAACCAGAAGGAGATCGGGGATTACCTCGGCGTATCCCGTTCGTCCGTGCTTCGCATGCTGCAGAAAGGCAAGGAGCTGGGCATCGTCACCATTGAGCTGCACAATCCCTCCCCCTACGACTACGGGGAGATGGAAAAGCGCCTTGAGAATCTTTACGGGCTCAAGGATGTGGTGATCGTGGAGAGCAGTGTCCTGGACACCAAGACAGAGGCGGCGGCCTATCTGTTCGGACAGGCCTCCGATTACCTGCACGGTTTCTTCAAGGAGGGCGACCGCATCGGCGTGACCATGGGGCACACGCTCAATAATGTGGCGCTCACCAACAAGACATACGAAAAATTTTCGGACATCATGTTCATCCCCATGGAGGGCGGCATCAATCAGAGCGTGAACGAGGGCGTGGAACTGCAGGGCAATGAGATCGCCCGCAAGTTCGCGGACAAGTTTGGCGGCAGTTACACGCAGTTCCTCTCACCGGCCGTGTTTTCAGACAAGGTGGTGCTGGAATATTTCATGAAGGAGAAGGCGGTCAATTATATCCTCGACGAGTTCAAGAAGATCAATGTCGTGGTCGTGGGCCTGGGTATTCCGGAGAAGTCGGACCACACGCTGATCAGAGCGGGCTATATGAACAAAAAGGAGATGAAGACACTTTCCGAAGGAGGAGCCGTGGGAGATCTCTGCCTGCAGTTTTTTGACAAAGAAGGGAAGGTGGACAACTTCAGATATTTCAATGACCGGGTCAACGCCATGCGCCTGGAAAAGATCCGCAGGGTGCCCGACAAGATCGGTATCGCGGGGGGAGCCAGGAAGGCGGACGCGGTGGTCGGCGCCGTAAGCGGCGGATATATCAACATTCTGATCACGGACAACGAGTGCGCGAAGGAGCTGATCAGCAGAGCGGAAGCAGAGTAAACATATGCTTCAAACAACCTCCTCTCTGTCGCTATTTACACATATGTTCTGTGCAAAACGATTGATATACGAGGCGAAATAAGGTAGACTCATAGTATCAAAAGTTGAAATCGTACAGCTTTACGGCAGGAACAGGATCTAACAGAGAATAAGGAGGAAGATCGCTATGCTGAACATGAACTGGAAACTGGAGCAGAGAGAAAAAGAAGGCAAGATCATCAAGACAGGTATCGTCGGCGCCGGTCAGATGGGACGCGGAATGGTCACACAGATGGTTCTGATGAAAGGCATCACCCCTGCGATCGTTTCAGATATTATTGTTGAGAACGCGGTCAACGCTTTCAAGTATGCGGGCGTCAAGGATGAGGACATCGTTGTTGCGGATACCATCGAGCAGGCAAATGCAGGCATCGCTGCCGGCAAGTATGTGGCCTGTGCCAACGCTGATTTCATCTCTCAGGCAGACGGCGTTGAGTGCGCGATCGACGCGACCGGTGTTCCGGATGTAGGCGCAAAGGTCGCTACAGACGCCATGAGAAACGGCAAGCACGTCGTCATGCTCAACGTTGAGACCGACGTCGTGATCGGCCCCTATCTCGACAAGTTCGCGAAGGATCACGGTGTTATCTATACCGGTTCCGCAGGCGACGAGCCCGGCGCAGTCATGGAGCTGTATTGCTTCGCGACAGCTATGGGCCTGAAGGTCGAGGTCATGGGCAAGGGCAAGAACAACAAGCTCGACTATGACTGCAATCCCGACACAGTCCTTGAGGAAGCTACACGCCGCAAGATGAGCCCCAGAATGCTCTGCGCGTTCAAGGACGGCACAAAGACCATGGTCGAGATGACCGCTATGTGCAACTACACAGGTCTGGTACCGGATGTCATCGGCGGACACGGCCCCAAGACATCGCCCGGCACGGAAGGCGTCAAGGAACTCAACGAGATCTTCAAGCTCAAAGAGGACGGCGGTATTCTCAATAAGCACGGCGTAGTAGAGTACGTCAACGGCATCGCGCCCGGCGTGTTCGTTACCGTTTCCACCGACAACGAAGAGATCGCCTATCAGCTGCAGTATCACAGCATGGGCCCCGGCCCGCTCTGGACACTGTATCGTCCTTATCACCTCTGCAACCTTGAGACACCTCTTACGGTTGCGAAGGCAGTCATCGACGGCGAGAAGACCTGCGTGGCGAAGGACGGCCTGGTAGCAGAGTGCATCACAAGAGCAAAGATCGACCTCAAGGCCGGTCAGCACCTGGACGGCATCGGCGGATACACAACACACGGCTCCATCTGCACAGAGGAAGAGGCCACCGAGAAGGGCTATGTGCCGTTCGGTCTGGTCAACAAGAACGCCGTGATGAAGGTCGACGCGCCTAAGGGCACACTGATCACTTACGATATGGTCGACCTCGACAAGGACACTCTGATCTACAAGCTCAGAAAAGAGCAGGATGCTATGTACGGAAAGTACATCCTGTAATAAAAATACAAAAGACAAAAGATTGCGG
>CAJOLP010000075.1 GCA_905235465.1 uncultured Lachnospiraceae bacterium | reverse complement strand
GGCATCAGTCGTAGGAGATGCCGAGCACTTCCTTCATGTGTTCGATGGGCATATCCTTGCCGGTCCAGAGTTTGAACGCGGCGGCGCCCTGGAAGAGCATCATGCCCATGCCGTTCATGGTCTTGCAGCCAACTTGCTTGGCGATGCGCAGGAACTCTGTCTCGGCGGGGGAGTAGATGGTATCCGTGACGATCAGGTCCGGACGCAGGTAGGAGGCATCCGGCAGCCATGTCTTGCCCTCAAGAGGCTTCATGCCGACGCCGGTGGCGTTGACAAGCAGGACGCTGTCCGCGATCTCTCTGCGAAGCGCCTCTGTGTCGGCCAGATCGAACATCTGCGCCTTGCAGGCAGTATTCTCATTGATCTTGCGGACGGTGTCCACGCCCACATCATAAAACTTGTCCTTGATATTAAAAATAGAGATCTCCGCCACGCCGTCCAGCGCTGCCTGGATCTGGATCGCTGTCGCGGCGCCGCCTGCGCCCACGATGGTCATTTTCTTGCCGATCACATCGATGTCATTGTCCTTGAGCGCTTCCATAAAGCCGACGCCGTCGGTGATCGTCCCCTCGAGCACGCCGTCGTGATTGATGATCGTGTTGACGGCGCCCGTCATCTGGGAAGCGGGAGAGAGCTTGTCGAGATACTGTCCGACAACGGTCTTGTTGGGCATCGAAATATTGGAGCCAACAAATTTCATTGCGCGCATGCCCTTGATCGCGTCTTCCAGGGAATCGTTATCCACCTCAAACGCCAGATAAGCATAGTCAAGTCCGAGATAGGCAAAGGCCTCGTTGTGCATGGCCGGTGAACTTGAGTGGCGGATCGGATACGCAAGGAGTGAGATCAGCTCTGTATGTCCTGTAATTCTTTCTGCCATAATGTACTCCTCTCAATAGCTGATAAATAAAGTTTTGCATTTCTGATTATAGCGCCTCGTTTTGCCAATAGCAAATGATAAATGGCAAAAAAACCATAGGAATTGATGAATAATATCCAATTTATAGGTGAAATATTATAGATTGCTTGTGGAAATAGCACAAAAAACGATTATTATTCATTCGTTATAAATGATAAAATATGAAGACGGTTGAAATACTATCAATATTAGTAGAAATACTATCAATATTATAAGTATGCATATCAACCTTCGAACGGCAGCAATCCCGGGCATCCGGGTGATAGAGATTACTTGATTATCTAGGAGGGTTGTATGAAGTCTAAGTACTCACATCTTTTTTCACCACTTACTGTTCGCCGCATGACACTCAAGAACCGTCTGGTCATGACTCCCATGGGAACCAATTACGGAAAGCCTGATGGCGGAATGAGCTACAAGCATCTGCACTATTATGAAATGCGCGCAAAAGGCGGCACGGGCCTTCTGATCGTCGAGAATGTCAGCGTTGACGACCCGCTGGGATCCAACGGGACCACGCAGCTGCGCCTGGACCAGGACAGATACATGCCCCGCTTTTATGAGCTGACGGAAGCATGTCACAAGTACGGCGCATGTGTGGCGGTGCAGATCAACCATGCGGGCGCCTCTGCCATGTCTTCGAGGATCGGCGCGCAGCCGGTCTCTTCTTCCACCGAGCCGTCCAAGGCGGGCGGGGAGGAGCCCCGGTCGCTTACCAGGGACGAGATCTACGCCATTATCAAAAAATACGGCGAGGCGGCCAAAAGAGCGCAGACCGCCGGCTTTGACGCCGTCGAGGTTCACTGCGGACACAGCTATCTGATCAGCCAGTTCCTCTCGCCCACCATGAACAAGAGGACCGATGAATTCGGCGGCTCCCCGGAGAACCGCGCGAGATTCGCAAGACTCGTGATCGAAGAAGTACGCAAAAATGTGGGCCCCTTCTTCCCGATCATCGTCCGCGTCAGCGCGGAGGAATTCGTTGAGGGCGGCAACAATCTGGAAGATACACTCGAGTATTTGTCTTATATGCAGGAGGAGATCGATATTTTTGACGTCTCCGCCGCGCTGAACGGATCCATCCAGTACCAGCTGGACGCCAACTACTTCCCGGACGGCTGGAGGTCCTACATGGCCAAAGCCGTGAAGGAAAAATTCGGCAAGCCCTGCATGACCGTCGGCAATATCCGCGAACCTCAGGTGGCGGAGGACATTCTGGCCAGGGGCGACGCGGACCTGATCGGCATGGGCCGCGGACTCATCGCGGATCCCGAATGGGCCAACAAGGCCAGAGAGGGGCGCGAGGACGAGCTGCGCAAGTGCATCTCCTGCAATATCGGATGCGCCGGACACCGCATCGGACTCAACCGGCCGATCCGCTGCACGGTCAATCCCGCTGTCATGAGCGGCGAGGACTACATGGACAAGAAGATCAAAAAACCCTGCAACGTGGTGGTGATCGGCGCCGGCACGGCCGGCCTTGAGGCGGCCTGCACCGCGGCGGAAGTAGGGTGCACGACCGTCCTGATCGAGAAATCCGACAAGCTCGGCGGGCTGTCCGCGGTCATCTCCGACATCCCGGACAAGAAGCGCATGAAGGATTTCCCGAGGTACCTGGAAAACCGTGCGCGTAAGCTCCACAACCTCTTCATCCTCACGGGGACAGAGGCGAGCATTGAGCTTGTCAAGAGCTTCAATCCCGATATCGTTGTCAACACAACAGGCTCTACGCCCACGCTTCCGCCCATCAAGGGACTGCTGGAGCGCGTGGACAAGGAGGGCTCCAAGGTGGCGACGGTGCTGGGCATGATCGACCGCATGGACAGCTATCCCGAATCCATGAAAGGACAGAAAGTCGCCGTAGTCGGCGGCGGCGCCGTGGGCCTTGATGTCATGGAATTCATGACCGAGCGCGGCGCGGAAGTGACGATGATCGAGATGCTGCCTGCCATCGGCAACGGCCTTGATCCCGTCACAAAGTGCGACACGACGACCAAGATGAAGAAATACAACGTCAAACAGCTTGTGAACACTGCTCTGCAGGAAGTGTGCGACGACAAGTTCATCGTCAAGAACCCGCAGGGCGAGATCGAGGAGATCCCCTTCGATTACGGCTTTATGTGCCTTGGCATGCGCGCCCAGGCGCCGCTCCTTCCGGCGCTGGAGGATGAGTTCGGCGACACCGATGTCGAGATCTACAACATCGGCGACAGCTTCCGGGCCCGCCGCGCCGCATCATCGAGGGCACGCAGGAAGGCCGCGATATCCTGACAGTGCTGGAGCAGAAGGGATTCAGGTAATGAATTGCCGCCCGGGTGAGCGGCTTATGGCCGGA
The DNA here is from genome assembly GCA_905235465.1 of uncultured Lachnospiraceae bacterium. Lineage (GTDB taxonomy): Bacteria > Bacillota > Clostridia > Lachnospirales > Lachnospiraceae > CAG-791. The sequence continues at coordinate 6,339 of CAJOLP010000075.1, read as the reverse complement.
ACGGGCACATGATATTTATGATATGGAAGACGCCGCGCAGGGGACTGCGCGGCGCCTTTTTTATAGTTATGTCTGTCGTTTTGGCGACCTCTTTTGGCGTCCCAGCGGTGTGAGCAGATGACGGTCATACGATAATCACTTCTACACCTTTTTTGTAACAGGTTTCTGCCAGATCCTCCGGGAGGGGAGCGTCTGTGATCAGGATGTCTATCTCCGAAATCTCAAAGCACTGATAATAATTGTTCACGCCCATCTTGGAGTGATCCACGAGCAGAACCATGCAGTCCGCGTTTTCAAGCATCGCCCGCTTGACCGACATTTCGACCAGCGCGCGGACCGTCACACCGCTTCTGGCGTTGACGCCGGCCGCGGAGGCAAAATAGTAATCCGCGTGTCTCTTGCGGATAAAGAGCTCCGCCTCCTCTCCGAAAATACCGACATGGGAGGGCACATACTGGCCGCAGGGGCACTCCAGCGTGAAGTGGGTGTTCTCAGAAAGCTTCTGGATCGTGGGAAAGCAGTTATTGACGATCGTGATCCGCAGCGACGGATCCAGTACTTCGGACAGAAAGCTGCAGGTACTGCCGGCGTCCAGGAAGATATGATCGCCGTCGCCGATCAGGTCAGCGGCCACTTTGGTGATCTTCCTTTTCTCTGTAAGGTTTACGCGCGTTCTCATGTCAAAAGGCCACTCATAGGTATCCCTTCCTATATAGGAAGCGCCTCCGTGGATCCTCTTGATGACACCCTCCCTGTCAAGATTTCGCAGATCCCGGCGAATGGTGGGCTCGCTGATATACAGATGCTGCGCCAGTTCTTCCACCGTCATGTAGCCCCGTGTGGACAGAAGTCTTAATATCTCTTTTTTTCGCTCGTCATACATGAAAAACCCCCCTTTTTTATTGCAAAAGCGTCTCGTGGCCGATGGGCCGGTCAAACGGCCCGCGAAGAATGCCTGAAGTGATCTGTGAAGGCTGTCTGAAGTGACCTGAAGTGGCCTGAAGTGATCATTTATGATCATATTGTCTCAAAATAATGATTGACTGTCAACGTTAACGCCACTAATTGCATATATTCAATCAAATTGCTATTATTTTACTAAGATAGGAACGGTATTTCGGCCGGTTATTCGAGGGGACAACGAAGAGGCCGGCTGGGGATTGCAAAATGAAAAAAGGAGGGTAATGCATGGCACAAAAGATCAGAATTGTTCTGGCATCTCACGGGAAGTTGTCTAAGGGAATGCTCAACACCGTGCAGATGCTGCTGGGACCGCAGGAAAACATCAAAGCGTACTGTCTGATGCCCGAGCAGGATGTGGGGGAGTTCACAAAAACGCTCACTGAAGAAGTCACGACGTATGGAGCCGAGAACATTGTGTTCCTGACAGAGCTTCTTCACGGATCTCCGTTCAACTGCATCGTGTCACTGACGAGAGACTATGATATCTACCATGTATCAGGCATCAATCTGGCAATGCTCATGGGCGCGATCATGGAACGCGACGACGAAGGGGCGACACCTGAATCGGTATGTCAGGCAGCGCTTGAAGCCGCAGAGGGAAGTTATCAGGATGTTAGAAAACTGCTGAGTGCAGGAGATGATGATGAGGAGGATGATTTATGAGAAATGTAGTACTGGCAAGAGTGGATGACAGATTGATCCACGGAGAAGTAGTGACGGCATGGACACCGAACACCAAGGCGACCAGGATCATCATCATTGATGATGACGTGGCAAAGGATGAGTTCAATGTGCGCGTTGTCAAAGCCCTTGCGCCGGCAGGAACAAAGGTCTTTGTCTACAATGTTGAGAAGGGCGCGGAGAAGCTCATGGTACCCGGTAAGGAAGGGGAGCGCCTTCTGGTCCTGGCCAAGACACCCATTACCTTTGACAGGCTTGTCAAAGCCGGCGTGCCTTTGAAGGAAGTCAATCTCGGAGGCGCAGGCATCCGGAATAAGCGCCAGCCGTTCATTAACAACGTAGCACTGGATCCCGATGAGGTTCTCGCATGTGAAAGCCTTCAGAAGGCAGGCTGCCGCGTCTATTATCAGCTGGTTCCCGAGCAGGGTGTTGTGGAGATCGACAATGCGCTTAAGCAGGCAAAGCAGAACTTTGGCCTTGAATGATTTTGGCGCTGCCGGATCAGCGTTGGTCCCGGCATCGTCCGAATAGTCATCTGTATTTTCATTAACAAGGAGGGAAATAATCATGACACTGTTCCAAGCAATTCTTTGCGGAATCGTTTACTGGCTGGGTGAAGCGCAGCTTCCGTTCGTCTCACTCTGGGTCATCCAGCGCCCCCTGGTCTGCGGACTCCTCACAGGAATCATCCTTGGTGATCCCGTAACCGGCGCGGTCGTCGGCGCGACGATCAATCTGGTCTATCTGGGATTCATCTCCGCAGGCGGATCCATGCCGGCGGATATGACCCTGGCAGGCGTTCTCGGCACCGCTTACGCGATTGTCGGCGGCCTTGACGCGGACACAGCCCTTGCGATCGCTGTACCGCTCGGCCTTCTTGGCACAATCATCTGGTATTTGAGAATGACATTTGACTCCGTCTTCGTCCATATGGGCGACAGATGGGTCGCAAAGGGAGAATTCAACAAACTGTATCTCAGTAACCTGATCCTTCCGGAAGCTTTTTCCGCTGTGATCTGCGTGATCCCCGCAACACTGGGCGCGTACTTCGGCGCCAGTTACATTCAGACATTTATCGATATGTGCGCAGGCAAGCCCCTCGAGATCTTCCAGATCATCGGCGGCCTTATGCCGGCACTCGGAATTGCGATCACTCTTCAGTATATCTTCAAAGGAGAAGCCAAGATTTTCCTTTTCCTCGGCTTCATAATCGCAACTGTTTCCAATATGTCTCTGATCGAGCAGGGTATAGTCGGTCTTATCGTAGCAGTCATTTATACTCAGCTGTCGTCTAACAAGGCCGCTGCTCCGGCAGTCGCAGCTGCATCCGGTGGTCCTGCGATCGCCGCGTCCCAACTGGATCCCAGTGATCCTGACTACGATCCCGACGAAGACTAAGGGAAAAGAATAAGGAAAGGAGAAAAACAATGGCTGAAAAAGAGACAAAAAATAGCATGATCCCCAAGAAAGCACTGATTCGCTCCTCACTGATCTGGGAATCCTGGGTCCAGACCTGCTACTCCTACGAGAGAATGATGGGCCAGGCCTGCGCGCATACCTTCCTGCCGGTCGTAAAATATCTTTATCCCAATGATAAGGAAAAACAGATCGACCTGATGACCAGGGAGATGGAGTTCTTTAACGTACATCCCGAGTTCGGCTCCTGCATTCTCGGCCTTGCCATCTCGATGGAAGAGGAAAAGGCCATGGGTGTTGACATCCCGAACGAGTTCATCACCAATATCAAAACTTCCCTCATGGGACCTCTTGCCGGCGTAGGTGACACGATCTGGCAGGGCGTTCTGATCCCGATCCTCCTCGCCTTCTGTATTGATGTGACAAGAGCAGGAAACGGAAACATCTGGGGCGCTGTAGTTTACGCGGTTCTCATGGTCGCGGCCTCTTACGGATTTTCATACTGGAACTTCATGTTCGGTTACAATGCGGGCAGCAATGCCATCATGGACTTCCTGGAACGAGGGGTTTTGGACAAATTGCTCAAGGCAGCTTCCATCATGGGATGTATGGTCATGGGCGGTCTGATCGTCAACTATGTCAAATGCAAATGCGGCATCGTCATTACAACAGGCGGAACCACATTCGCGCTGCAGGAGACCCTGTTTGACGCGGTTCTTCCGAACATTCTTCCCCTTGGCGTTACGATGGGCGTATACGGCCTGATGCAGAAGAAATGGACTTCCATCCGCATCATCCTTCTGATCGTTGCGGTAGGTGTTGTCGGCGGCCTCTTTGGTATTTTGGGCGTATAACGGGCGCGCGCAATGTTGACGGGCGCATATAGAACAGTTTTATAAGTAATACTGCCACCAGATCAGGAACCGAAATGCTGTCCGCAGCGCGGCGAGGATTCGGTGGCAGTTTTTTTACAGTAAGTAATATGGAGGGCAAAGAAAATGGCGAAGAACGGGAATAACGCGCAGATGGACCTCAATTCCTATATAAACAGAGAGATCCCCTGCTCGTGCGGACACACACATTTCTCCGGCGTCAAATTGATCGATATCGATCAGGGCGCAGTCACAAGACTTCCCGGGCATATCCGGGATCTCGGCTATCAAAAAGTCTTTATCGTGGCGGACATCAATACCTGGAAAGCGGCCGGAGAGCAGGCGGCGGCAGCGCTCGCGGCGGACGGCATTCCCTTTGAGAAGGTTGTGCTTGACTATGAAGAAGTGGTACCGGATGAGACGGTGATCGGCGAGATCATGACGGCATATCCCATGGGTTATGATCTGGTGCTCTGTGTTGGCTCCGGCACGCTCAACGATCTTTGCAAATTTGTGAGCCACAGACTCGGCATAGACTACATCATCTTTGCGACCGCGCCTTCTATGGACGGATTTGTTTCCATCGGCTCGGCACTGATGCTTCACCATGTTAAAACGACACTGGACGCCCATGGACCGGTCGCCGTTGTGGGAGATACGGACATTTTGAGCGCGGCGCCCATGCACCTGATCGCTGCCGGACTTGGCGATACGCTGGGGAAATACACCTGCCTCCTGGATTGGAAGCTGGCCAATCTGATCACCGGCGAGTACTACTGCAAGGAAGTTGTGGGCATGGTGGAAACTGCGCTGAAAACAGTGCGGGAGCAAAGCGCGAAAGTACAGCAAAGAGATCCGGAAGCTGTCAAAGCAGTGACGGAAGCGCTGGTCCTGACCGGCATCGCCATGAGCTTTGTTGGCAACTCCCGTCCGGCATCCGGCTGTGAGCACCACCTGGCACACTACTGGGAGATGAAGGCCCTCATGGAGGGAAAGATGCCCGAAAAGCACGGAACACAGGTGGGTGTCGGCATGATCCTGGCGCTCAAACTTTACAACAAACTGGCTGATGAGGAACCGGATTTTGACGCTTTGATGAAGCGGCCTTACGACAAAGATGCCTGGGAGCGCCGCATCCGCGAATACTACGGCGAGGCGGCCGACGGGATCATTGCCCTGGAGGCGAAGGCGCAGAAGAACGACGTGGCGAAACGCAATGAGAGACTCGCCGTGATGAAGAAGAACTGGCCTGAGATACAGCGGATGATCCGGGAAGACCTCCCGAAGATAGAGGATATGACGAACCTTATGACTTCGCTGCACGCCCCTGTGGAGCCCGAAGAGATGGGCGTCTCCAGAGAGAGGGCCAGAGAGGCAGTGGAAGTCGCCAAGGAAGTCCGCGACCGGTACACGCTCCTGCAGATCCTGTGGGATCTGGGCTTGTCGGATAAGTACGCGCAGGAAATCTGACGGATTGATTGGTGGTGGATCGCGGCGGTGGGGGCGGCTTTGGCTTTGCCGCCCCGGGGGCCGCTTCTGCCGCTCCGGGGGCCACTTCTGCCGCTCCGGGGGCCGCTTCTGCCGCTCCGGGAGGCGCTTCGCCGCTCCGGCGCCCTTAGGGGATAGTGTAAGGGCGCTGAAGCGGCACAATTGTTATGAAAGCGTGGTGGTGGACGCTACCGCGCCCTTGGGGGATATCGTAAGGGCGCTGGAGCGGCACAATTGTTATGAAAGCGTAGTGGTGGACGCTACCGCGCCCTTAGGGAGTAGTGTAAGGGCGCTGGAGCGGCACAATTATTATGAAAGCGTGGTGGTGGACGCTACCGCGCCCTTAGGGGATAGCGTAAGGGCGCTGAAGTGGCAGAAGCTTCTTAAAACAGAGCGGGTGGACGCTACCGCGCCCTTAGGGGATATCGTAAGGGCGCTGAAGTGGCAGAATTGTTATGAAAGCGTGGTGGTGGACGCTACCGCGCCCTTAGGGGATATCGTAAGGGCGCTGGAGCGGCACAATTGTTGTGAAAGCGTAGTGGTGGACGCTAACGCGCCCTTAGGGGATAGTGTAAGGGCGGCGAAGCGGCACAATTGTTATGAAAGCGTAGTGGTGGACGCTACCGCGCCCTTAGGAGATAGTGTAAGGGCGCTGAAGCGGCAGAAGCTTACCCCTCGGTTGATGGAGCTTGCTCTTTGACTGTGCGGTACAGAGAAGATTGCCGGATGGGCGGATTGTAGAGGTACCCCTCAGTTAACCGGTACGGAGAAGATTTCTGTTTGGGCGGATTGTAGAGGTACCCCTCGGTGGACAGGGCTTGCTTTGAAGCTGGGCAGTACAGAGAAGAATTCTTAAACCATGGATTGTGGTCGTCCTTTTGGGCTTCAGAAGCAATACTTAAAAAAGGGCTGTACAGAG
>CAJOLP010000074.1 GCA_905235465.1 uncultured Lachnospiraceae bacterium | reverse complement strand
TGTATCAACAGTTGGGGAACTGGAATTTTGTTTTGGATAAGGAGGGATAATCGTGAAGAAGGAAATGAACTATACCATTGAGTTCTATCGCTTTATGCTGGCGATCAACTTCTGCTTTGTGCACTCAATGATGGTGTTCCCGATGTTTGTGTTCGGCAGTAATGTGCCTTTCTTCTACGCCGGGCTGGACGTCATCGTGCCGTTCATGGCGTTTTCCGGGTACTTTATGATGCAGGGCTTTGCCAGGAAGGAGCAGACGGCCAAGCTGATGGGCAAGTCGGCCAGCCGGCAGGCCTGGGAGTATTTGAAATCGCGTCTCATCGGCCTTGGCCCCACATATCTGGTGGCAAGTCTTCTGGGATGGCTGATGATCAATATCTGGAACGGGAACCGTATCATCGACTGGCCCATTCATCTGCTCAACTCCGTCTGGGAGCTGTTCGGCCTGCAGATCACCGGCGCGGGCTTCGGCAACCCTTCCGTGGGTGAGGCGTGGTTCCCGGAACCCGGCGCGTGGCCGCCCGTCCAGATGCTGGGATCGCCGCTGTGGTTTATATCCGGTATTTTTGTCGCCGGCACCATGATCTATTTCCTGCTGGCCTACAAAAAGGATCTGTTCCTTGGCTTTATCGCGCCGGTCTTCATTCTTTTCTTCTATGCCTCCCATTATATGGGGCATGAGCAGCCCATGTGGTATCAGGTCACCGATATCGGCGGCATTCACATCGCGCAGGGCTGGCCGGAGATGTTCGTCGGTCTTTCTCTCGGGTGTCTTCTGTATGTGGCGGTGGACCATCTCAAGAACAAGAAGTGGTCCGGCGGCATGATCGTATTTTTGACCATCGTGCAGATCGTGATGACCATCGTGGTATGGGTGCGCAGCTGGGTTCCGATCTTTATTCCGTTCGGCGAGTACTTTAATCTCGGCTGGGCGAACGTCCACCTGCTGACGCTGATCTTCACTTTCCTGGTGCTTTTGAATGTGGACAAGTGCACCCGCTTCAAACTGTTTTCCAGCAAGATCTGGGCGACACCGGGGCGCATGGCTGTGTATTTTTACATGCTGCACTGGCCGATCCTCTACATCGTCGCCCTGTGCCTGGGCATGCACGGCCTGGATCTTTCCTACATCACAATGGACAACATGATGGAAACCATGATGGGCGTCTATCCGAAGTTCATCGCGCTGTTTTTGATCACGACGGTCGTCAGCGCGATCGTGGCGTACTTCTTTATGAAGCTTGACAAGGATCATATCCAGCCGTGGCTGAAGGGCCATCCGTGGTTTACCAAAGAGCAGGCTGCCATAGAGGACGCCGCCGCGAAGGCTGAGGCCGAGGAAGGCAAAAGACTGCTTGCGGAAGCAAACGGGAGCAAATCATGACAAAATTTATCTCGACTGAGGAAGCGGTACGCCTGATCCCGGATGGCGCCGCCGTTGGCGTCGGCGGCTTCTGCGGATTCGGCGCGCCCGATTCCCTGCTCATTGAAATGGGCCGGCAATATGCCCGGTGCGGGCATCCGGGAGGTCTTACCATCGTGACGCCCGCCAGCGCGGGGGACGGAAATGAGGACGGCTGGGGGCTGTCCGCCCTTCGGGGAGAAGGACAGATCAGGGCGCTCTATTCGTCCGTCGTAAAGCTCCCGCCGGCCATCAACCGCGCGGTCAATGAGAACCGGATCGCCGGGTATTTCCTGCCGCTGGGCCTGTTCGGGCAGCTTTTTCGCGCCGCGGCGGGCGGCGAGCCGGGCGTGCTCACCCATGTGGGGCTGGGGACGTTTTGCGATCCGCGGCAGGAGGCGTGCCTGATGAATGATCTCGCCCGGAATTCCGGGGCGGAGGTGGTGCGGCTCATGCCCATCGACGGGAAGGATTATCTTTTCTATCCCGTGATTCCGATCGAGGTCGCTCTCATCCGGGGCACCTATGCCGACGAGGACGGCAATATTTCCAGGGAAAGAGAAGCTGTCCTCAGCGAAGAAACAGAGCTTGCCGGTGCGGTGCATAACCGCGGCGGCATTGTGATCGCCGAGGTGGAGCAGATCGTGAAGAGGGGAACGCTGGACCCCCGGAAGGTGGCGATCCACAAGCGCTGCGTGGACTATGTGGTGCTCTCCAAACCGGGCGAGCATCCCCACACATATACGGTGCCTGAATACCGGCCGGAGCTGGTGGGTGAGATCAAGGTGCCGCTGACCAATGTGGCGCCCATGAAAATGGGGCTGAGGAAGGTCGTGGCCAGAAGGGCCGCGATGGAACTCAGGAAAGGAGCGCTGGTCAATCTGGGCCTGGGGATCTCGGACGGGATCTCGGTGGTGGCCAATGAAGAGGGCGTGGCGGATCAGTTCACCATGACGATCGAGACGGGACTGATCGGCGGCGTACCGCTGACTGGGCTGGACCTGGGCATAGGGATCGATCCGGAGGCGCGCTACCGCATGGCGGACATCTTCGATCTGTACAACGGCGGCGGACTGGATCAGGCGTTTTTGAGCGGCGCGGAGATCGACCGGTTTGGAAATGTCAACGTGTCCAGGTTTAACGGCAAAGTGGCGGGTCCCGGTGGTTTTATCAATATCGCGCAGAACGCGCCGAGAGTGTGCTTCAGCGGTATTTTTACGGCGGGGAAGGAACAGGATATCCGCGTGGAAGACGGGAGACTGAATATCGTCCGGGACGGCGATATCGTCAAATACGTCCGGCAGGTGGATCAGATCACCTTCTCCGGGAAGTACGCCGCTGAGACCGGGAAGGAGGTCCTGTTCATCAGCGAGCGGTGCGTCATGAAGCTGACCGGAGAGGGGCTTATGGTGACGGAGATCGCGCCCGGCGTCGATCTTAAAAGGCACATCCTGGACAAGATGGAATTTGAGCCGCTCATTTCGCCCTCGCTGAAGCTGATGGACGCTCGTATTTTCAAAGATGAGCCGATGGGGCTGGTTTTGAAGGAGGAAATGTAAATATGAAATTTTCCGGAAATACTGTTTTGATCACCGGCGGAACCCAGGGCATCGGATATGCCATGGCGGAGTATCTGTCGGAGAGCGACAATAAAATAATTATCTGCGCCAGGAATGAGGAGAAGCTGGCGGCAGCCAAAGAGAAGCATCCGGATTTTATCACCTATGTCTGTGACGTGTCGGACGCGGAGAGCCGGAAGGAGCTGGCGGCGCGCATCGCCGTGGACCACCCGGATCTCAATTTCCTTATCAACAACGCGGGGATCCAGCGCAACGTGGATCTGACGAAGGGAACGGAGGAGCTTGGAAGGGGCGATTCGGAGATCGAGACGAACCTGCGGGGGCCCATTTACATGACGGGGCTTTTGCTGCCGATTCTTACTAAGAACGCGGACAGCAAGATCCTCAATGTCTGTTCGGGCCTCGCTTTCAGGGGCGACCGGTTCCCCGAGATGCCCATTTACAGCGCCACAAAGGCGGGGCTCCACGCGTACACGCGCGTGGCGCGGGTGCAGTTTGCGCCCCTTGGGATCCGGGTGATGGAGATCATCCCGCCCATGGTGGACACACAGCTCAACCCGGAGCACGCGGCCATGCTGCGCGCAAAGGATCCCAAGTATTCAGATCCGAACGTCGTTCCCCCGCCGGAGGTCTACGTGCGCAGAACCTTCGCAAAGCTGGAAGAGGGAGAGGACGAGGTGAAATACTGATGTCGGACGGATGCCGGCCGGCGATTCAGGCGTCGGCTGATCTGGACGGATGTCGGACTAAAAAAGGAGAACGGCAATGATTCTTGTAACAAGCGCTTTTGGCCGGGTAGGCCATGCGGTGGTAAGAGAACTGGCCCAGAAGGGTTTTGAGATCCGCGCCACGGATATCAATCCCAGGACTGAGGAGCTGCTGGAGGAGGGCGTCGCGGAGGTCCTTGTGGGCGACGCGCGCGATACGGCGTTTGTCAGGCGCTGCATGGAGGGGATCGAGCAGGTCGCCTACGTGCCGCCGGTCATGCTCTACGATGAGGACGAGCTCGCCATAAAGGCGATGGACTGCGCGCTGGAAGCCGGCGTGCGGCAGTTCGTCCAGCTCTCCGTGTGCCATCCGGGGCTCTCGCACCTTTTGCAGCACACCAAAAAACTGAACGCCGAGGAACATCTCAAGATGATCGGGTTCCAAAACGACTGGAACTTCACGATCCTGCAGCCGCTTCACTATCTGACCAACGTGCCGGTGCAGGAGATCGTAAGGACCGGCCGGTACGAGAACTTCAAGCCTCTGGACCGGAAACTGGGCTATGTGGATCTTACAGATGTGGCGGAGGTGACGGCAAAGATCCTCTCCGAGGGAGATAGGCACAAATTCGCGAGCTACGAGCTCTGCGGGTCAAGCTATCTCTCCATCCGGGAGATCGCCGATATGCTGGAACGGATGTCGGGCCGCAGGATCGATCTGATCTGGTGGGACAGGGCGCATCTGTTTGACGGCGCCTTCCACAATTTCTGCAACAGCGCGAACGACAGCTATTCCCGGAGCGCTGTTCTTGCCATGCGGGATTTTTACAATGACTACGGGTTCGCGGCCAATAAGAATGTTCTGGAGTGGCTCCTGGGCCGGCCCTCCCGGACGATGGAGGATTATATAAGGGCCGAGCTGGACAAGATGGAATAATAGGCAGCCGGGGCGCAAATCGCGCCCCGCTTTTTTGTGCGATCTTAACGCCGCTTTCATGCGAGCTTTGCGCTATCTTAACGCCGCTTTCATGCAAGCGGCGTTTTTTTAATGCGGACATAACGAAATCTTAATGCAATCTTAATGTGAGAGAGAAAGCTCTAATGCACATTTATAACGAGAAATAGAATAATGAGGATAACAGGCAGAAACGGAGATGCGTGATGGAAGAACAGCATTACAGAATGGCATGGCTGAGTCCATTTAAAATTATTACTCTTGGGTTTTCCGGACTGATCATTGCCGGGACACTGCTTTTGATGCTCCCCATTTCCTCCAGCGCCGGGATCATTACCCCCTTCCACGAGGCGATGTTCACCGCGGTGTCAGCGGTATGTGTGACGGGGCTGGTGGTGCAGGACACGGCGACTTACTGGTCGTCTTTCGGGCAGGGGATCATCCTGCTGCTTATCCAGATCGGCGGTCTGGGGTTTCTCACTGTGGACGTCTTTTTTGCCCTTGTATCGGGCAGGAAGATCTCCCTCATGCAGAGGAGCGCCATGCAGGAGGCGCTCAGCGCGCCCAGCGTGGGCGGCGTGGTGCGGCTGACAAAATTTATTTTGAAGGCCACCGTGTGTTTTGAGCTGGCCGGCGCGTTCCTTTTGAGCATTGTTTTCGTCCGGGATTTCGGACTGCGGGGCATCTGGATGGGCGCATTTCACTCCATCTCCGCCTTCTGCAACGCCGGATTTGACATCATGGGAACGCCGGGCGGGAAATATGTCTCGCTCACGGGCTATGTCGACAATCCTGTCGTCAATATCACCATCATACTTCTGATCATCATCGGCGGCATCGGCTTTCTCACTTGGGATGATGTTGCCACCAAAAGGGGAGAGTTCAGGAAGTATCGGCTGCAGAGCAAGGTCATCATTGTGACGACGGCCATCCTGATCATTTTCCCGACGATATTCTTTTTCTATGTGGACTTTGCGGGGATTCCGGCCAAAGAGCGGTTTTTCAGCTCCCTTTTCCACGCGGTGACGCCGAGAACAGCCGGTTTCAATACCGCGGACATCACCGCGATGACAGGCTCGGGAAAGGCGATCACGATCCTGCTCATGCTGATCGGCGGTTCGCCCGGATCCACGGCGGGCGGCATGAAGACCACGACCGTCGCGCTTATGATAGCGAACGCGCACGCCTGCTACCGCCGCAGGGACAACGCGCAGTTTTTCGGAAGGCGGATCGAGACCGAAACGGTCAGGCACGCGGCGACCATCTGCACACTGTATTTTTCCCTGTTTTTTGGGGGCGCGGTGGCGATCAGCGTCAAGGAAGGACTGCCGATCACCTCGTGTCTGTTTGAGACGGCGTCCGCCGTGGGCACGGTCGGGCTGTCGCTGGGGATCACGCAGAGGCTCTCTATTTTTTCACTGAGTATCTTGATGGTCCTGATGTTCCTGGGAAGGGTCGGCGGCCTGACGCTGATCTACGCGGCACTATCCCAAAACCAAAAGAACTATTCCCGTCTGCCGCAGGAAAGAATGACAGTAGGGTAAGGAGGCGCGGATATGAAAACGATATTACTCATCGGACTTGGCAGATTCGGAAGACACGTGGCGCAGCAGCTCAACCTGCTGGGTCACCAGGTCATGGGCGTGGACATCAATGAGGAGAGGGTCAATAGTCTCCTGGATTGTCTTACGAGCGCGCAGATCGGAGACAGTACAAATACAGAGCGCTCTTTGGGCGTGGGCAATTACGATCTGTCCATCGTTGCGATCGGCGGCGATTTTCAGAGCTCCCTGGAGACGACTTCTTCCCTGAAGGAGCTGGGCGCCAAATTTGTCGTGTCCCGCGCGGAGCGGGATATTCAGGCCAAGTTCCTTTTGCGCAACGGCGCGGATGAGGTCGTGTATCCCGAAAAGCAGGTGGCGGAATGGACGGCCATCCGGTACAGTTCCGACCACATATTGGATTACATCGAGCTGGACAAGACGCACTCGATCTTCGAGGTCTCCGTGCCTCAGGATTGGCTCGGGAAGAACATCAGGGATCTGGACGTGCGGCGAAGATACAACGTCACCATTATGGCGGTGAAGGAAGACGGAAAGATCAACGTCTCCGTGGCGCCGGACAGACTTCTGACGGACAGACAGACGCTGCTCGTGGTGGGCGAGAACAAGGATTTGCAGAAGTGTTTCCATACGTGAGCATGGAGGCAGATGCAGGGTTGGCGGCGCTGCGCCGGGCGCGGCGACGCAGTCACAGAGGGGAGGGATGAGATCAGATGGCAGCGGTATTTATACTTTTCTTGCTTATGGGTTTCTTCCTCCTTTGGACGTTGGACAAGGGGGACCTGTTCTACAGGGTGATGAGCAAGGCCTTCTTCAGTTTCCGCAAGGGAAACGGCATCAAAGATGAGGATGACGACGAGGATGACGATATTAGCGGAAGGCGATGGAACGGCAAGTTATGAGGCTGTCGATAGGGCGTAGATTTTTGGGCGGAAAGTGCTATACTATATTTTTCAGATATTGGAGAATGTGATAGTTAGGTGAAGAAGATGCAAAAACAGGAAAATACGGCGTATGAAGAGGATGAGCAGTCTTTTTACCGAAATCTCATCCCGTACCCGAAGGATCTGCTGATCACATTTCTGATCCTTGGCGCCGCGACTTTGGTGGGGCTGGTCTTTTACAATGCGGGGCTCACCGAGTCAAATATCATCACCGTCTATATCCTGGGCGTGCTGCTGACGGCGCTGTTCACGCGGGGGTACGCCTGCGGGCTGATCGCTTCGCTGATGAGCGTCATGCTCTTTAATTTTTTCTTCACGGAGCCCAGGTTTGGCTTTCATGCTTACGATCCCGGCTACGCGATCACCTTCGCGATCATGCTGACGGCGGCCATCATTACCGGCACGCTGGCGTCGAAGCTGAAGGATCAGGCCAAGCTGTCCGCGCAGACGGCTTACAGGACCAAGGTGCTGTTCGATACCAACCAGCTTCTGCAGAAGGCCACGAATGATGAGGACATCCTCAATATCACGGCGACCCAGCTCGCAAAGCTTCTGAACCGGTCCGTCGTGATCTATTCGGTGAAGGAGGACGGTGATCTCTCGCAGGGAGTCCTTTTCTCCGCCGCGCAGGGGGAGAGCGATGAGGCGATGTTTGGCGACCGGGAGACGGCCGCCGCCGAGTGGGTCTGTCACAACAGGCGGCGCGCAGGCGCGATGACGGATATTATGGGCGACGCGAAGTGCCAGTATATCGCAATTCAGATCAACGACATGGTCTACGGCGTCGTCGGCATACATGTCAGCAACAAGCCGCTGGACTCCTTGGAGAGCAGTGTTTTGAAATCCATCCTAGGCGAGTCGGCGCTGGCCATGGACAACAGCCGAAACGCAAAAGAAAAACAGCAGGCGGCAGTACTTGCAAAGAATGAGCAGCTCCGGGCGAACCTGCTGCGCTCCATCTCCCACGATCTGCGCACGCCGCTGACGTCCATCTCCGGCAACGCGAGCAATCTGTTGTCCAATTACGAAAAGCTGGACAAGGAGTCGAGGGAGCAGGCGTTTCAGGACATTTCCGATGACGCCCAGTGGCTGATCAGTCTGGTGGAAAATCTGCTGTCCGTCACGCGCATCAACGAGGGGCAGATGAACATCAATATGTCGGTCTATCTCATGGATGAGGTGATCGACGAGGCGATGAAGCACCTGGACCGCAAGAGCGAGGAGCATATCGTCACGACAGAGTATAAGGACGAGCTCCTCCTGGCCCGCATGGACGCAAAGCTGATCATCCAGGTCATCATCAATCTGGTGGACAACGCGATCAAGTACACGCCGCCCGGCTCGGAGATCCATATCACGGCGCAGAAGAGGGACGGCTTTGTGGCGGTCAGTGTGGCGGACAACGGAGCCGGCATTCCGGATTCGTATAAGCCCCGCGTCTTCGACATGTTCTTTACCGGGGACAACGCGATTGCGGACAGCCGCCGGAGCCTGGGGCTGGGCCTGCCGCTCTGCCGGTCGATCATCAGCGCGCACGGCGGCGAGATCACGCTGACCGACAACGTGCCGCAGGGCTGCGTCTTCACATTTACGGTGCCGTCGGGCGAGGTGGAGATCGAGGAGTGAGCGGCGCGGCAGCGGATGGTTAGGGAGTTGAACAATGAACAAACTTCAGGTTCTTGTGGTCGAGGATGACGCGCCGGTGCGCAATCTCATTACGACCACCCTCAAAGCACATGAATACAAGCACATCGTCGCCGAAAACGGAGAGGAGGCGATCCTGCAGGCGTCCACTTGCAACCCGGACGTCATTTTGCTGGATCTGGGCCTGCCGGATATGGACGGGGTGGACGTCATCAAAAAAATTCGTACCTGGTCAAATCTCCCCATCATTGTGATCAGCGCGCGGAACGAGGATTCGGATAAGATCGAGGCACTCGACAACGGGGCAGATGACTTTTTGACCAAACCGTTTTCTGTCGAAGAACTGCTCGCGCGGCTTCGCGTCACCGGGAGACGGCTGGCCATGATGCAGGCCGGTCCCGAGGCGAATGAGGCAGTGTTTACCAACGGAAATCTGAGGGTCGACTATGCCGCCGGGTGCGCCTTTATCGGCGATGAGGAGCTGCACCTGACGCCAAATGAATACAAGCTGCTCTGTCTTTTGTCCCATAATGTGGGCAAGGTGCTGACACACACCTATATCACGCAGAATATCTGGGGCAGCAGCTGGGACACCGATGTGGCGTCGCTTCGCGTCTACATGGCGAACCTGCGCAAGAAGCTTGAGTCCACGCCGGACTCGCCGCACTATATCCAGACGCATATCGGCGTCGGATACAGGATGATGAAGGTGGAGTGAGGAGTGGAAGGATTTGAGGGATTCTTTGGTATTTAGGCCAGCGCATTTTGCGCTGGCTTTTTGAGTGGG
>CAJOLP010000073.1 GCA_905235465.1 uncultured Lachnospiraceae bacterium | reverse complement strand
TTTTTCATTTATTTTTGCTTGCAACGGCAGCAGTATGATGTTATACTTTGTTAGAACAGATGTTCGTATTCGTTTGGAGGTATGTAATGAGCGTTGATAATGATCAGAAGAAGAAGGCCCTCGACGCGGCCCTGACACAGATAGAGAAGCAGTACGGAAAGGGAGCTGTCATGAAGCTTGGCGACTCCTCCGTACAGATGAATATTGAGACGATCCCCACGGGGTCCCTGAGCCTGGACATCGCGCTGGGGCTGGGCGGCATCCCCAGGGGCAGGATCATTGAGATCTACGGACCGGAGTCCTCCGGCAAGACGACGGTGACCCTGCACATGATCGCGGAGGTGCAAAGGCGCGGCGGGATCGCCGGCTTTATAGACGCCGAGCACGCGCTGGATCCCGTCTATGCCAGGAATATCGGCGTGGACATCGACAACCTTTATATTTCACAGCCGGACAGCGGCGAGCAGGCGCTGGAGATCACGGAGACCATGGTGCGATCCGGCGCGATGGATATCGTCGTCATCGACTCCGTCGCGGCGCTGGTGCCCAAGGCTGAGATCGACGGGGACATGGGCGACTCCCATGTGGGCCTGCAGGCGAGGCTTATGTCCCAGGCGCTGCGCAAGCTGACTGCCGTGATCAGCAAGTCCAACTGCTCGGTGGTCTTCATCAACCAGCTGCGCGAGAAGGTGGGCATCATGTTCGGCAATCCCGAGACCACCACCGGCGGGCGCGCGCTCAAGTTTTACTCCTCGGTCCGCATGGATGTCCGCAGGATCGAGACGCTCAAGCAGAGCGGGGAGATGATCGGCAACCGCACCAGGATCCGCATTGTGAAGAACAAGATCGCGCCGCCCTTCAAGGAGGCTGAGTTCGACATCATGTTCGGCAAGGGCATATCCTACGCCGGCGATGTGCTGGATCTGGCCGCGAAGCAGGATATCGTCAACAAGAGCGGCGCCTGGTACACCTACAACGGCAGCAAGATCGGACAGGGGCGCGAGAACGCCAAGAGATATCTGGAGTCTCACCCCGAGATCCTCTCGGAGATCGACACCAAGGTGAGAGAGCACTACGGTCTTGATCCGGAAGGCGCCATAAAGGTCCCCGAAAGTGAGGAGGCGGAGCCTTCGGAGGCAGGACAGGAAGAGGCCGTGGAGAGCTGAGAACAGCCATAGAAAAAGCATAAAAATTTGAGGGCAGAGGCTTATGAGAGTGGTTTCTATTAAGAGACAGAGCCGGCAGCTCAGTTATGTGCAGATGGATAACGGTGATGTCCTTCCCATGAGCGGGAAGGACATTCTTCTGTACGGACTTGGCGAGGGAACGGAAGTGGATGAGGATACATGGCAGTCGATCCTGGGGGACGTGCGCGCGGAGTGTCTGCGCAGGTGCGGCGCGCTTTTGAGCGGAAGGGACTACTCCGAAAAGCGCCTGCGGGAAAAGCTTTTGGAGCGCAGGTATCCGGAAGAGGTGATCGGCGGTGTGATCGGGGACCTGAAGGAAGCGGGGTATCTGGATGACCGCCGGATGGCGGAAAGTTTTGTGCGCCTTCACACAAAGGACCGGAGCATCCGCCGCATGCGGGCCGACCTGGCACACCTTGGAATCGGCGAGGCGGACGCCGCCCGGGCGCTGGCTGAAGTGGATCAGGATGAGGAGATCCGTCAGATCCTGGAGATCATACGCAAAAAGGGATTTGACCCCGCCTGTGCGGCCGTGGAGGAGAAGGACAGGTTCAAGGCGTCTCTCTACCGCAAGGGGTACGAGGCGGAGGCCATCCGGAAGGCGGTGCGCATGGCGGAACAGCTTGACAGTGGACAGTTAAACGATTACAATAATTCCGTGTGAGTTTAATAAGGAGGTGCTCCTGTATGATTTCTGCAATTATTGCAGTGATCTGTACACTTGTTATCTCTGTGCCGGCTACCTTCTATGCCACTTCAAACTACCGGAAGAAGCAGCAGGAGGAGACCATCGGCAACGCGCAGGAGAAGGCCAGAGCGATCATTGATGAGGCGCTGACAACGGCTGAGGCCCAGAAGCGCGAGGCACTGCTCGAAGTCAAGGAAGAGTCCATCCGCAGCAAAAATGAGCTGGAGAAGGAGATCCGCGACCGCAGAAGTGAAGTGCAGCGCAATGAGCGAAGGGTCCAGCAGAAGGAGGAATCCCTCGACCGCAAGACGGATCTGCTCGAGCGCAAGGAACAGAGTTTGCAGGCTAAGGAAGAATCACTGCACAGGCAACGGGAAGAAGTCTCGAAGCTCAATGAGCAGCGGATACAGGAACTCGAACGAATTTCGGGTCTGACCTCTGAACAGGCTAAAGAATACCTTTTAAAAATTGTTGAAGATGATGTAAGACATGATGCCGCCGTCATGGTCAAGGAGATCGAGACGGAGGCAAAGGAAGAGGCTGACAAGAAAGCCCGGGAATATGTGATCGGCGCCATCCAGAGATGCGCGGCGGATCATGTTGCCGAGGCTACGATCTCAGTCGTTCAGCTCCCCAGCGATGAGATGAAGGGGAGGATCATCGGGCGCGAGGGCAGGAATATCCGCACGCTCGAGACGCTGACAGGCGTGGATCTTATCATCGATGACACGCCGGAGGCGGTGGTCATCTCCGGGTTTGAACCGATCAGAAGAGAGGTCGCCCGCATCGCGCTGGAAAAGCTGATCGTTGACGGACGCATCCATCCCGCAAGAATCGAGGAGATGGTGGGCAAGGCCCAGCGGGAAGTGGAAGCCAGGATCAAGGAGGAAGGTGAAGCGGCCACGCTGGAAGTCGGCGTGCACGGCATTCACCCCGAACTCGTAAGGCTCCTGGGCAAGATGCGCTATCGCACCAGTTACGGGCAAAATGCCCTCAAGCATTCGATCGAAGTGGCGCAGCTGTCCGGCCTTCTTGCGGCGGAGCTTGGACTTGACGTCCGGGTCGCCAAGAGAGCAGGCCTGCTGCATGATATCGGCAAAGCTGTCGACCATGAGATGGAAGGATCCCATGTGCAGCTCGGCGCCGAGTTGTGCCGCAAGTACAAGGAGTCCGCGATCGTGATCAACGCGGTGGAGTCTCATCACGGGGATGTGGAGCCCACTTCACTGATCGCATGTATCGTGCAGGCGGCCGATACCATTTCGGCAGCCCGTCCCGGCGCCCGCAGAGAGACGCTGGAGACATATACGACCAGGCTCAAGCAGCTTGAAGAAATCACAAACAGTTTTAAAGGGGTCAGTAATTCTTACGCCATTCAGGCGGGCAGAGAAGTTCGTGTTATGGTAGTTCCTGAGCAGATCAATGACACAGACATGGTGCTTCTGGCAAGGGATATTTCCAAGAAGATCGAAGACGAGATGGAATATCCGGGTCAGATCAAGGTCAGTGTCATCCGCGAATCAAGGGTGACGGATTTCGCCAAGTAAGAAAAACAGATATTAAGAGAAAAACGGGAAAAGAGACGATGGTGTTTCTTTTCCCGTATTTTTAATTTCACCCCTAAAAACCCGCCCCCTAAAAAAATATTGGCAAGAATACATAAAATAATAGAATAATGCACAAAAAAAACGGCAGATAGGGTATAATGTAATAGATATTAGACAAATATTTGGTACCGGCAACGGCAAAATAGATTGAACGAAGGGAGTCAGACATGGCAGAGAATGAAAAAAAGAAAATATTATTTGTGGCATCGGAAAGTGTGCCTTTCATTAAAACGGGCGGTCTGGCGGATGTTGTTGGCTCTCTGCCCAAGGACATTGACCCTGAGTATTATGACGTGAGGGTGATGATCCCCAAGTATTCCTGCATGAAGCAGTCCGTGAAGGACAGGATGGAATATGTGACGCACTTCTACATGGATTTCCACTGGAAGAGCGAGTATGTCGGCGTTCTGAAGGCGGAGGAGGCCGGGATCACCTTCTACTTTATCGATAATGAGGGGTTCTTTACATCCGACCGGCCCTACACGGACGATCCGCTGTTTGAGATCACAAGATTCGCGTTTTTCTCCAAGGCATGCCTGTCGGCGCTGCCGACCATTGATTTCAGACCTGACCTCATCCACTGCCACGACTGGCAGACAGGACTTGTGCCGGTCTATCTCAAGGAGAGGTTCCAGGAAAATGAGTTTTTCCGCGGGATCAAGACGATCATGACCATCCACAACCTCAAGTTCCAGGGCAAGTGGAACGTGAAGGATGTGGAGGATATCACGGGGCTTTCCGGCTATTACTTCACGCCGGACAAGCTGGAGGCCTATAAGGACGCCAATCTCCTTAAGGGAGGTCTGGTGTACGCGGACGCCATCACGACCGTGAGCCCGACCTACGCGGAGGAGATCAAGACGCCTTTTTACGGCGAGGGGCTGGACGGACTGCTCAACGCGCGCGCCAATGACCTGCGCGGCATCCTCAACGGCATCGATTATACGGACTTCTCCCCTGACAGCGACAGCCAGATCTTTAAGCCCTACTCGGCCAAGGATTTCCGCAGGAACAAGATCAAGAACAAGATCGCGCTGCAAAAGGAACTGGGCCTTAGGCAGGATGAGAAGTGCTTCATGATCGGTATCGTCTCGCGCCTGACCGATCAGAAGGGCTTTGACCTGATCGCCTATGTGCTGGAGGAGATGCTCTCTCTGGACGCGATCCAGATGGTCGTGCTGGGCACGGGCGAGGAGAGATATGAAAATATGTTCCGGTATTTTGACTGGAAATACAACGACAAGATCTCCGCGAACATCTACTATTCGGACGAGCTGGCACACAAGATCTACGCGTCCTCCGACGCGTTCCTGATGCCTTCGCTCTTTGAGCCCTGCGGACTGAGCCAGCTGATCTCGCTCCGCTACGGCACGCTGCCCATCGTCCGCGAGACGGGCGGCCTCAAGGATACGGTGGAGCCGTACAACGAGTATGAAAATACCGGGACGGGCTTTACGTTCGCCAACTACAACGCGCATGAGATGATGCACGCCATCCGCTACGCGGAGCAGATCTACTACGACAAGAAGAGAGACTGGAACAAGATGGTGGACCGCGCCATGAATCAGGACTTCTCCTGGAAGCAGTCGGCGCTCAAGTATCAGGAGATGTATGACTGGATGATCGGCTGGTAATCGGCCGTAAGCAGCGGTTCCGCATATAGAGTCAGGCATTTTGGGAGCCATTTCTCTTTGCCGGCGCTGATGGAAGGCGCGGCGGGGGCATGGCTCCTTTTTCGTGTTTTGGAAGCGGTTTTGT
This sequence comes from uncultured Lachnospiraceae bacterium, assembly GCA_905235465.1. Classification (GTDB taxonomy): domain Bacteria; phylum Bacillota; class Clostridia; order Lachnospirales; family Lachnospiraceae; genus CAG-791. Next base: position 1,783 of record CAJOLP010000073.1, on the reverse strand, counting down.
GAGTGCCTAATTACAACTTCGCTATTTCGTGGTATATTGGGGAAAAGCGCGCTTTTTGAAAGAGAAGAGACTAGAGGTACGGGAGAGACAGGGCAGATGGCAAGACGCGATCACAAAAGAGCAACCCTGCAAAACGACGGCTCCAATGTCGTGGCGCAGGCCGGGATACTGGCGGCCGCCAGTATTTTGTCAAGGATCATAGGACTGCTGTACCGCTCGCCGCTGACGGCGATCATCGGCGACGAGGGCAACGGCTACTACGGCACGGCGATCAATATCTACACGATCGTCCTGATGGTTTCCAGTTTCGGCGTTCCCGCCGCGATCTCCAAGCAGATGTCGCAGAAGATGGCGGTAGGGGACTACAAGAACGCGCAGAGAGTCTTTCACTGCTCCATGCTGTACGCGCTGACCGTCGGCGTGATCGGAAGCCTCCTGCTGTATTTTGGCGCGGGAGCGCTGGTTCCGCCCAACAGCGTGCCGGTCCTGAGGGTCTTTGCGCCCACTGTATTTCTGTTTGGCATACTGGGGGCGCTGCGCGGATACTTCCAGGCCAATCAGTCCATGGTGCAGACCTCTGTCTCGCAGATCCTTGAGCAGATCGTCAACGCGGTGGTCAGTATTCTGGCGGCCTACCTGCTCATGCGGGCGGTGGCCGGGCAGGGAGCCACGCCGGAGGCGATCCGCGGCGCCATGGGGAGCGCTCTGGGAACGGGCAGCGGCGTCTTGGCCGCGCTCATCTTCATGACATTCTGTTACGCGAAGTACCACAGCTGGTTCATGGAGCGGGTCCGCAGCGATTCCGCTCACGGGTACGATCCGTTCTGGCCAATGATGTTTCAGACGGTGTGCGTGATCACGCCGTTTATCTTAAGCAGCTTTATTCTGAATCTGACGACCTCGGTCAATCAGACGATCTTCATCAAGATGATGATCGGGCTAAGGAGCTGGGAGGAGGTCGCCACGACGACGCTGTACGGCCTGTTTTCCAACAAGGCGGTCGTCATCACGAACATTCCGATCTCCATCGCGACAGCGGTGGCGGCGGCAATTCTGCCCCATATCTCGACGGCATTCGCGCTGGGCGATATGGACCAGACCAGAAAAAGAAGCGTGAACGCCATCCGCATGACGCTGATCATCGCGGTGCCCTGCGCCATGGGCCTTCTGGTGCTGGCAAGACCCGTGACGATGCTGCTGTTTCCCCAGTGGGATACGCTGGATCTGGCCGCGCGCCTTCTGGCGGAGCTGTCCATCACCGTCGTCTTTTATTCCGTCGGCACGATCACCAATGCCATCCTGCAGTCCATCGGCAGGATCAATATGCCCCTTGTGAGCGCGGGGATCGCGCTGGCCGTGCAGACGGCTTCTCAATCTCTTTACAGGCCTTGGCGTGCACGCGCTGGTGCTGTGCAGCGTCCTGTATTCCGTGCTGATCTTTTCGATCAACAATCATTTTATACACAAGTATATGCACATGCGCATGTATGTGTGGAAGGTGTACGGAAGACCTGCTGCGGCCTCCCTGTTCATGGGCGCCGCGGCAAAGGCGGTCTATGAGCTGCTGTTCTTTGTGATGCAAAAAGTGTTGGGCAGGGTGTACTTTGCCAACCTCATAGCAACAGCCGCCGCCATCCTGGCCGCCGTGTTCGTTTACTTCGCGGCGCTCATCAAACTCAAGGGCGTCAGCAGAAATGACATCCTAATGCTGCCCAAGGGACAGAAGATCCTGGATCTTATGGTGAGAAAAGGCCTCATATAAGCCGTGCCGAAAGTGGAAACG
>CAJOLP010000072.1 GCA_905235465.1 uncultured Lachnospiraceae bacterium | reverse complement strand
GAATATATCCGGAACCAGTAGCAAAAGTTTGTCCGGCATTCACCCACGCCCATGCGGTGCTTAGCTCCTATGGACGTGGTACTCTGCTATTTTAATAGAATAGAGGAAGTTTACAGATAATAGTAACAGATAATAATAATAGTGACAAATGCATGGACCCGGGCCGCGCCCGCGGCAGGGGGCTGCTCACACAGGACATTAAATATGGATTCAAAAACACAGAAAATTACATTCGGCGCGATGATCATCGCTATTTTTGGCGTGCTGCTCCTGCTCAACCGTCAGACGGGGGGAATGTTTGAGGGGTTCTTTATTTTTGTTTTTCCCATCCCCATGGTCGCCTACAGCGCAAAACATGGTCTAAAGAGCAGTTTGCCGGTGTTTGTTTGCACGGTCCTGATTTCGTTTCTGTGCGGCACGCCGACATCGATCTTTTACGCGATCAGTGAGTCGCTGATCGGCATGGTGTTTGGCGCCCGCATTTACGGGAAGAAGGATATGAGGCACACGCTTTTCATTGTGGTCGTCATGTCCGCGGCGCTGGAGCTGGTCAGTACGCTGGCGCTGGCCTCGCTCTTTGGTATCGATTTAAATGCGGATATTGCCGAGATGCAGAAAATGCTGAACACTGTGGCGGCGCAGGCGGGCGTCACGGGCCTGGAAGATATCTTTTCCGCCGATTATCTGAGGCGGATCTATGTGATATCCATCGGATTTGTCGGCGCGCTGGAAGGGGTCGCCGTATATTATCTGAGTCTGGCCATTCTGAGGAAGCTGCGGTATCCCATTCCGAAAGCGGAACCGCTCTTTGATTATTATCCCCACAAGGCCGTCGGAATCGTATGTCTGCTGCTGACATTCCTGTACCAGTATACTTTTGCAAAGCCCCTGTCCAATGAAGTCCTTCAAAATATAGTACAGTCAGTGGGAATCTGCGCGACGCTGTTTCTGTCGTTTTTCGGATACTACGCGCTGGTCCTTGCTTTAAGGATCTACCTGAGGCTTTCGGCGATTCTCGGCGCTATTATTTCGGTCGTACTCTTTATGCTCTTTTCCGCCTTTCTCCCCTATCTGGGTTTCTTTTATCTGTCGATGGGGCTGCATGAGCATATGGCGGAAACGCTTGCGGAAAGGCAGAAGCAGGGAGGCTAAAGAAGAGAGAGATACTATTATAAGAAGAGGCAGCCGCATGATGCGCGGCTGCCTCGTTTAAATTCATGCTGTGTTATTTATTATTTCTCAGCGGCCTCTTTTGCCACGACCTCGTCCTCCGCGATTTCCGCGCTGCCAACATCCTCGCCGGCGTGTTCGGGCTCGCCGATGGCGCCGGGTTTTACCTTGCTGATGATGACGCGAAGCTTGCCGTTGGGATCCACCGGGATCTCGTCAAGCCACTCGTAGGTGATGTGGATGGAGGGATCCTTGAACATCTCTGTGAGCTTTTCATCCAGGAACTTCACGATCTCTTCCTGCTTCTCGACAGGCGTATCGGGGTTGCGGACCATCATCAGCGTCAGATCCTCATAGGTCTCCTGCACCATGCGGTAGGAGATGATGTCGGAGATATAGTTGACGATGCCGGAGATGTTGCCCCACTCCGTGACGCTTCCGTCCTTGTGGTGGATAACGTCGTTCATACGGCCCTGTACGCCGCGGACAAAGCGAAGACCCTTCTTCATGTAGCTGTCCGCATAGTCAAAGGATGTGTAGTTGATCAGAGGAAGCTCTGTCTTGTACAGAGGTGTGATGACCATCATGCCCTTCAGCGCGGGGCCGGTCAGGTCCTCGTTATACACATTGACGACGAACAGGTCGCTGTTGACCTGATAATACTTCTTGCCGGGGATGCGGATGACGCAGGAGCCGGTCTCGCCCATTCCGTAGGCGTCGATGAGGCCGGGGCCGAACACTTCTGTCAGAAGCGCCCTGGAGGGCTCATCCAGCATCTCGCCGAAAGGCGTGTAGAAATCGGGCTGGTAGAGGTAAAGGTCGTTCTCCTTGACGTACTTGGCGATGCGCATCAGAAGGTTCTTGTGGTTGTAGAGATAATCGGGCTCGTAGGCGTTGATCTCATCCACGAGAGTCTGGGTGTCGACGCGCTCCTTGATGGTATCGGACATATATTTGCGGCGCAGAATGCCGAGCTTCTGTACGGGAGAATCGTACTCCTTGACCGGGCCGTGCAGAGAATTGGGACGGCACATGGTCTTGCCGGTGAAAGGATTGAATCCGCCATATCCCATGGTGCGCAGCCAGTTGGCGACGACATAGGCGTACTCCTTGGGGGAGATCAGCACGCGGAGCGGTCTGCCGGTGGAGCCGGAAGTGGGAGAGACATGCCAGTATTTGTACTTCTCAGGATCTTTGGCCGCCTCTTCGTCCATCCAGTCGCGCAGCTGATCTTTGGTCAGAAGCGGGAATTTGTAGAGATCCTCGGCGCAGTAGTAATCGTCCGGTGTGGTGCCGGTCTCCTCAAAGCGCTTGCGGTAAAACGGGATCTCATAGGCCGCTTTCATCAGTTCATGGACGCCCTGGTTCTGCTTGCGAAGGATCCGCGCGCAGTTTTTGGAGTTGACGGGCTCCTTTTCGACAGTCGCATACGCCCCGAGCGTATACACATGTTCCAGTTTGTGATCAAGTTCGTAATTGCTCATAAGTGAATACCCTCCTTATGTCCGTTATTTTATCATTATAATTCGTTCGGCGCAATTATGTGCAAAGGTTGATTTCTCCACACATGGGCATTATGATAAAAATACGGAAAATATGCAATACTCAAATTAAATCGTTATAGGGATAAATCCACACATTTCATCAAAATGGGGAGATAAAGGAAATGGACCGACGCGTTGCGAAGACCAAAAAGGCGATACAGAAGGCGTATTTTGACCTGCTGAAAAGCAAAAATACAGAGAAGATCACCATCGCGGAGATCGCGCGGGAGGCGGATATCGACCGCAAGACTTTCTATCTGCACTACAATTCGGTGGAGGACATCATCAGGGAATTCGCGGAGATGAAGGCGAGAGAGCTGCTGGCAAGGCTGACGGTCCACAGCTTTTTCGCGCTGTCCTTTGACAAAAAGATCTTCGCGAAGGAGGCAAACAAGATGCTTTCCGAGAACCTGGAATTTTGCCGCATGATCGCCCGCAATCCCAATCTCACCTTTTTCTGGATGCAGGTGCAGGACGTGTCGGTGGACATCCTGTCGGAGATCTACGGAAGGCACTCCTCTCTGCCGGAGAGCGACTTAAAGATCCAGGTCAGCTTTTTCGTCGCGGGGACGATGTGTGTCTACCAGAGGTGGCTCAGGGACGAGATTCCGTGCACGATGGAGGAGCTGGCGGACAAAGTCAGCGAGATCGCCTTCTCGGGCGTACAGAGTATTCTGCGGAATTCGTGAGCGGCCTCCGCGGGCAAATTCCCCAAAATCAGCAGGGAATAGGGGCAGAAACAGTAAAAAACAGCACAAGAATATTAAGTTTATGTTTCAGTTTTTGATAATATTATCGAAACATAAGGCCTTGTTTTGTAATAGGATCGCCCGATACTTTCTTAAAAAACTGTAAATATGGTAAAGAATAGTTATTATGATTGACAAAAAAAATCCTTCCTGTTATAGTACGGGCGAATTTTCGCAAATTCGATTACGCACTAGTTAACAGTTCAAAGCCGCGCTGCCGCGCGGTGAAATGGTCAGGAGGATTCATGTTTTTCAATCGGACAATAGTACTGACGGGACTGTGTTCCGCAGCATTAGCGGCAGCTTTTGCAGGATCACAGACTCAGGCAAAGTCACAGGAAGCGGGCTGGGTCGTCCGCGATACCCCCGGAGCAGAAATGCTCAGTACGGTAGACACTGTTACCCCTGAAAACGCACAGGCTGAACTGGTTGCAGATGCTGTAACAAGAATATCTCGCACAGCTTTCGAGAATTACACCGCTTCCGCGAGGGTGGAAGCGATCAGTGACATGACGGGTAATTCCGCTCTGGCGAATGTGAGCACCAACAAATACGCTGTTGCCGCGCCGAACGTGTACCTGAATATCCACGAGGAAGATACTCTGGGGAGCGAAGTCGTCGGGAAGCTTTACAGCAACAATGTAGCAAAAATCATTCAGGACAACGGAAGCGACTGGGTCAAAGTACGGTCCGGTTCCGTTGTGGGTTATGTCCTCAGGGACTATCTGGTAGAAGGAGAAGAGGCGAAGCTTCTCTCCGAGCTCGTCAAGAAAAATGTCGCCACAGTCAGCAGTGACAGCGACCTGGATGAAGTCGAGGTCCACAGTTACAAGAGCGACTACGGCGTTATGGGAACCATCGAACAGGGCGAGCAGATCACGATCGAAGAGATGCCTGATGAAGATGAGGACGACGGCTGGATCAAGGTCTCCACAGACAGAGGCACCGGCTATGTGAGAAGCGAAGAGATAGATGTCGTGGACAGCTATCCGGTCGCGGAATCTTCCAAGGAGCAGGAAGAGCGTCTTGAAGACGCGTCCGTTAAAGATATTGCCGACGACGCGCAGGAGAAGGCGGACGAGGCTTCCGCCGTTGCCGAAGCGGCCGCAGAGGCTGCCGAGGAGGCACGCGGCGCGATCGAGGAGAGCGAGAGTGAGCCCACCGAAGAGGAACTCAAAGAGGTGGAGAGACTGGAGGCTGTCGCGGAGATGGCGCAGGAAGCTGCGGATACAACGCAGGAGAACGCCGACGACGCCAGGGAAGACATGATGCAGCACGGCTCCGAGACGGGGCAGGCGGTTGCGGATTTCGCCCTTCAGTTTGTGGGCAACCCCTATGTGTACGGCGGATCGAGCCTGACAAACGGCACGGACTGCAGCGGCTTCACAATGTCGGTCTACGCCAACTTCGGCGTGGGGCTTCCCCACTATGACGCGGCCCAGAGAGGCTACGGGATCGGGATCGATTCCCTTGCCAACGCAAGGCCCGGCGATCTGATCTGCTACTACGGACATGTAGGGATCTATATCGGGGACGGCATGCTCGTCCACGCTTCCAATCCCAGAGACGGCATCAAAGTGTCCAGAGCGGACTACAGAGAGATCGCCGCGATCCGCAGGATCTTTTATTGATCGCGCTCCGTCTTAAAAAGCGGTTCCGACTGAATATATTAAAGATACACAGATTAGAATAAAACAGAATAAAGCGTTCATGCACACCTCGTGAAATTGAACGGCACGCCCGCTGTTATGTACTGAAATCAGTACTAAATATATGAAATAACAGCGGGTGTTTTTTGTACATTTTGCATGGTATTTATGCTATAATGAGATGACTGAACTTCCGGCCCGGCGGCGGCACGCTCTGCGGCACGGACGGCCGGATCCGACAGATCAAACAGTGATTTTTTAATCACAGGAAAGAGGTGTCTATGAAATATGTCATTGTAGGCAAAAATATGGAGGTCACTCCGGCACTGGAGTCGGCTGTCAGAGACAAACTCGGGAAGCTTGAGAAATTTTTCGCGGAGGATACAACGGTCTACGTCACCATGCGGGTGAACCGCGAGCGGCACAAGATCGAGGTCACGATCCCTGTCAAGGGAACGGTCATCCGGTGCGAGGAAGTGAGTAATGACATGTATGTCTCGATCGATATGGCTGAGGCAGTCATCGAGAGACAGCTCAAGAAGTATAAGAGCAAACTTGTCAGGAAGAACAAGACGGCCGGCGCCGCGTTCAAGAGAGAGTATCTCGAGGAGCCCGAAGTCAGCGACGAGGCGATCCGGATCGTTCGCAACAAGCAGTTCGATTTAAAGCCTATGTATCCGGAAGACGCATGCGTCCAGATGGAACTGATCGGTCACGATTTTTATATTTTCAACAATGCGGAGACAGAGCAGGTGAGCGTTGTGTACAAGAGAAGAGACGGCGCTTACGGCCTGATCGGTCCGGAGGCCTGACATCCGCGGCATATTTTACCAGGCAGCAGGCTGAGGGCCCGTCCGTCAGCTTTAAGATAGCATAACGATAATGGAGGTAACGAAAATGGGATTTGTTGATTATGAAGTGGAAGGAGCGGTAGGGATCATCACGATCAACCGCCCGAAGGCGCTCAACGCGCTCAACGAGGAAGTCCTTAAGGATCTTGACGCGGTTCTTGACAAAGTGGATGTTGACGCGGTTCGCTGCCTTATCCTGACGGGCGCGGGCGATAAGTCTTTCGTTGCGGGCGCGGATATCGGCGCGATGAGCAAGATGACGAAGGCCCAAGGCGAGGCGTTCGGCAAGTTCGGCAATGATATTTTCCTGAAAATAGAGAAGTTCCCCATCCCTGTGATCGCGGCCATTAACGGCTTCGCGCTGGGCGGCGGCTGCGAGATCTCCATGTCCTGCGACATCCGCATCTGCTCCGACAACGCGATCTTCGGTCAGCCCGAGGTGGGCCTTGGGATCACACCCGGCTTTGGCGGCACGCAGAGACTGGCTCGTCTGGTGGGCGCGGGCATGGCCAAGCAGCTCATCTATACGGCCAGGAACATTAAGGCGGATGAGGCCTATCGCATCGGCCTTGTGAACGCGGTCTATACGCAGGAGGAGCTGATCCCCGCCGCCAAGAAGCTGGCAGCGACCATCGCCGGCAACGCTCCCATCGCTGTGCGCGCCTGCAAGAAGGCCATCAACGAGGGCCTGCAGGTCAGCATTGACAAGGGCGTGGCGATCGAGGAAGAGCTGTTCGGAAGCTGCTTTGAGTCTTACGATCAGCAGGAAGGCATGGCCAACTTCCTTCGCAAGAAAGATGACCCGAAGAAGGTCAAAAAGGTCGAGTTCAAGAATGCGTAATACCGTATTCATTGAATAAATTAT
>CAJOLP010000071.1 GCA_905235465.1 uncultured Lachnospiraceae bacterium | reverse complement strand
GGAACAAATCGTGATTGGAGTGCGAGATGAATAAGAGATGGTTGTCTTTGGCTTTGGCAATAATTATAACGGTCAGTCCGCTGAGCGCGATGTCGGTACAGGCACAATCCGCTGACGGATATGTGGCCGAAGGAGTTGAGGGAAGGCGGACGGCGGCCGGGACCGCGATCACACCAAACGTCAAGAACATGACGAATGGCTGGCACTATATTCGGAATGCCTGGTATTATGTGCGCGATGGCAAAGCCGTGACCGGTTGGCTCAAGGTCAACGGGAAACAGTATTTCCTCGACTCGACGGGTGCCATGCGCACCGGGTGGCTCAAGATTGGGGGAAAGCTGTACTACTTTGGCAGAGATGGCGCCCTGAGCACCCCTTCATCTTCCCTCAATACGGATAAGATGAAGGCGAAGACCGGGGGCAGCACTTCCAAAAACTCGGAGAAGACGGTCAAGAGCGCGGACACAAGCAAAAGCACAGCAAAGACAGCCAAGAAGACCAAGAAGACCAAGGGTGAGCAGGTCGTGGATTATGCGCTTAAATTTGTCGGCAATCCTTATGTGTACGGAGGCTGCAGTCTGACGAAGGGCACGGATTGCTCCGGATTTGTCATGCTGATCTACCGGCATTTTGGGGTCAGCCTTCCACACTATGACGCGGCGATCCGTTCTCATGGCAAGGCGGTGCCTTCCCTCAAAGAGGCGAAGGCCGGCGACATTATCTGCTATTATGGACACGTTGCAATCTATATTGGGGATGGACGCATTGTCCATGCTGCCAACAGCAGGGACGGCATCAAGATCAGCGACAGGGCGGACTATAGGACGATCGCATGCATCCGCAGGATATTTGATTGACGGTGCGTGATTTACGATTTGAGTCATTTCCATGAGAGGCCGGAAGTAGGAGAGGCCAAAGTAGGAGAGGCCGGAAGTATGAAAGGCACGAAGCAAAGGCATAAACTGAATAGATGGATCGGACTTCTGCTTGCTGTTTTGATCCTGTCGGTTGGAATATGCGGCTGCAGGAAGGGGCAGAGCGGAGCGACTGACGCGCCTCAAACTACGGTGGAAGCCGGCGAACAGAGCGAAAGCGCGGCGGCCGGAAGTCAGAGCGGAGGCGCTGCGGCCGGAAGTCAGAGCGGAGGCGCGGCAGCCGGAAGTCAAAGCGGAGGCGCAGCGGCCGGAAGTCAGAGCGGAGGCGAGTCGGCCGGAAGTCAAAGCGGAGGCGCGGCGGCAGAGGCGCAAGCCACCGGCGAGTCGGCGTCCGGGCAGAGCACAGGAAAGGATGCTGAGCAGAGCACCGGAAAGGATGCTGAGCAGAGTACCGGAAAAGATACTGAGCAGAGCACCGGAAAGGAAGCCGCGCAGGCCGAAATCGACGAGCATGGGGTCTACACCTCCAAGGATGACGTCGCTCTTTACATTCACACGTTTGGGAAGCTTCCGGAGAATTTCATCACGAAGAAGGAGGCGCAGGCGCTGGGATGGCAAGGCGGCAGTCTGGAGCCTTACGCGCCGGGAAAGTGTATTGGCGGGGGGTATTTTGGCAACTATGAGGGAACCCTGCCGGATGGAGATTACAGGGAGTGCGACATAGACACGCTGGGCAGGAAGAGCCGCGGCGCCAAGAGGCTCGTCTATTCAGATGACGGGCGGATCTATTACACGGACGATCATTACGAGACCTTCACGCAGCTTTACTAGGCGGCCTGATCGGGCGGCTTTATGGAGCTTGATTGGCTTGATTTGGGAAACAGATGGGGATTGCAAAGGTCTGGAGATGGGTTATGGATACAAATTACAGAGATTACCGGAATATTGATCTGCCGGAGGATGAAGAGAAGGATACAGACGATTACATTTTGGATCCGCCGGAGGATGAGGAGAAGGACAAAAGCGTCTACGTTCTGGATCTGACAGGGGTCAGCGATCGCGCGCTCCTGCATCAGAGGATCAGAGAGTGTCTGCCGATTCCGGAGTGGTACGGCGGCAATCTCGACGCGCTCTATGATGTGCTCACGGATCCGTCCTTTAAGGGGGCGCGGATCGAAATAGTGGGGTACAGGCAGCTCGCCGAGGAGATGCCGCGCTACTGGAATGCCTTTGTACAGATGTGCAGGGCGGCCGCGGAAGAGCGCGGCGACTTGGAAATAGTGCTGGGTCGGGGGCAGTGATCCTGAGACAGATGGCATTCGCGGCACCGGCAGCGCTGGCGATTCTGAGGCGCTGCGGCGGTTCGCTTGACACTGTCATAGGTGTCACGCATAATTGAAATTACAGGGAGGAAGTCTGTGCAAAAGGAGCGTACGGTCATCATCACGGACCTGCACGGCTGTTATGATGAATGTCTGGAGCTTTTAAAGAAGCTGGAGTTTGATAAGTCAAAGGATCGCCTGATCAATCTCGGGGACACCATAGACCGGGGTCCCAAGATTTATGAGGTCTTTACTTTTCTGCGTTTGCTCAAGGAAGAGATGGGTGACCGCTGTATTTTGCTGCGCGGCAATCACGAGCAGATGATGCTGGACGCGACGGCCGGCTCCCGCGCGGACATGGAGCTGTGGAATTACAACAGCGGTGAAAAGACCAAGTTCGCGTTCATAAATCACAAGCATCAGATCAAGGAGTACCGCGACTGGTATGAGGCGATGCCCTATTATTATGAGGATGAGGAGGGTCGATTTATCGGTGTTCACGCCTGTCTGCACGTTGAGGATCCGGAAAAGAATTCGGTGGAAACCATGGTGTGGGGGCGCGAGACGAATTATATCGGGCGGCTTATTTTGACTGGGCACACACCTTACAGGATGCCGCTGTATTTTTACGGAGATGAGCCCTACCACGCGATCCTGGAGGACGAGTGGGGAAAGCTCCCCAAGAAAGGCATGATCGCGCTGGATACGGGCTGCGTTTACGGCAACCGACTGACCGGCATGGTCGTTGAGGGCTCAAACTTCATAGTGCGGTCGGTGCCGTCCACAGTGGTGAGGTGAGAGAGAAAAAGACATCCCTTGGGGATGACGAGATTATAGGAGGTATTTAGTTATGCAGAGAGAGACAATGTGTATTGAGGCCGGTTATGAACCGCGTAACGGCGAGCCGAGGATGATCCCGATCATTCAGAGCACCACGTTCAAGTACGATTCGAGCGAGGATATGGGGAAGCTCTTTGACCTGGAGGCTTCGGGGTATTTTTACACCAGGCTCCAGAATCCCACCAATGACATGGTGGCGGCCAAGCTCACCGCGCTGGAGGGCGGCACGGCAGGGATGCTGACGTCATCGGGTCAGGCGGCGAACTTTTTTAGTGTTTTTAATATCGCGACCTGCGGCGATCATGTTGTGGCGGCCTCCAAGATCTACGGGGGGACCTTCAATCTGTTCAATGTGACCATGCGCAAGATGGGCGTCGATTTTACCTTTGTGGATCCGGACTGCAGCGACGAGGAGCTGGAGAAGGCATTTAAGCCCAACACGAAGGCTGTGTTCGGCGAGACGATCGCGAATCCCGCGCTGGTAGTCTTTGATATCGAGCGGTTCGCGAAGGCCGCGCACGCGCACGGCGTTCCGCTGATCGTCGACAATACTTTCGCGACGCCGATCAACTGCAGGCCCATCGAGTGGGGCGCGGATATTGTCACACATTCCACGACCAAGTATTTGGACGGGCATGACGCCACCGTCGGCGGGGCCATCATTGACGCGGGCAAGTTTGACTGGATGGCGCACGCCGACAAGTTTCCCGGGCTGACGACGCCGGACGATTCCTATCACGGGATCACCTATGCGGAGAAGTTCGGCAAGGAGGGAGCGTTTATCACGAAGTGCACGGCGCAGCTTATGCGCGACTTCGGCTCGATCCAGGCGCCGATGAACGCGTATCTGCTCAATCTGGGCATCGAGTCGCTGGCCTGCCGCATGCCCAGGCACTGCGAGAACGCGCAGAAGGTCGCGGAGTTCCTTCAGGGGCACGAGAAGATCGCGTGGGTCATGTATCCGGGGCTCCCCGGGGACAAATACTATGATCTCGCGCAGAAATATATGCCCAACGGCACGTGCGGCGTCATTTCCTTTGGCGTTGTGGGAGGCCGGAAAGCGGCAGAGGAGTTTATGAAAAAACTCAAGCTCTGCATGATCGCGACGCACGTCGCGGACGCGCACACCTGCATTCTTCATCCGGCGAACTCGACGCACCGCCAGCTCACGGATGAGGAGCTGATCGCGAGCGGCGTCGGGCCGGATCTGATAAGACTCTCCTGCGGTATTGAGAACGCGGATGATATTATCGCGGATCTGGCGCAGGCGCTGGGGTGAGAGGAGGATCTTATGGCACAGGACAACAGGATTTATGTGATCGGGCACCGGGATCCGCACACGGATTCGGTCGCTTCCGCCATCGCATTTGCGGCATTAAAGAGGGAACAGGGCCTGGACGCGGTACCCTGTGTCCTGGGAAAGATCAATAAGGAGTCACAGTACCTTCTGGACCGCTTTGGGTTTGAGAATCCGGAGCTTTTGGAGACGGCGCAGGTGCAGCTTAAGGAGATCGATATCGATCCGCCGGAGGCGATCACGCCGGACACCACGATCTATCGGACGATCCGTCTGATGCGCAAGACCAAGAGGCAGAATTTTGCCGTTGTCGATGATGAAAATCATCTGGTGGGATGGGTCTCCAAGACGGATCTGGCCGAAATAGCGATCTCCGACACGAAGGACGCCCACGGTATGATCCGGAAGACGCCGGTGGTCAATTTCGCGAATACGCTCAAGGGGAAGGTGCTCTATGAGTCCCCCATCCGCAAGTGCAACGGCATGGTCAGTGTGGTCACGCTGATCGGGGATATGGAACTGAACAATTATGAGGTGGCGGACCGCATCGTCATTTTGGGATGCGATGAGGAGGCCATGAAGATCCTCATCAAAAAGGGCGCGGGCATGCTCATTTTAATCTGGACGGAGTCGGTCAGCGATGAGATCCTGGCGCTGGCGAAGGAGCATTCCTGCTCCATAGTGACTTCCGGGTATGGGGCGACCAATACGCTGCGGTATTTGTACTTTGCGCCGCCCGTCAAAAATATAATGACCAAGAACCCCATGAAGTTTTATGAGTATGAGCTGGCGGAAGAGGCGGGACGAAAGATGGCGCGCACGCGCTTTCGGGCGTACCCGGTCGTGGACGCGGAGGAGCATCTGGTGGGCTACGCGGCGCGGCACCATCTGCTCAACTATCAGGACAAGCAGCTGATCCTCGTGGACCACAACGAGTTCTCGCAGTCGGTCAAGGGGATCGAGAACGCGCGCGTGCTGCAGGTGCTCGATCATCACAAGGTCACGGATTTTAACTCGCCGCGGCCGGTGAACTTCCGCAATGAGATCGTGGGAAGTACCTGCACGATCGTCGCGACGATCTTCCGCGAGAATGAGATTCCCATCGACGAGAATCTGGCGGGGCTGCTGCTGGGCGGTCTTCTGTCCGATACCATGAACCTTCAGACGCCCACGACGACGCCGGTGGACAGGCAGAATGCCAATATTTTGGCCGCCGTGGCCGGGCTGGACCTCGACAAGTTCGCCGAGGAGCTGTTCTCCGTCACCGAGGACGAGGGCGGCTCTATGGAAGAGCTCATGATGAGGGATATTTACTTTGAGGATGTGTACGGAGTGCGCCTGATGTGCTGCAAGCTGAACGTACCGGCGGTGGAGTCGTACAGGGAGCGCGCGGACGAAATACAGCAGGCGCTGGACCATCTGACGCGCAACAAGAACGCGGACCTCGGCATTTTGTGCATCACGTCCGCGCTGGAGAACAGATCCATCCTGTTCGCCTCCGGCGACAAGGCGGAGTGGCTGTTCGAGGCCTATCCGGACGAGGAGGGCGAGCCGCACTCCATCCACGAGGGGCTGGTCTCCCGCAAGATGCAGATCGGGCCCGAGCTGAGCAATGTTATCAGTAAGTATGCGTGAGGAGCGCGGGCCGGGCGCCCTTCGGGGAGCCCGAGGTGCTCAGTGCGCGCCGTCGGCTTCGCGGCCGATTCGCTCAGCGCGCGTCATCGGCTTCGCGGCTGATTCGCTCAGCGCGCGTCATCGGCTTCACGGCCGATTCGCTCAGTACGCGGCGTCGGCTTCGCGGCTGATTCGCTCAGCGCGCGGCGTCGGCTTCGCGGCCGATTCGCTCAGTGCGCGGCGTCGGCTTCGCGAAGCGCGGATATGTCGGTTGGCGCGAGAATTGAATAATTGGTGTAGTAGACTACAAAGCCCGGCTTAGCTCCGCCGGGCTTTTTGACGTTCCGGCGTAGGAGATAGTCGATCTCCACTTTTCCCTGGTCACGGCCGGCGGAGTACCAGGCGGCGAGGGATGCTGCCTCCTCAAAGGCGCGGTCCGGGATGTCGTCCATTTTCTGTCCCTTGGCGCAAAGAATGACGTGCGAGCCGGGCATATCGTTGGCGTGAAACCAGATGTCGTCAGGCGCCGCAAAATGAAAAGTCAGCGTGTCGTTCTGTGTGTTGTTCTTTCCCACATAAATGTCGTAGCCGTCGCTGCTGATGTAGTGCAGCGGCTTGCTGGCGGGCGTGCGGGAGGTGCCTTTATTTCCTTTGCTGCCTTTGCCGGCCTTGCCGTACTGGCCGCTGCCTTTGCCGGCCTTGCCGCCGGGCTGTATTTTGTCCTTGCCGTGCCGCCGGATCAGCCCGCTGTCCACCAGCTCCTGCCGGATCTGCTGCAGGTCGCCCTCTGTCGTGGACAGGTCCAGGGGGATGCTCTCGAGGTGATCGATCTCCGCCTTGACCTCCTCCGTCAGCTTTGTCAGGGCCTCGTTGGTGCGCTTCAGCTTCGTATATCGGTCAAAATACCGCACAGCATTCTGCGCCGCCGTCATCGTGGGATCCAGCGGGATCCGCAGTTTTTCGCCGGTGTAGTAATTGTCCACCTCGCAGGAGTCGGCGCCCGCGGGGATCGAATATCCGTAGGCGTTGAGCAGCTCGCCGTAGACGCGGTACTTGTCGCGCTTTTCGGTGTCTTTGATCTGCTTTAGCTGGAGGTCGTATTTGTGCACGTCGCGCTCCAGGATCGTCTGCACGATCCGGCGCAGGTCGGCGGATTTTTGCCGGATGCGGGCGGCGTCGCTCCGCTTGGCATAGTAATCCTCCAAAAGAGCGGAGATGGAAGTGTAGGCCTCAGAACGGTAGTCGCCATACATGCGCATGGGCACGGCGGCGTAGCCGGCGGGCGTGTCGTCCCTGTGGTAGTAGATCGCCGGGGCGAAGGCGGCGGTCCGGACGTCGCCTATCAGGCTTTGAAAAGACTGCCAAAGGGAATCAAGATCCTCATCGCTCATGGAGGAGGCACTGCGGTCATTGTCAAGCGCCGCGCGGAAACAGAGCTCCTCCGCCATTTCGGTGGAGATGCCGGTGTATGTTTCCACCAGGAGCCTGGCCGGCGGCGTCTGCCGGGACCGCATGGTCGCCTCAAACGCGTCGCGGGACTCCTCCAGCGGGTCGCGCTTGCCGCGCGTCTCGGGGACGAAATACGGCCGGCCCGGCAGGACCTCGCGCACGGAACTGACCATCGCCGAGATGTGCTTGATGCTGTCGACGATGATTTCCTGGGAGGCGGCTGAGGGTGCGGATGCGGCCGCCGGGGCCGCTGTGGCTTGGGGCGTTGCTGCCGTTGCGTCGGGCGTTGATGCGGCTGAGGATGCCGGGGCTAGCAAGATTATATTGCTGTGCTTGCCCATGAGCTCGATGACCAAAGTGTGGCGGCAGAGGTCACCCATCTCATTGAGATGCTCTGTCTCAAAGCGCAGAATGCGCTCAAGGCCCGGCTGTGTGACTGAAATGATCCTTGCGTTCTGCAAATGTTTGCGAAGCAGCATACAGAAAGCCGGCGCCTGAAGG
Source organism: uncultured Lachnospiraceae bacterium (assembly GCA_905235465.1). GTDB lineage: Bacteria > Bacillota > Clostridia > Lachnospirales > Lachnospiraceae > CAG-791. The sequence continues at coordinate 770 of CAJOLP010000071.1, read as the reverse complement.
GGCGAAGGCTTGTTTTTGTCGGTCAGATAGGCCAGCGGAAGCGTCGCGGAGGCCGAGAGGCAGAGCCGGACCTGCCCGCCGCCGCGCTCGGCGGTGGGCTTGACTGTCAGCACAAGCTCATCGCGCTCGGTCTGCGCAATTTTGTATATGCGGCCGCCTGTCAGCCTGTCCGAAAGCTCCCGGGCAAGACAGGCGGTTGTGATTCCATCAAAAGCCATGAGATAAATTTCCTTTCTGTAGTGGCAGAGTGTCAGTCGGCCGCTGCCGCGCCCTTAGAGTATAGCGCAAGGGCGCCGGAGCGGCACAATTGTTATGAAAGCGTGCCGTTGGACGCTACCGCGCCCTTAGAGTATAGCGTAAGGGCGCTGAAGCGGCAGAAGCTTCTGAAAACAAGTCCGGTGGACGCTGCCGCGCCCTTAGAGAATAGCGTAAGGGCGCTTGAGCGGCAGAAGCTTCTGAAAACAAGTCCGGCGGCCGTTACCGTGCCCTTAGGGCATAGCGTAAGGGCGCTGAAGCGGCACAATTCTTATGAAAGCGTGCCGGCGGACGCTGCCGCGCCCTTAGGGAATAGTGTAAGGGCGCTGTAGTGGCACAATTCAACTTTGTATATATTATATGCAAATTTTGCTTAAAGCCAAATCAATTGCGGAAGAATTGAACGAAAGGCCAAATAATTCAATTGTTGCCGAGCGGCGGCAGCGAAGCCAAATTCTTTACAAAGGAAACATTTGGAAGTAAAATTGCTTATGAATGTTTAAAATGTGCGGCGC
>CAJOLP010000070.1 GCA_905235465.1 uncultured Lachnospiraceae bacterium | reverse complement strand
CGTGGACGGCAACATCGTCTCCGGCAGGAGACCTCCGGATCTTCCCTCCTACGCGAAGGCGTTTATCGGCGTCGTGAACGGAAAATAGTACAAATACTGAGCGATCCCAAGAAAAAGGGCTCTCACAATTCTGCCTGTCCGGCAGAGCTGCGAGAGCCCTTTCTTTACTTTATGCAGTTGACATCACATACAGTCGGCCTGCCGGATCAGCCCAGCAGCTCGATGAAGTCCTCGCCGGCCTTCACTTCGCCGGTCTTAAGAGGACGAAGCGTGGAGTAGTCCTCCCAGTTGGTGATGATGCAAGGTGTGGTGCACTTGTAGCCTTCCGCCTTGATCGCCGGAATGTCGAACTTGACCAGGAGCTGGCCCTTTGTGACCTTGTCTCCGTCCTTGACGAATACCTCGAAGTGCTTGCCCTCGAGCTTGACCGTGTCGATACCGATGTGCATCAGGATCTCGGCACCGTCATTTGTGGTCATGGCCACAGCGTGCTTGGTGTCAAATACCATGGAGATCTCGCCGTCGTCAGGCGCTACCAGTTCGCCGATCTCGGGCTCGATCGCGACGCCGTCGCCGAGCATGCGTCCGGCAAAGGCCTCATCCTCCACTTCGTTCATAAGAAGCATCTTACCTGTCAGGCAGGCGCCGAGGATCTCATCCTTCATCTTGGGCTTTTCAGGCTCGGCCGGTTTGGCCTCCTTGGCCTCCTCCTTATCGCCCTCCAGCGCGGAAAGCGGGATCTCGCCGCTGCGGACCTTCTCCACGAATTCCTCAAAGTTGGACTTCACGATCGTGACGGAAGGACCGTAGATGACCTGAATGCCGTTGCCCTTAAGGACAACGCCGGATGCGCCGGTCGCCTTCAGGAGCGCTTCGTTGACCTTCGCGGGGTCATTGAGTGACAGGCGAAGTCTTGTCGCGCAGCAGTCGATGTCTCCGGTCAGGTTCTCCAGACCGCCGATGCCCTCCAGGATCGCCGCGGATTTGGCGTCTGTTTCATTCAGAGCGGCGGCCGCCTTGCCGCCGGCAACGCCGACGCCGGTCGCCTTGCGGTACTCGTCCTTGGTGACCATCTTCATTTCTACGCCGTCATCCTCGCGTCCGGGTGTCTTGAGGTCTTTCCTAAGGATAAACGCGCGGAACACGATGAAATACAGGACAAAGTAGATCGCGATCAGCGGGATAACGCGCACCCAGTGCGTCTTGGAGTTCCCGGGCAGGATACCGTACAGGATCAGGTCGATCAGACCATCCGAGAACGTGGTGCCGATCAGAACGTCAAACAGGTCGCAGAGCATGAACGAAAGACCTGCGAAGAATACGTGAACGCCGAACAGTATGGGCGCCAGGAACAGGAACGTGAACTCGATCGGCTCCGTGACACCTGTCAGGAAGGATGTGAGCGCGACGGAGAACAAAAGGGATCCCGCTTCTTTTCTCTTCTCAGGCTTTGCGCAGGTGTACATCGCCAGCGCTGCGCCCGGAAGACCGCCCATCATGAAGGGATACTTGCCCGCGAGGAATTTGGCGGATTCGTCAAATACCTTCGTATTGGGATCAGCAAGCATCTTGAAGAAGATATTCTGCGCGCCTTCCACGAGCTCGCCGTTGATCATGACGGAACCGCCGACACCTGTCTGCCAGAAAGGCATGTAGAAAATGTGGTGCAGTCCGAAAGGAATCAGCGCGCGCTCTATGCAGCCGTACAGGAACGTGCCGAACAGGCCCAGCGCGTTGACAAGAGCTCCCAGCGCGTAGATGCCGGTCTGGATCGGAGGCCAGACAAAGTAGCAGGCGAACCCTGTCACGATGCCGAAGACCATACACATGATCGGTACGCAGCGCGTGCCGGCGAAGAAGGCCAGTGCCTGAGGAAGCTGCTGTTTGTAAAACTTATTGCAGACCATCGCAGCCAGCAGGCCGGCAAGAATACCGCCGAACACACCCATCTGCAGCGTCTGGATACCCAGCGTGGAGCTGATCGCGCCGGCCTTGACGTCCGGGCTGATGCTTCCGTCCGCCAGAATGGATCCGTCGATCTGAAGCAGCACGTTCATCGTGGTCAGCATGATCAGGTAAAAGATCGCTGAGGAGAGAACCGCGACGCCCTTCTCTCTCTTGGCCATGCCCAGCGCAACGGCAAGCGCGAAGATAAGCGGCAGGTTGGCGAAGATCGCGTTTCCTGCGCCGTTGAGCAGCTGGAAGAACATGTAGAGTATGCTGCCCGGATGAAGGACAGCGGACAAATGATACGTTTCAATCGTTGTCGGGTTTGTGAATGAACTCCCCAGACCCAGCAGAATACCGGCTGCCGGCAGTACCGCGATCGGCAAAAACAGAGATTTACCGATCTGCTGGGCTACCGCGAAGGCCTGAGCCCTAAAGCTCCCATTTTTCTTTTTCTTAGCCATTGTTTCCCCCTTAAGCATTTAGTAAGTTAAAGCTGCATACAGACAGAATACCATATGTAAACGATTTCATTGTACACTGTTTTGTTAGTATCGTTCACTGCATGCTGTTTTTTTACTTACTTCAGTTCCAGCTCCTCGACATTTCCCTGCATATCCAAAATTTTCGCTGTCGCATCCTCAAGTGTGAATATCTTCATCTTGTAGCCGGTCTCATCATTGTACATCTGCCTCAGGTGAGGGAGCTCCTGAAAGATCTTTTCCTCCACGGAGGGACTGTCCACAAAGACCACCTTGCCCGTATAGCGCAGCCACCTTCTCGTTTTGGGTTCAAAGGCGACGATCTCCACCCGCGGGTTCTTCACCATCTGGCGATAGACTTCCTTGAAGTCGCCGACCGTAAAGTACTCCTTTCCATCCTCCTCGACGTGCGCGCCCAGAGGGCGTACCTTGGGCTGGTCGTCGTCTGCGGTCGCCAGATAAAAGATGCCTGCCTCGTTCAGAAAATCATGAAGTTTACTCATTTTCGTTCTCCTCTCATTACATTAAGTTTTGAAATTGTGCCCTGCATTCATTTTACTTCGGTTTGCCCTCACAGTCTATCACATAGACCGGATTCAGCGCGCGCATAAGGTGGAGATCCTCGCCCGCCTCCCGGGCTCTTGCCGCAAAGATCTGGCGGATCTCCGGCTTCGTCACGCGCATCCCGCGCAGCGCGGACAGCGTATCGGCCAGCGTCTCCGGCGCGATGCAGTTCACGACGATCCTCACCCGCGGATTCATCGCAAGGACGGCCCTCAGGATCTCTTCCATCTGCCCTCCGCTTCCCCCGACAAAGACGTGCGTCGGCGCCGGCAGTCCGGCCAGCCCTTCCGGCGCGTATGCCCGGACGACATGGACGTTTGAGAGGCAAAACCTCTCCGTATTTTCCCTGATAAGTGCCGCCGCGTCAGGCTCCCGCTCCACCGCGTAGACCTCCGCGTCCGGACACAGCCGCGCCGCCTCAATGCTGACGCTCCCCGTCCCGGCGCCGATATCGTACAGAACCGCTTTCGGCGTCAGGCGCAGGCGGCTCAGCGTGATCACGCGGATCTCCTCCTTTGTCATGGGTACGATGCGGCCGTCGCTCTTTCTCAAAAACGCGTCGTCCGGCAGCCCCGGCGCGGCCCACTCTGTCTCGGCCCGCGGATTTTCAAAATACAGGATGTAGAGCCCTTCCGCGGTCCTGGCCGCCAGCTCCTCCGGTGTAGTGAAGCCCGCCTCCTCGCCGTCGCCGGTCAGCCGGTACCCGAAACCAACGCGCAGATCCTCAGGGAGTACGCCCCTTTGGACGGCCTCGCGGATCGCCCCGATTTCCTTTTGCATTCCTTTTAATCCCGCGACCAGTAAAAATACTGCCTTATGGCGCCTGACATGGCCCACCGTGCGGCACCTTCGTCCGTGACTGCTCAGGATCTCAGCTCCCTCCCAGGACACGCCGAGCCGCGCGGCCAGGACCGATACGGAGGAGATTCCGGCCACTGTGCGGATGTCAAATTCCGAAAATTCCGGGGCGCTCCCCGCGTAACCTGCCTGGGCGTTCTGTGCGTAACCCGCCGCGCCGCTCCAGCATCCGGTGTCCCCGGAGAAAAGCACAGCGGCCCGGCGCAGCGCATCGTTTTCCCGCAGCAGGGGCAGCACCCGGTCCGCCCTGTACTCGGGCACAAGGCGGGCGCTTTTAGGCAAAAGGCCGCTCTCCCTGGCCGCGGACAGGATCGTCGGCCATCCAAAGACCACGTCCGCGTCCGCCAGGGCGGCCGCCGCTTCCCCGGTGACATACGCGCTTCCGCCGGGCCCCATGCCGATCAGGGTGATCTGCCGCCTGACGCAGCCCTCATCGCTGCCCTCATTCGTATCCGCGCCCGCTTTCGAGTCCGCATCTGCCTTCGAATCCGCATCCGCCTTCGAGTCCGCATTCGCCTTCGAATCCGCATCTGCTCTCGAATCCGCATCCGCCGCGCCCATGAGCGCGCGGATCCTGCCCAGGACCTCCCCGCAGGAGCTGCATGCGTCCCGGTCCCCGTCCGCCCTTTCGGGATTTCGGATCACCACGGTCGTTATGCCCAGGTCCATCGCGGCCAGTATTTTATCCTGAAAGCCGCCCGTCCTGCCGCTCTCCTTGGTGAGCATCGCGGCCGCGTTCGTCTCCTGCAGCATCGCCCTGTTGAGCTGCCGGCTGAAAGGCCCCTGCATCGCGATGATGTGCCCCGGCGCGATCCCGCTCTGCGCGCAGAGCCGCAGGCTTTCCTCGCCGGGCAGCACCCTCGCGTACACGCGCGTGGCGTCTCCGATCCCCCGGATCAGCGCGGCCAGGTCCTTGCTTCCCGTGGTGATAAAAATGTTGCCGGGGATCTCCCGCAGCGCTTCCGCCGCTTCCCCGACGGAATCCACATATATGATACCGGCCTCTTCTTCGCCGCTCACATCCCTGCGCAGCCGAAGATACGGCACACCCAGCGCCTCACAGGCGCTGCGGATCTCCCGGCTCACAGCGACCGCGAACGGATGCGTCGCGTCCACCACGCAGACATAGCCGCCTTCCCGCATCGCCGCTTCCATCGCGGCGGCGTCCATCCGTCCCTGCATGATCTCTACGCCCCGCACAGGCTCCATCAGCGACGCGCCGTATTCCGTCGCCACGCTGACCGCGCAGGGGATCCGCGCCTTAGCCAGACAAAGCGCCGTCTCTCTTCCTTCCGTCGTGCCGGCAAACACGAGCACGCCGTTTCGCTCTCCCTTTGCATCCGCCATCATCTTTTATCTCCTTAACGCTCCGACCGGTACCCGCGCGGGGTCACCATCTTCCCGCCGATCTCCACCGTCTCGCTGTTCCCCACAAAAACGGTGCAGAACATGTCGGTCCCGGCGCCCGCCAGCTCATCCAGCGTCAAAATACTGCTGCTCTCCCCCTCCCGGCCGATCCGGCCGGCAATGCCGCAGATCCGGTCCCCCGGAAGCACAGTCCCCAGTATTTTCACGGCGCGCCGCAGATGGTCCTTTCTCCCCTTGCTGGAAGGATTATAGAGTACGATGACCATATCGGCCTGTGCCGCGAGCTGAAGGCGTTTCTCTATTTTGTCCCAGGGCGTCAGCCGGTCACTCAAGCTGATCACCGCGAAGTCGTGGACCAGAGGCGCGCCCAAAAGGGCCGCCCCGCTCATGGCGGCCGACACGCCGCTGATTACCCTGACCTCCACATCCGGATAGGAACGCGCCGTCTCCAGCACCAGTCCCGCCATGCCGTACACACCCGGGTCTCCGCTGCAGATCAGGGACACCGTCCCGCCTCCCCGCGCCTCCTCCAGCGCGAGCCGGCAGCGCTCCTCCTCGCCGGTCATGGGGGTCTCTATATACCGCTTGCCTTCAAAATACGGCTCCACCAGCGCGTTATATGTCTTGTAGCCGACGATGACGTCGCTTTTCTCCAGCGCTTCCCGGGCCTTAAGCGTCATGCCGTCCATGCTGCCGGGCCCGATGCCCACCACATATAAAATTCCGCTCACTGCTCAAACCTCCAACTTCTGCGGCGCGATTCCCACGCAGACCGTCATACCGTCCATGGACGTCTTGCGGAGCAGAAACCGCACGGCGCCGGCCGCCGCGGCCGCACGCTCGCATACATTGCCCGTTCCGACCGCCTGCCGTACCCTCTCCGAATCTGAGAAGCGATCGCGCCCCCCTGTCTTTTCCAGTTCCTCCACCGTAAACGTCAAAAAGGGCACGCCGAGCCTGTCCGCCAGTTCGATCAGGCCCTTCTCCTCACGCTTGACGTCTATGGAAGCGATCGCGCGCACGGATGCCGGATTCAGCCGCAGTGCGCGCAGCACCTCGTCCAGGAAGGCATACAGTTCGTCGGCGCCCTTCCCCTTCCGGCAGCCCATGCCGATCACGACGCAGCGCGGCACCAGCGTGAGCACGTCCGGATCGTCCTCCGCAAAGGGCGTGATCCGCGCGGCCGCTTCCGGAATGAGGATCGCCGCGCGCTTATCCTCCACCACCCGCGCCGCGAAGCGCTTCACCTTCTTCGGATCGTCCGGGACAAGGCCGTTTTTGGCCGCAAAAGTATCCACCGCGAACAGCCCGTTGACGTCAGATGCCGTCGTCAGTACCGGCGATGCGCCGATGAGGCCCGCGATCTTCACCGCGCACTCGTTCGCGCCGCCGACGTGCCCGGACAGGATCGGGATCACGTACTGCCCCCGCTCGTCGATCACCAGCACGCCCGGATCCCTGTCCTTTGCCTCAATAAGCGGCGCGATCATCCGCACCGCGATCCCGGCCGCGCCGATAAAGACGAGAATATTGCCGCGGCAAAAATACTGCCTGGTCCACTCTCCCGCCGTGCCGCCTCTTCCGTCGGTGACAGTGGATACCTCCGCGATCCCGTCGGCGATCCTCTCGGCGAGCCGCCCCCCGGCGCTCGTGAAATATATGATGTGTATGTTTTTGCTGTCCGCGCTCACTTAATGACCCC
>CAJOLP010000069.1:4669-14381 GCA_905235465.1 uncultured Lachnospiraceae bacterium | reverse complement strand
GTTTCTGTAAGAAGCGGACGGCCTTTGCGTCACTATAAATGAGAGTGAAAAGGAAGACCCATGGAAGACACTTATATCATCGATCTTTACTGGCAGCGGGATGAACGCGCGATCCTGGAGACAGATCGAAAGTACGGCAAATACTGCTTTTCTGTCGCGAACAATATTTTGAGGAGCAGAGAGGATTCCGAGGAATGTGTCAGCGACACGTGGCTCAGGGCCTGGAGGGCGATCCCGCCTGCCCGGCCCGGTGTGCTGCGCGTTTTTCTGGCCAGGATCACGAGGAATCTGGCCTTTGACCGCTACAGGGCAAAAGCCGCGGCCAAGCGCGGCAATGGCGCGATGGAGGCGGTTCTGGACGAGCTGGCCGAAGTGGCGGGCGGCGACTGGGACGCGGAGCAGAGGTACGAGGCCAAGGAGCTTCAGCAGGCGATCGGTCTTTTCGCGAAAAGCCTTCCCGAAAGGGACCGGAACCTGTTCGTCCGGCGGTATTTCTACGCGGAGGACATCGCCCGGATCGCCGACCGGTACGGCATGACGGTCAACAACGTGACGGTGATCCTTAGCAGGACGAGAAAAAAACTGAAAACATTCCTGGAAGAAAGGGGATTCATGTGATGAGGGCCGAGGATCTGTTTGAGGCCATGAACGGTATCGATGATGAGACGCTGATGCGCAGCGAGAAGAAGACGGCCCGGGCGCGCGAAACGCGCAAACCGGAGGGGACCGATGACGCGGCGGCAAATAGGGCCCGAAAAGGAAAGGGCCAAAAAGACGGAGCAGGAGAGGATTCGAAGAAGGTCCTGAGATTTGATCGTACAAGGTGGATCGCGCTTGCGGGCACAGTGGCGGCGTGTCTTGCCGCGCTGATCGCAGTCAGGAGCCTGATGCCGGGCCCGGCGGGCCAGCCCTCGAACGGCACGGCGCCGCTGTTGTCAAGTGGTGTACAGGAATCCGCGACTCTGGAGGAGGCGTCCGAGGCGGATGTTACCGAGGAGAGTGCTTTAGATGAAGCGATGGCCGAGGAGAGCGCGCCGGCAGAAGCCGCTGATGAGGAAGCCGTCTATTCGGACGCGCGGGAAAAGCCTGCCTCAGAGAGCGCGCAGGAAAAGCCTGCCTCACAGAGCGCGCGGGAGAATGACGCCGCACAGGAGGCTGCCGGCCGGGGAAAACCTGCGGACAGCGGCACCGAACGGGGCAGCGCGGATCTGCTTGGAGATTACAAGGGCAGCTATGTGAAGCTCGAGTACATCTCTGCCGCCGATGAGGAGGCGGGCGCGGCCCGCACGGAACCCGCGTACTCGGAGGAGTCGGAGAAGGCGGTCAGCGCCCTCTACAGCGGGCAGGTCGTGCCGGTCGTCTTTGACAGCATGCTGGGAGAGCCGATCTATTATGTCTATCTGACAGACGCGGACGGCCATAAGGACAAGGTGACCTTTTACTCTGAAAACTATGTGACCATGGATACTTATCCCGGAATGTCGATGCAGCTCGAGGACGAGGATTACAAGAAGATACTGAAGATCTTTGAGCAGTGACGGCAGCAGAGAAAGGAGACTTATGATGAAAAAACAACGGGCAGCCGCCGTTATTTTGACGGCTGCGCTGATCCTGAGCGCCTGCGGCAGTTCGGGCGGCAGCGCCTCGAGCACTTCCTATAACGGGGATTACGCGGCGGAAGAGACCGCCTCAGGCGACGCCTATTACGAAAGCGCCAGTTACGATTATGTCGAGGGGGACGCAGAGAACGCAAATGGGGACAAGACGGCGGATATCGACCAGCCTAAGGCCCAGGATGGCCAAAAGATCATCTATACGGCCGATCTGCGGCTGCAGTCGCTGGAGTACGATGTTGCCTCTGCCAGTATTCATGACAAGATAAAGGCGGCCGGCGGATTTATCGAGAGTGAGAATGAGTCGGACAGCAATTATAACTGGTATACGAATAATACTAATTCCGGCAATTCCGCCGGAACCCGGAAGCTGTTTATCAGCGCGCGGATCCCTACCGAGCAGTTCGACAGTTTTCTGAATTCCCTCGAGGGAGACGGCAAGGTCATGAGCCGGAATGTGGAGGCGCAGAACATCAGCCAGGTCTACGCGGACACGAAGACCTATGAGGAGGCGCTGGAGAAAGAACAGAAGCGCCTTCTGGAGATGATGGACAAGGCCGAGACCATTGACGAGATGATCCGCGTCGAGGAGAGACTTTCGGAAGTGGAGAGGCAGCTCAACCAGTACAAGACGCAGCTTGCCACTATGGACAAGCGGGTGGCGTATTCCACGGTCAATATTTCCCTCGAGGAAGTAAAGCGGTACAGCACGGAAGTGCATGAGATCAGCTTTGGCGAGGCGCTGCGCCAGGCGTTTGGGGAGGGCATCGAGAGCTTCAAAGAGTTCTGCCAGTACGTGGCGATCTTCGTGGCCAGATACTTCTTCTTCCTGATCCTTTTGGCGGTCATCATCATTCTGATCATCGCAGCCTCCAGGCGGTCGAAGAGGAAAAAGATCGCCATGATGGCAGATCCCGAATATGCCAAGGCGATGACGGCGAAGGAAAGACTAAAGACCGAGAAGCTGATTGAGAAGCAGGCAAGGAAAGATGCCAAAAAGAGCAGCAAAAGAGTGTACAGGCGCCGCAAGACCGATGAAGACGTAAATGATGCGGCCGGCGCGGGCGATGCGGCCGGCGCAGCCGGCACAGCAGGCACAGCAGACGCGGCAGGCGCAGGCGATGCAGCCGGCACGGGCCAAGCGGCCGGCACAGCAGATGCGGCAGGCGCAGGCGATGCGCCGCAGGGCGAGAGCGTGCCGCCGGCAGCCGAAGGGCAGACGCCCGCGGACGGGGAGTAACTGCCGCGGACGGACCAAACAACATAGGGCAAAAAATAAGGCAGGGGACGGAGAGGTCCGTCCCCTGTCTTTCTCTATCCCCCGGCGCGATTTTCGTGTACAATAATGGAGTGGGGGGATGGAAAAAATGAGCTCTGATCGAGGAGAGGACAATCCCGTGAGAAATGATAATGTCGGGGGAAAAGATAATACCGGAAGCGGCAGTGACGCGGCAGCAAAGACACGGACAGAGCTAAGAGGAGATCTGTTCCGGATGGTCTCCGTGGGCGTGGTGAATGAGCCGATCAATCAGGTCTATGATGTGATCACGATCGGCGCGGTCGTGGCGAACCTGGCGGCCGCGATCATGAGCACCTTTGATTCTCTGAACGCGGTATACGGAGAACTGTTTGTTGCCATTGAGACGATCACCTGTATTTTTTTCGCGGTGGATTATATTCTGCGCATCATTACCGCGCCGGAACTGTATCCGGACAAAACGGACGGGGCGGCAAGGCTGACTTATATCACGTCGGCGGCGGGCATCATCGACCTTCTGTCATTCTTGCCCAATTTCCTGCCGATATTCTTCCCGTCGGGGCTGGCGGCCTTCAAGATGTTCCGCGTGGTCAGGATCCTCCGCCTGTTCAGGATCAACGCCTATTATGATTCTCTCAACGTGATCACGGATGTTCTGCGCAGTAAAAGGCAGCAGCTGCTCTCATCCGTCTTTATGATCCTGATCCTGATGATGGGGGCAAGCCTTTGCATGTACGGGCTTGAGCACGACGCGCAGCCGGAGGTGTTCCGAAACGCCTTTTCCGGCATCTGGTGGGCGGCCTCGACGCTGCTGACCGTCGGATACGGGGATATTTATCCGGTGACGACGCTCGGAAAAATATTCGGCATAATCATCACGTTTTTGGGGGTCGGCATTGTGGCTATCCCCACCGGTATCATCAGCGCGGGATTTGTCGAGCAGTATACCCTTTACAAGCGCAGCGGCAATTATGTGACAGAGGAGGATCTCAATGTCGTACATGTAAAAGTACTGAAGGATGACCCCTGGGTCGGCCTGCGCGTCGATCAGCTGAGGATGCCGCACGGTATTTTCCTGGCGGGCATCCGCCGAAGCGGCGATGTGATCGTCGCCCGGGACAATGTGATCCTGACGGCGGGCGATATTTTGATCCTGGCGGCCAAAAAGACCCTGGAGGACCAGACCGCGCAGCTTCAGGAATTTACTCTGAGCGCGTCGCACCCGTGGGTCGGCATGCAGATCGATGAGCTGGATATTTCGAGACTGTCCTATATACTGGGGGTGCGCCGCCGCGAGAAGTTCATAACCCCCCATAAGGATCTGATCCTCAGGGAGGGGGACGAGATCTATATGTACACGAAACAGCGGGGTATTCGGGAGGACAATGAAAGTAATGACGTATAACTTTTTTGCGACTCTGTCGAGAATGAAATATATCGAGCGGTGGGCGCTCATGAGAAACGCGCGCTCCGAGACGCTCAGTGAGCACGCGCTGGACGTCGCGATGATCGCCCATGCGCTCTGCACGATCGGCAACGTCCGGTTCGGGCGTCAGCTGGACGCCGACAGGGCGGCTCTTATCGGGCTCTATCACGACGCGTCCGAGATCATCACCGGGGACATGCCTACGCCGGTCAAGTACTACAACAGCGATATCCGCGACGCCTATAAGGAAGTGGAGAGGATCGCGGAGCACCGCCTGCTCACGCAGCTGCCGGAGGATCTGCGCGCGCCCTATGAGGCCATTTTTGAGGGGACAGATTCCCGGGACGATCAGTATATGCGGCGCCTTGTGAAGGCGGCGGACAAGATCTCTGCGCTCATCAAGTGCATGGAGGAGTCGGAGGCCGGCAACAGCGAGTTCCGCACCGCGAAGGAATCGACGCAAAAGATCGTGGAGGAGATGGCCGCGGAGATGCCGGAGGTCCGGACTTTTATCGAGGAGTTTTTGCCCTCCTATGGCAGCACGCTGGATGAGCTGCTGGGACAGAGCTGAGGACAGGAGCGGCAAAAGGACTGTCGGACAGAGCTGAGGACAGGAGCGGCAAAAGGACTGTCGGACAGAGCTGAGGGCAGGAGCGGCAAAAAGACAGATTAAAAAGGCAGCGAGGAACAAGATGGACAAAAAGATGAAAGTGCTGGTGATCAGCGACACCCACGGAAGGCATGACCTGCTGCGCAGGGCGATCGGGCAGGAGGCGCCCATCGATCTGCTGATCCATGCAGGCGACGTGGAGGGCGATCTGGACGAGATCCTGGGACCCAAGCGGGAATATGACGTCAAGGCCGTGGCCGGCAACATGGACCGGTGGGGGAATATGGACGCGGTCACGGTATTTCCACTGGGCGGCCACAAGGTGTTTCTGGCCCACGGCCACCATTACGGCGTCTCGTACACCACGCAGGAGCTGCGGGAGGCGGCCAAAGAGACCGGGTGTGACATCGCGATCTTCGGGCACACGCACATGCCCTTTATGGAGGTGCAGGACGATATCCTGCTGCTCAATCCCGGGAGCGCGTCCAAGCCGCGGCAGCAGGGGCTGACCAAGACATACGCCGTGATCACGCTGGATCCGCGGACGGACGAGTACGACGTGGAGTTCAAAAAACTGAAAGGCTTCGGATGGACCTAAAATATATGCTTGTAATGTAAATGTACATGTGGATAGTAACTGGTGGGGGCCATTTATTATTGCGAGGAGGTATGCTATGAAGGTCGGATTTGGGAGCGATCACGCGGCCATTGAACTGAAGGCCGTACTGATCGAACATTTGAAGGCAAAGGGGTATGAGTGCGTGGATTACGGCGCGTACAGCGCTAAGGAGCGGGTGGACTATCCGCTTGCCGGCAGGACTGTGGCGGAGGCGATCCGCCGCGGCGAGGTCGACAGAGGCGTGCTGGTGTGCGGCACCGGCATCGGTATTTCCATCGCGGCGAACAAAGTGCCCGGCATCCGCGCCGGCGTCTGTTCCGACTGCTTTTCCGCCAGGATGATCAGGGAGCACAACCACTGCCAGATCATCGCCATGGGACAGCGGGTCGTGGGAACGGAGCTCGCGAAGATGATCGTGGACAATTATTTTGAGGCGGAGGAACTCGGCGGCAGGCATGCGGACCGCGTGGATATGATCACACAGATCGAGAGGGACTACGGATACGCGGACGCGCCGGTCAGGTAAGTGTAAAGACAGGGAACGGAGGGGATGATTATGAATATTTTGTCTCCATCAATTTTGTCCGCCGATTTCGGCCGTCTGCGGGAGCAGATCCAGGGGCTGAAGGACGGCGGCGCGCAGTGCGTCCATTTTGACGTGATGGACGGACACTTTGTCAAGGAGATCTCCTTTGGGGAGCCGGTCCTTAGGGATGTGCGCAAAATGACGGATCTTGATCTGGATGTGCATCTGATGGTGACCAATCCCGAGGAGCACATCAGCCGGTTCGCGCAGGGCGGCGCCGATATCATCACATTCCATTATGAGGTGATGCCCGGAGGCAACGGGGCCTACGGCGGCACGCGGGATCCGGAACAGGCCGCGGCGGAAGTCCAAAGGCTCGCGGAAGAGATCCACTATCTGGGCCTTAAGGCCGGCGTCTCGCTCAAGCCCAGGACGCCTGTGGAAGAAATGGCGGCGCTGATGCCGCACATCGATCTGATCCTTGTGATGTCCGTGGAGCCGGGATTCGGCGGGCAGAAGTATATGCCGCAGTCCACGGAGAGGATCCGCGCGCTTCGCGCGCTGGCGGATCAGTATAACCCCGCCCTGCACATCGAAGTGGACGGGGGGATCAAGCTCGACAACGTGAGAGAAGTGCTGGACGCCGGCGCGGACATGATCGTTGCCGGATCCGCGGTGCTTGGGGGCGACGACGTCAGGGAGAAGACGCAGAGCTTTATGGAAGCGCTGGCCTGACGGAAATGAGAGGAACAGGTACAAGTAAATAGACGCGCAAATAAAGAACGCTGCCGCTTCATGGGTAAAGCGGCAGCGTTTTTATTATTAAACAATTCTTTCAGGACGGAATCTCTGGTGCTCTCCATATGTTTCATAATGGAGCGGTATACCTCTATGCCGGCCATGTCATTGTCGGAAAGCAGGTTGTTGTAAATCTCTTTGTGCTCCTTAAGCGCGGTCATTGGCCTTTCCGGATCTTCAAACGTCTTCATGGCGATGTCAAAGAGTTGATGGTAAAAAGATTCATACAGATCGATCAGCTCATAATTGCCGCTGTATTTCACGATTTTTTTGTGGAAGGCAAGATCATGGGACAGGATCTCCGCATGAGATTTACCATCCCGGATCGCTTTTTCCATTCCCGCAATATCGTTTGCCATGTCACTTAGAACAGCGGCGGCAGCGGGCTTACCGCGGTCGGAGTGCAACAGCAGCGCGCAGAATCCCTCTATCGCGGTTCTGGACTGATATGTGTTGATCACGTCCTGCCTGGAAATGACATGGAGGCAGAAGCCTCGGCTGGGAAGAATATCAATGTACCGTTCCTGTGACAACCGGACGAGCGCCTCTTTGAAAGGAGTGCGGGAGAGGCCCAGCTCCCCTGCCATTTTCCTTTCCGAATAGACCTTGCCATACTCCAATTCGCCCCGCGTGATCTTATCTTTTAAATAGTCGTATGCCTGCTGTTGTAAAGGCGTATATGCTGCCATCTCTTAACTTCCCCCAGAGTGTTCTGCTGTACAATCATTGTATTTTTTGTTATCCCCGCTGTCAACAAAGAGGGATTAGAGATTTCGCACAAAAAAGCAAAACGAAAACTGTGAGGAAATCACATTGACTGGTATACCGGCATACGGGTAGAATAATAACAAACCGGAATACCGGCATACCAGACGGAAAATAAAGGCACAGGAAGTCCTGTTGGGGAACAGGAGAAAGAGAGGTAATGAATGAAGGTTGGCTTTATCGGATTGGGAATCATGGGCAGACCCATGGCCAAGAATCTGCTTAAGGAAGGCGTTGAGGTCGTCTGCGCGGATCTGAACAAAGAGGCCGTCGCGGACGTGGTGGCCAGCGGCGCTGCGGAAGCGGACTATGCCCGGATCGGCGAAACGTGCGAGGTCATCATTACCATGGTGCCCAGCGGCGATATCGTGAAGTCGATCCTGTTTGACGAGGGCGGCGTGGCTTCCACGGTGAAAGAGGGAAGTCTTATCTGTGACATGAGCTCTGTTACGCCGGTGGAATCCCAGTATTGCTACAAAAAGCTGAAAGAGAAAGGCGTCGGCTTTGTGGACGCGCCGGTTTCCGGAGGAGAACCCGGAGCCATAGCCGGCAGTCTTGCGATCATGTGCGGGGGAGACAAGGAAGATTTTGACAGGATGAAGCCGTATTTTGACATTCTCGGCAATTCTGCCCTTCTGATCGGCCCCAGCGGCAGCGGCTCCACAGCCAAACTGGCCAATCAGATGATCGTCAACAATACGATCGCCGTCGTTTCGGAGGCGTTTGTATTTGCCACGAAGGCAGGAGCGGATCCGGAGAAGGTCTACCAGGCGATTCGGGGAGGACTTGCGGGAAGCGCCGTGCTTGACGCAAAGATCCCGATGATACTGGACCGCAATTTCAAGCCGGGCGGACCGATCCGCATCAATCACAAGGATATAAAGAACTGTGTAAATACGGCGCATTCTATTGATGTGCCCATCCCCTATACGGCGCAGCTTTATGAGATCATGCAATATCTCAAGGTGCACGACTGCATGAATAAGGATCACGGCGGAATCGCTCTGTATTTTGAAGCGCTTGCGGACTGTGAGATCAAGTCCCCCGAGGCATAAGGGAAAGAGACAGGCAAGGCGAAGGGACGTAAAAACACAGTGCGGCAGCATTAGGAGGAAACAACATGTCGATAAGCGCAGAAATACTTAATTCCTACAAGGAGATCGATGAGGCGGCAGTGGATGCGCTGCTGCGCGAGGAGATCTCCGCAAACAAGAAAAAGATAGTGGTGCTGGATGATGACCCTACGGGCGTTCAGACGGTTCACGATGTGCATGTGTATACCGGATGGGATGATGAGAGCGTCACGGCGGGATTTGAGGAAGAGAACAATTTGTTCTACATCATGACGAATTCCAGAGGCTTTACGGCAGAGGAGACGACCAAAGCGCATCATGAGATCGCCGCGGCAGTGGACAGGGCGTCCAAAAAGACCGGGAAGGAGTACATCCTGATCAGCCGCAGTGATTCCACGCTCAGAGGCCACTATCCGCTGGAGACAAAGCTGCTCAAGGAAGATTACGAGAAATACACAGGAAAGCATATAGACGGAGAGATCCTCTGCCCGTTCTTTAAGGAGGGCGGAAGGTACACGATCGACGATGTGCACTATGTCCGCTATGGCGATGAGCTTGTCAATGCCTGCGAGACGGAATTTGCCAAAGACAAGACGTTTGGATACGAAGCCGCATCCATGCCGGCCTATATTGAGGAAAAGACCGGAGGGGCCTACAAGGCGGCGGACGTCACATGCATCTCCCTCGAAGATATCCACAACGTGGATTATGACAAAATTCAGGAACAGCTGATGGCCGTCACAGACTTCAACAAAATCATTGTTAATGCTGTGGACTACGCGGATCTGAAAGTTTTCTGCGTCGCGCTGTTTAGGGCGATGGCGGCCGGCAAGGTCTTTATGTTCCGCACGGCGGCCGCGATCGTGAAGGTCATGGGAGGCGTCACGGACCAGCCTCTGCTCACAAGAAAGCAGATGGTGGTGAAGGATACGGACAACGGCGGCATCATTGTCGTGGGTTCTCATACCAACAAGACAACGGCACAGCTCGAAGAACTAAGGAAGCTGAAGGACATCGATTTTAT
>CAJOLP010000069.1:0-4641 GCA_905235465.1 uncultured Lachnospiraceae bacterium | reverse complement strand
CTTGTCCGTGACGAAGAGGCATTTGAGAAAGAAGTGCAAAGGTGCCTTGACCGGGAAGAAGAGGATATACGGGCAGGCAGAACGGTTTGCTGCTATACTACGCGCGCTTTGATCACTGCGGATACGGGGAATAAGGAAGATGATCTTCGTCTTTCTGTCAAGATCTCTGACGCCGTCCAGTCTTTGGTCGGCAGGCTGACCGTCACTCCCGCTTTTGTCATCGCGAAAGGCGGGATCACGTCCAGTGATGTGGGGACGAAGGCGCTCGCTGTGAAGTGCGCCAATGTCCTGGGGCAGATCAAACCGGGCATCCCGGTATGGCAGACAGGTCCGGAGAGCAAATTCCCGCAGACACCGTATGTCATTTTCCCCGGCAATGTCGGGGAGGCACAGACGCTCAGGGAAGCGGTTGAAGTATTGACAGCAAAGTAATTTCCAGTCTTAAACAGACAGGACTCAGCAACAACATCCAAAGAAAGGGGACAAAAATGGTTAATGGATTAAGTGGTGAGCGAATGTTGATCGCGTTGGGGATCGGTATTATTCTCCTGATTATTATGGTTCTGAAGACAAAGATCCAGGCTTTCCTGGCGCTGATCACCACGACGATCCTGGTCGGCGTGATCGGCGGAATGCCTCTGCTCAACATTACGCTTGAAGACGGCAGAACGTTTGGTATACTCAATTCAGTTACAACAGGGTTTGGCGGCACGCTGGGCAGCATCGGAATCATCATCGGCTTTGGTGTCATGATGGGACAGATCTTTGAGGTGACCGGCGCCGCAAAACGTATGGCCTATTCTTTCCTGAAACTGTTCGGGGAGGGACGGGAAGAAGAAGCGCTCGCCTTTACGGGATTTCTGGTGTCGATCCCGATCTTTTGTGATTCGGGCTTCGTCGTGCTTGCACCCATCGCAAAGGCGCTGTCCAAAGCCACAAAGAAATCGGTTATCGCCCTCGGTGTTTCACTGGCGGCGGGTCTTGTGATCACGCACTCCCTGGTTCCTCCGACACCCGGGCCTCTGGGCGTGTGCGGCATTTTCGGAATCGATGTGGGTAAGTTCATCCTCTTAAGCATTGTGCTGGCAATTCCTATGGCGATCGCCTGCATTGTCTACGCAAGAAAAGTGCTGGCCAAGAAATACTATTGGCTGCTGGATGACAATGACGAACCTCACGCATACCCCTATCAGGAGCCGGATTACTCCTCGGCGTTCAACATGGATACGGAAGGCCTTCCCGGCACATTGGAATCCTTTATGCCTCTGCTTCTGCCGATCATTCTGATCCTGATCAATACAGTGGCGACCGCTCTTGGCGCGACAGAAGGATTCATGACCGTCCTGATCTTTTTGGGGCAGCCGATCGTCGCCGTAGGCCTGGGTCTGTTCGTCGCGATCTTTACGCTGGGCAAAGATCTGCCGCGTGATGTGGCACTCAGAGAGATGGAAAAAGGCATGCAGTCTGCAGGCATCATCATGCTGGTGACCGGCGGCGGCGGTGCCCTCGGCCAGATCATCAAGGATTCAGGACTGGGCAATTACATTGCGGACGGCCTCGCAAAGACAGCGATACCGCTTATTATTCTTCCGCTGGTCATCTCCACCGCAATGCGCTTTATTCAGGGCTCCGGCACGGTAGCCATGACAACGGCGGCTTCCATTTCCGCGCCGATCCTGATCGCGGGCGGCACCAATCTCACACTTGGCGCGATCGCATGCTGCGTCGGTTCACTGTTCTTTGGCTATTTTAACGATTCCTACTTCTGGGTCGTCAACAGAACTCTGGGCGTAACGGAAGCGAAAGACCAGCTGCAGGTATGGTCCGTCACATCGACGATCGCATGGGCGGTCGGTGTTGCGGAAATTTTGATTCTGAGCATCTTCATGCACTGATGTGCAGGAAGGAGGGATAAATGGCGGCATGTGTAGTGGTGGCGGATGATCTGACCGGCGCCAACGCGACAGGCGTACTGCTCACGAGAATGCAATATCGCGCTTCGACAGTCATGAGTCTGTCAGAGAGCGATCAGGACGTGATCCGGGATTGTGACTGTGTCCTGTTTCCGACGGACAGCCGCGGCGTGGACGCGCAGGAGGCATATCGAAGGGTCAGTGAGGCGGTTGAGAAGCTCAAAGGGGAGCAGGTTCAGCTCTACTGTAAGAGGATCGATTCGACGCTTCGGGGAAATCTCGGGAGCGAGACAGATGCCATGCTGGATTGCTTGGGAGATGACTACATCGCGATCGTGGCGCCATGCTTCCCCTCCTCCGGACGAATTGTGATCGGCAACTATATGCTGGTGAACGGGATCCCGCTTCACAAGACGAATATCGCGCTGGATCCCAAGTGCCCGGTGAAGATTTCCGAGGTCGACAAGCTCTTTCAGGCGCAGAGCAAATACAAGGTCCGATCCATTCAGATATCGAATATGATGAAGGGCGTTCACGCCCTGGCGGATCAGATCAGCGAAGCGCGAAGGGATGGAGTCAGGATCATCACGTTTGACTGCGTCACACAGGAGGACCTGGAACTGATCGCGGATGCCTGCCTTGTCAGCGGGGAGAAGATCATCGCCGTGGATCCGGGGGCTTTCACCGCGACGCTGGCGAGAAAGATCATCAAGCCCCGTATGGAGCGGAGGAAAAACAGAATCCTTGTTTTGATCGGCAGCGTGAATTCAAACACGACGGCACAGATGGAAGAGCTTTGGCTCTCTCAGAAAACGGGCAAGATATTTGTAAATACCAAGTGCTGGAAAGTGAAGCGCACAGAGACAGAGAGATCGACCGCGTGGTGCGCAGGACCCTCGGGGAAGCAGATCAGTATTCTGTGTCGACCGTTGTGGGAGATGGAATATATCCGGAGAACCGAATAGACTTCGCGCAGTACGAGGCGCGGACAGGCTTGACGGCAGAGGAATTATCGGAAACAATTAATTATGCGCTGGCCGAGATAGCTTACAGGATCTTCAGTGAGGATAAGGACTTCCGCGGGCTGTACGCCAGCGGCGGGGATGTGACGCAGGCTGTCTGCACCAGGTTTGGTGTGGCGGGACTGGAACTGCACGATGAGGTGCTGCCGCTTGCCGCCTACGGTCAGTTCAGCGGAGGCGATTTCGACGGACTCGACTTTATCACCAAGGGAGGAAGCCAGGGTGATAAAAACGCGATCAACCAGTGTGTCACATATCTGAAAGAGCGACTGTTTATTTAAACCATATTGACCATATTGACGGACGGGCTTACCGGAGAACGGGTGCCTGAAGGGAAGGGAGGCAGCTATGTCGGATAAAAAACCAATCATTGCAGTTCCGATCGGGGATCCTGCGGGCGTAGGCCCTGAGATCGTGGCGAAGGCATGCGCGCTTGAGAAGGTCTGCGACGCGGCGAATGTCGTGGTGATCGGTGACCGCACGGTCATGGAAAACGCCATCGGGATAGTCCACGCGGATCTGACGATCAATGTGATCGACAGCCCGAAAGATGGAGATTACCGCCGGGGCATTCTGAATCTGATCGATCTGCACAATATCGACCAGTCGAAATTCGAGTACGGTGTCGTGCAGGCAATGTGCGGCAAGGCGGCCTTCGAATACATTGAGAAGAGCATAAAGCTGGCCATGGATGGGGAGGTGGACGCGGTCGCCACGACACCGATCAACAAAGAGGCGCTGCATGCCGCTGAGGTGCCGTTTATCGGACACACGGAGATCTTCGGTGCCCTGACCGGAACGGAGGATCCGCTCACCATGTTCGAGACCAACGGACTTCGCGTGTTCTTTTTGACCAGACACAAATCGCTCCGCGATATGCTCGATGACATCAAAAAGGAAAGGCCTGCGTCAAAGAGAGCCTCGCGGCCCTGGCACGCCTGGGTGTGACCGAGGGTACAATGGCTGTGGCCGGGCTCAATCCGCACTGCGGCGAGCATGGACTGTTTGGCTGGGAGGAAGTGAATGAGATCACGCCGGCCGTGGAAGAGCTGCAGGCGGAAGGCTATCCGGTCGTCGGACCGATCGGCGCGGATTCTGTTTTCCATCAGGCCGCGATCGGCAGGTACAACAGTGTGCTCTCCCTTTACCATGACCAGGGCCACATCGCGACGAAGACACTTGACTTCGAAAGGACTATCTCCATCACAAACGGAATGCCGATCCTGAGGACGTCGGTGGACCACGGCACCGCGTTTGACATTGCCGGCAAGGGCATTGTCAGCGAGGTCAGCATGGCGGAAGCGATCCTGCTCGCCGCGAAGTACGCGCCGTTTTTTGTGACCGCCTGAGGCGGAATGTTATATTGCGCTTATGAGCGCCGCTCGGATGAGCGGCGCTCATTTTGTGGTGGGGGGGTGTTGCTGCTTGCGGCGCGGTGGGTTGCTTGCAGCGCGTTTCGCGCTGCGGCGAGCCGGGTGTTGACCCATATCGCGCATCTTGTCAAATTGAGTCAATAGCTTGCAGCGCGTTTTGCGCTGCGGCGAGCCGGGTGTTGACCCATATCGCGCATCTTGTCAAATTGAGTCAATATCTTGCAGCGCGTTTCGCGCTGCGGCTGGCGGGTATTGACCCATATCGCGCATCTTGTCAAATTGAGTCAATATCTTGCAGCGCGTTTCGCGCTGCGGCTGGCGGGTATTGACCCA
>CAJOLP010000068.1 GCA_905235465.1 uncultured Lachnospiraceae bacterium | reverse complement strand
GAACACACCGCCCAGGCGGCCGGAATCCACGGCGGACAGGCCGCTCCATCCGGATTCGCACACCTTGTCCCACAGCCCCAATTCCTGAGCTATCTCCACCTTGAGCTCCTCCCAATCCTCCGGACGCTTTTTCATCCGGCTTTTGACGGAACGCTTGGGCAGACTGTCATTGGCTTCATCCTTTGCCATAAAAATCACCTCGGACATATCCTATCCGAGGCGATAATGAAATATGACAACAGTTTTTTCCTGGAAGAAAGGCTCAGACCGGCTGATCGATATCAGCGGTCTCGCCCAGATCCTGCCAGTG
Organism: uncultured Lachnospiraceae bacterium; assembly: GCA_905235465.1. Lineage (GTDB taxonomy): Bacteria > Bacillota > Clostridia > Lachnospirales > Lachnospiraceae > CAG-791. Next base: position 6,768 of record CAJOLP010000068.1, on the reverse strand, counting down.
CAGAGCGCCGTTGGAAATATCGCCCAAAGCCGCTTTCAGCTCCTCCAGCCGTTTTTCTTCCAGCAAACAGATGAAGCAGACCTGCTCGGCATAAACTTTGTTTTCCACGCAGCATTTTTGCTGCTGTAAAAAAGTTTCCACCCGACCCAGCAGCCCGTAATCAAAGGAAAGAGCGCAGCGACGGCCCGGCAGCTTCCGTACCTTTTGGGCAGCTTCGATGGCCAACTGAGCTCCCTTGCCGTAGGCCCGGGTCAGACCGCCCGCGCCCAGCAGAATGCCGCCGAAATAGCGGGTGACAACTACCACGGTATTGTGCAGGTCCGCCCGCTTGATAGCCTCCAAAATGGGACGGCCGGCGGTGCCGGAGGGCTCGCCCATATCGGAGCTCCGCTGCTGAGAGTCGTTTTCTCCGCACACCCAGGCGTAGCAGTTGTGGTTGGCCGCCTTGTGCTCGCTGCGGATGCGCTCCAAAAATCGCTGGGCCTCCTTTTCGTCGGTGGCCGGCGCCACGTGACCGATGAAGCGGGACTTTTTTTCAATAAATTCGGCAGAAGCGTAGCCCGCCACGGTTATCAGTTCTTTATCTGCCATTATACCAAACCGGGGAAGCCTTGCTGACGCAGGGCCTCATATAATACGATGGCCACGGAATTAGCCAGGTTGAGAGAGCGGATATCGGGCTGCATGGGTATGCGGATAGCCTGCTCTGCGTGAGCATGCAGCAGGTCCTCCGGCAGGCCCTTCGTCTCCTTGCCGAAGACCAGGAAATCGCCGGGAGCAAAGGCGGCCTCCGTGTAGGAATGCTTGGCCTTTGTGGAAGCATACCAGAAACGGCCTTCCGGATAGGCGTTCTGCAGCTCGCCAAAGCTGTCCCAATAGTGCAGGTCCAAGTACTGCCAATAATCCAGACCGGCCCTTTTCAGATGTTTATCATCGGTAGAGAAGCCCAGGGGCCGCACCAGATGCAGGGTCGATCCGGTAACGGAGCAGGTACGGGAGATATTGCCGGTGTTGTTGGGGATCTCCGGCTCCACAAGCACGATATGCATATGACCTCACGGGATAATTATTCCCTATTATCTTAGCACCGCCGTAAAATTATTGCAAGAACGCTTGACAAAGGCAAGCGGTTTAGGTACAATAAAATGGCTGTCGGGGTGTGGCTCAGCTTGGCTAGAGCGCTGCGTTCGGGACGCAGAGGCCGGAGGTTCAAATCCTCTCACCCCGACCATGATAAATGCCGAATTTGTCTACCGGGCAAATCCGGCATTTATCGCATTTATGGGGCCAAAATGCCTGGTTTTCCTGTAAATTCAACGAAAAGTTACTCCCGCGTGGTCAAAAAGATCGCGCGGGAGCATTTTTTTACCCGATATAGTTCAAGAATTTTAGGCACCTTTTGGTGCAAATCTGCTGTGCAGAAGGCTCGCTTAAAGTAGTAGGCAGAAGGCTTCGAACCTCAAAAAAGCTTCATATATTTTCGGTTTATGGCGGTTTTAGCCAACATACTCTCTGAATTTCTCATCAAACCGTGCAATCGCCTGTTTCGCCATCTCGTCGTCCGGCTTGAACATATCGAAAGCATGCACGTTGGTGTGGTACACATCCACCTCCGCCTTCACCCCCGCGCAACGCAGATTCTCAACAAACTCCAGCGTCTCTATGTAAAACGGCTCACCATCCCCGACGAACGTGTACGCCGGAGGAAGTCCGCAATAATCGTCCTGCCACGCAGGAGCCGCGTATGGTGAAACCTGTTGTTTTGCCTTGCCGCGGAGGTACATCTTCCAGCCAAAATGGTTGCGCCTGGTGTTCCAGATTTTCCCGTTGTTGTCGCGCGAACTCGTCGTGTCGAGGTTGCTGATCATTGGGTAAAGCGGAAATTGCGCGGCGACCGGGATTTTGCCCTTGTCTCTCGCCATCATGCAAACTGCTACTGCCAGCCCGCCGCCAGCGCTCTCGCCGCCAACGATGATTTTGGCAGGGTTGACGCCAAGCTCCGCAGCATGCTCGCGGAGGTACTCAAGGGCGCGGTAGCAATCGTTGACCGCCGCAGGATAAGGGCGCTGCCACGCGAGCCGGTAGCCCGGCGAAATCACGACTGCACCGTACTGCCGCACGAGATCCATGGCGCGAGAAATGTAGACCATTTCCTTCATTCCAGTGATGTAGCCGCCGCCGTGGATCCACAAAACGCCAGGCGCCGCCGGGCGCGGATTGCGCGGCGCTACGATCAGCGTGGGCATCCGGCCGATACGGACTTTGTCCGCAATCACATCGTCAGCGGGCTTCATGTTTTGCATGATAGCTGTCAGCTTGCGCACTTTTTCCAGTTTAGTACTCATTTTGTTTCTCCCTATCGTCAAAGATTTCGAATGAAATTCTTTCATGTGAAATCACGCGTACTCCGCATGAGACATGTTATGCGCCGAAGCGCATAACATGTCTCATGCAAACGCAAACGCGTCCTCGGTGCTATAGCGTTTGAGAGGTCAAAGCTTTTTAATAGAGTCTCGTATCATACGACGGCGGCAGTCCGTACATTTGTGCAAATCAATCCGTCACATAAACAGTTCCGTCCATGATTTTGCGGGCGGTGCGGTCAATGGCCGCACGCGTAATCTTGCCGATACCGTTGCTGTAATCCGCGTCCACCTCGACCTCAATAACGCCCGCGGGATGTCCGATACGAACCAGCTTGAGCTCCTCTGCGTTCTTCACGATCTGGTTGGGAATCGTGCCTTTGATTTTAACAGCGCTCGCCGTGCACACAGCACCTGTGCCCGGATAAGTCTTGTGCATCTTCTTGACGAAGATGAGTCTTGATGTCAGGTCGATCTGTTCTTCCGTTACGGTTTTGCCGTCCGTGAATTTCTCGTAGTCCGTCGGCTCGGTGATAAAGGCGACCATGGGGATGCCGGGAACTTTTGCAAGCGCCTCCGGAATACTTGGGGCGATGCCCATACGCACAAGTGCTGCTCCGCGGATATTTTCGAGTATCTCGATCAACTCGGGATGACTGTCGATCTCTTCGGGCTTTTCGGTGCCTGTCAGGCCAATGTCACTCGCACGCACGAATGCAAGCGGGTTGCCTACATCGACGATGCTCACCTCGATCTTTCCGCAGCCAGGAACTTCAAGAATGTCCACGGGATTGCCCGTTGGGAGCATTCTCTTGAACACAGAGCCTACCGTATCCGAGTAATCCAACATGATTTTGGCGCCCGTGCCGGGAACGCCTTCCACAACACAGTCACCCTTGACCGCGACCTCATCGCCGTCCATTGGGACATCGGCCGTAATGATCTTTCCTGTATTGGTATTGTGGATGCGCACCACCGTCTTTCCGGCCGCCTTCTCCACAAGGCCCTTATCGATCGCAAAGGGGCCGACCCCCGCGGAAATGTTGCCGCAGTTCGCTTGATATCCGATCCCGGCTTCATCGATACCGACCTGACCGAAGGTGTAGTCCACATCTGCGTCCGGTCTGGATGGTGGGCCAATGATGGCAACCTTGCTCGTCAGAGGATCCGCGCCACCGAGGCCGTCAATCTGACGCACATCCGGACTGCCGAAGATTTTGAGGATGAGTTCATCTCTCTCTTTTGGGTCAGACGGCAGATCGCTCGCCATTAGATAGACGCCCTTGCTTGTCCCTCCGCGCAGAATAGTGCAGGGGATCGATTTCATTGTAGACATGATACATACTCTCCTTTTCTGGCAATATTATTACTCCGGTAATGAAATGTCCGCATCATTCAAGTGCATCCCAGCCGGAGCAATCAGATATTGATGTCCATTTCGCTCACCGTTTGCGCGGCAATCACGAAAAATGGCTGATGATTCATTCGGCAAAATTAATTGCCGAATGAATCATGATACCAAAGCAGGATGTGTGCGTTGAATAATGCGGAATAACCTTAGAAGTTAAGGCAATTTGGCTTTTCCTTAATGAAAGTTATAGATCCACGGGCGCGCTTTCCTGTCTTTTGCCTCAAAGTCTGCTATCTCATTTTCTTTTGTAAGCGTCATGCCGACGTCATCCAGTCCTGCGAGCAAAGATTCCCTGCGGATCGGCTCCACGTTAAACGGAAGGGTCTTTCCGCTGAACGTCACCGACTGATTGAGAAGGTCGACGACCACCTCCTCGGAGGGCTCAAGTGCTGCGAGAGCGTTCACATCCTCTGCGGAAAAAACGATAGGAAGGATCCCTTGCTGGAAACAGTTCTTAAAGAATATGCCGCCGAAACTCGTTCCAATCAGGCACCGTATTCCCAGTTTGGCGATGGCTTCGGGTGCGGTCTCTCTGGAGCTTCCGCTGCCGAAGTTTTCGCCGGTGATCATGATCTTTGCATTCGCGTATTCCGGCTTGTTGAGCGGGAAATCCGGATTGAGCTCGCCCTTGTCTCCGTCCCCGTCCACAAATCGATAGGGTTCAAAAGCGAAGTCCTGGATACGGTCGTAATTTTTCAGAATACGCTTCATCGGGGTGATGATGTCCGTATCTACGTTGGGCATAAGCCACGGGACGACATTTGATTTGACAACTTCCAACTTTTCCATTACTCGCCCTCCTTATTCGATCTTGCCGCTCAGCGCAGCCCTCGCTGCAGTGATCGGACTTGCAAGATGCGTCCTGGCGCCCGGTCCCTGACGGCCGATAAAGTTACGGTTGGTCGTGGAGACGCAGCGCTTTCCGCTTGCCACCTGTTCGCCGTTGCATCCGCCGCAGAGAGAGCAGCTCGGCTCGCCCCAGATAAAACCGGCGTTTTTCAGGATGATGTCGAGTCCCTCTTCCTCAGCAGCCTTTTTAACCGGCTGGGAGCCGGGCACGACCCAGGCTTCAACGCCGTCCGCGACATGCTTTCCCTCGACGATCTCCGCCACTCTGCGGATATTGGAGAGACGCCCGTTGGAACACGAGCCAATAAAGACACGGTCGATCTTTATTTCGGAGAGAGGCGTTCCCGGCGCAAGATCCATGTACTGACAGGCCTCTTTGCAGGAGCGGGCCTGTGCCTCGTCGAGACCCTCTGCCTCCGGCACACATGCGCCTACGCCGACCGCGTGCGCGGGAGTGATGCCCCAGCTCACGAAGCGCCCAATGCCGGAGACGTCGATCTTAACCCTCTTGTCAAAATCGCTTTCCTCTGAGCTCGGAAGTTCTCTGACATGTGCCTCGAACGCGTCCCACGCCTCACTTTTGGGGGCGTAGGGCCTTCCCTTGACATAGGCGATGGTTTTTTCATCCGGAGAGATGAGGGCGTATTCAGAGCCCATCTCTACGGTGAGGTTGCAGAGCGTCATGCGGTCTTCCATCTCCATGTTCCGGATCAACTCTCCGCCGTACTCCACCGCAAAGCCAATGCCGAAGTCGACGCCCAGCGTCGAGATCAGGTAAAGCATCACGTCCATCGGGCCGACGTCGTCCGCGAGACGGCCCGTGAGTTCGATATACATTGCCTTCGGCTTCTTTACCATCAGCGTCTGCGTTGCCAGTACATGATAGAGTTCACTTGTACCGACGCCCCACGCAAGTGCTCCCAGAGCGCCGTGGGTACAGGTATGACTGTCCCCGCAGACGATGGTCATGCCGGGGAGGGAGAGGCCCTGCTCGGGCCCGACAACATGAACGATGCCCTGCTGCGGACTGTCAAGGTCGAACAGGGAGAGCCCGTAGCCCTTGCATCCCATGCGAAAGAGCGGCATGCTCCTCGCAGAGAGGGGACTCATCTCTTCCGTCCTTCCCGGAGCCGACAGGATGAGGTGATCCGGCGTTGCGAAAACTCTGCCCGGATCCCTGGCGGGGCGCCTGGACTTCTGGAGCATTCCAAGTGCTGCGGGGCCGCTCAGATCGTGAAGAAAACAGCGGTCAATGGCAATCAGATAATTGTCTTCTCCCATGTCACGAATCGTGTGCAGATCCCACAATTTTTGAAACAGCGGTCTTTTGTCCATACACATTTCATCCCCCTTGTTTAGTTTTCGCCGATTCCCGCGCCGTACTTTTTGTCCAGCGCGAAATATTCTCTGGCCTTCAGAAGATCGATAAAGGCGTCAAAAGCGCCCTGATCCATCTTGTCGCTCTTTGGCGTCGCGCCCGCCTTGAGCTGACCGAGCGCCTGCGCATAGGCCGACCACGCCGCAGCCATGGCGAGGGGCGTCAGCATGATCTTGATGTTTTTGTACTCGCTGAGTGCGTCTGCAGGAATGATGGGCACATTGTTGAAGATGAGGGGTACATCGCTGAGTCTGCTCACATATTCCTTCACATCGTCCAGGGTGCGGATTCCGTCCACAAAGGCGAGGTCCGCGCCTGCCTCCATGAATTTGTGGACACGGTCCTCCACATCCTCCCAGCCGTTCACCGCGAGAGCGTCCGTGCGGGCGATGATGATGAAATCCTCATCCTTTCGCGCATCCACCGCGGCTCTGATCTTTGTGACGGCTTCGTCTGTCGGGATCACCTGCTTGTTCAGCATGTATCCGCAGCGTTTCGGCCACACCTGATCCTCAATATGCAGGGCGGCGGCGCCTGCGCGCTCATATTCGCGCACGGTCTGCATCACATTGATGTAGTTCCCGTATCCCGTGTCCGCGTCCGCTACGATCGGAAGCTCGGAGCAGTAGGAAACAGCCCGAATCTTTTCACACATTTGATTCATGGTAATCAGGCCCACGTCCGGAAGTCCGTAAGTGGATGCCACACCAAAGCCCGTCACATAGCAGGCGCCGAATTCCGCCTTCTCCGCCATGAGCGCCTGCATG
>CAJOLP010000067.1 GCA_905235465.1 uncultured Lachnospiraceae bacterium | reverse complement strand
TTATCAATGGATTTCTCGACAGCGGGAAGACTTCCTTTATCGCGTATACGATCGGGCAGCCGTATTTTCAGACGTCCGGAAGGACGCTCCTGATCGTCTGTGAGGAGGGGGAAGTGGAGTACCCCGCGGCACTGCTGCGGCAGACCAACACGGTGATGGAAGTGATCGAAGATGAGGAGGGACTGACCCCTTCGTCCATGATGGCGCTGGAGTCCAAATACAGACCCGAAAGGATCCTCATCGAATACAACGGCATGTGGAACTACAAGAATTTCCGCCTGCCGAAGGCGTGGAGGCTGGAGCAGCAGATCACCTGTGTGGACGCGTCGACCTTCTCCATGTATTTTACGAATATGCGCTCGCTCCTTGCCGAACAGCTCAGAAACTCGGAGCTGATCATGTTTAACCGCTGCGACGGGATCGATGAGCAGACCCTTATCAGTTACAAGCGGAATGTCAAGGCGATCAATCAGCAGGCGGATCTGATCTTTGAGGATGAGAACGGCGAGATCGACATGACGACGGAAGAGGATCTTCCTTACGATATTCATCAGACGCCCATCGTTCTTGAGGGGATCAACTACGGCATCTGGTATCTGGACGCGATGGAGCATCCCGACAGATATGTGGGCAAAGAAGTGGAGTTTACGGGACTCGTGATGGTCCCCGATCAGTTCCCGAAGGGGTATTTTGTGCCCGGAAGAATGGCCATGACCTGCTGCGCCAACGACATGTCGTTTTTGGGCTATGCATGCAAGAGCGGGGACGCGGCCAAGTACCCGGAGAGGACCTGGGTGCGCATCAGGGCGCGTGTCGCCTTTGAGGATTTCTCGGAATATGAGGGGAGAGGGATCGTGCTGCACGCGGACAGCGTCACAAAGACCCGGCAGCCCAAGGATCCGGTCATCAACTTTGCCGGCTGACGCTTTTACCGGCGGATGATTTGTACAAAAATGTGTTGACATTGCACTTTTTGTTGATTATGATAATTGAGTATGTGCAGAAAGAGTCCCGTGTCTTCTCCAACTGCACCGGTTGAGGTTCTTTTGTTTTGCGCGGCTGCACAAAGGAACGGCTGAAGATCATGAATGCACATGGAGGTTAATCAGAACATGGCGAATATTAAGTCTGCTAAGAAGAGAATTCTTACAAGCGAGAAGAAAGCGGCTGCCAACAAGGCAGAGAGATCCAAGGTCAAGACTTCGATCAAGAAAGTCCGCAAGGCGGTCGAAGCCGGCGACAAGGCTGCAGCGACAGAGGCACTCAGAAATGCTGAGCGCACCATCGATATGGCTGCCAGCAAGGGCGTTTATCACAAGAACAACGCTTCCCGCAAGGTCTCCCGTCTGGCTCAGGCCGTGAATAAGATCGACTGATCTGTATGATGAAAAACATGGCGCCGCATTTATGCGGCGCCTTTTTCGTACTGTAATTGCAGGAGATATAAGTTTATGTCTGAAAACAAAAGCAGATCATTCATTGAGATACTGCGGGAGAGCGTGGAGCGTCTGAAGTCCCGGTACGAAGAAAGCGACGGGATCATCAAAAATATGCTGACGATCTACATTGATAATGAGCTCAAAGTATATGGGGGCTATGCCGCGCTGAAGATCTTTTCCGCGCTGTTTCCCTTTCTTATGCTGCTCCTGACCCTCTTAAACAGGATTCCGGGCTATAATCCGGAAGCGCTTGCGGATTTCGTCTGTTCCTTTGTGCCGGACATCCCTCAAATGCAGGAGCTGCTAAGGAACATCCTGTCAAACCTGTTTGTTCAATCCTCAGGTTCTATCATGATCCTTTCGCTGGCGGCCTCCCTGTATTCATCCAGCCGCGGCGTTTCCGCGACCCAGAAGGGGCTGGAAAAGATCTCGGGGTTCGAGGCCCAAACGACCAAACAGGACATCCGGCAGACCTTAAAATCGATCGTTTTCACAGTCATGTTACTTTTACTGTTCCCGGCGATGCTTATGTTTGATCTTCTCGGAGGCCTTCTGAAGGATGGGCTCCAGTATCTGTTTGATATGTTCGGCGTGATTTTCATGGGCGGAAATATAGCAGGTTTTATCAGTCTGAGCAGTGTGATCACGGCGGCCGTATGTGTATTTGCAGTCCTTATAACCTATGTCTGGCTCCCCGGCGGAAGACGCACGGTCAAAAGCCAGCTCCCCGGTGTTCTCTTTACATCTGTGGGAGGTGTGGCGTTCACAGAACTGTTCACTGTATTTATCAAATATTTTTGGAAATCGTCGGTCTATGGATCGCTGGCCTCGGTTTTTTTGGTGATCATGTGGCTGCAAAGCATGATCAACATCCTTTACCTGGGGGCTGAACTGAATGAGATTCTGATGAGAAGGAAGGAAAATGTCCGGGGATAGTATGGCGGCGAATAACATTGGTGACAGGAAACATAATAAGTATGCCGCTCTCATGGTGATCGCCAGCGCCGTACTCTGGGGACTTTACGGTTCCTTCGTGACGCTTCTTACGTCCATGGGCCTGTCCCGCAATGTCCTTGTCTTTCTCCGTCTGTTCGCCACAGCGCTGCCGGTGGGCATACTGATGCTGATTCTGGATCCGTCTCAGTTCAGGGTACGGCGCAGGGATATACCGCTGTTTGTGTGCAACGGGGTCTTTAGTCTCTTCTTTTTTACATTTTGCTACACGGAAGCGATCAAAGTGACCAAGATCGCCACGGCGGCCGCTCTTTTGTATACCGCGCCGGCCATTGTAATGGTCCTGTCCGCGGTATTTTTTCACGAGAAAATGACTCCGCGGAAAGTATTTTGCTGTATTTTGACGGTCATCGGCTGCGCTTTCGCCTCCGGCATCGCCTCGGGAGGCGGGGGAGGGAGCTCCGCTGCCGGGATTCTTATGGGGCTGGGCGCGGGTCTTGGCTACGCGCTCTACAGTATTTTCAGCCGCGCTGTATTAAACCGCGGTTATTCGGTTTTTACCAATGTGTTTTACAGCTTCAGCACGGCGATGGTCTGCTATTTTGTGCTTGCGTGGGCGGAAGGAACGCTGCCGCAGATCGCGGAAGATCCCGGGCGCACGTTTCTCGGCCTTCTTTGCGGGCTTCTGACGGGGAGCATGGCCTATGTCCTCTATACGGCGGGCATGGAGAGGATGGAGACGTCCAAGGCGGCGCAGCTCGCCGCCATCGAGCCGGTCACATCGGTCATTTTGGGGAGCCTTCTGTTCCGCCAGCCGCTGTCATCCATGGAGTTTACAGGAATCATTATGGTCATCGCTTCGGTGATCCTGAACTGAAAAATCAAAGGGAGGGGAAAGATGAACTCTTATTGTCGAAACTGCATGTACGATAAACATCTTGATCAATATCCCGAGGGGATCGGCGAAAAGACGCGGCAGGAATATCAGGACGCCGTAAAAACAATTTGCGAGGGGCCCGGCTGCGCCGGATCCGGAGCGGAAGCCAATGCCAGGATCGTGAAGCTCAGAAGCCGGATGTTCGGTGAAAAGGGCCTGGACTATGCACAGATAAAGCGCCATTACAACGAGCTGATGCTCTCGCTGGAAGAGGAGATCCGGGAGAAGATCCGGTCCTCCGCGGATCCCCTGGGGACGGCCGTGCGCTATGCGATGACGGGCAATTATATTGATTTTGCCGCACTGGAAAATGTGACGGAAAAGGAACTGGAGGAGCTTCTTGGCAAGGCGCAGGATATCCGGCTGGACGAGAATGTGCTGGAAGATCTCAGGCAAAAGATCGGTAAGGCCCGCTCGCTGGTCTATATCACGGATAACTGCGGTGAGATCGTGTTGGACAAGCTCCTTATGCGCGAGTGCAAAAGGCTCAATCCCTCGCTGGAAATGACGGTGATCCTGCGCAGCAAAACGGCAGTCAATGACGCGGAGATCGGTGACGCGGAGCAGGTCGGGCTCACAAAGATCGCGCGGTGCATGGGAAACGGGACCGATATAGACGGCACAGTGCTCCGCCTCATGCCGCGGGAAGTGAGGGAAGCGGTCATGGGCGCGGACCTCATCCTCGCAAAGGGAATGGCCAATTATGAGACGATGCGGGGGTGCGGACTGCCTGTGTTCTATCTCTTTTTGTGCAAGTGCAGTCTTTTTGAGGAAAGGTTCAGGGTCGACCATCTCGCCGGCGTTCTTGCGGGGGAGGATCCACTGGAACAGGTGCGGGAAAACGCGGATCCCGCCCTCAGCGAAAAATATCTCTTTCGCTATATCCACCGGGGCGAAGCGGAGGAGGCCGAAGAAATCGAGCGCGTCTGTTTCCCGCCCAATGAGGCGTGTTCCCCCGAAGAGATGAGGCGGCGCGTCGATGTCGATCCCGGGCAGTTCCTTGTGGCCGTGGACAGGCAGAGCGGACGCATCGCCGGGTTCCTGAACGGGATCGCCGTGCAGGAGGACCGGCTGAGGGACGAATTCTTTACAGACATGTCGCTCCACGATCCCGCGGCGGACACTGTGTTTATACTGAGTCTGGACGTGCTGCCGCAGTACCGGGGCCAGGGGATCGCCCGGGAACTGATGAGACTGTACGGCATACAGGAAAAGGTAAAGGGCCGCCGGCGCATGGTGCTGACCGCGCATAAAGAAAAGGTGGAAATGTACCGGAAGATGGGATTTAGAGACAAAGGCGTCTCCGATTCCGTCTGGGGAGGCGGGCCCTGGCGCGAAATGGACATGCCGCTCTAAAGAAACGGCCTCATTTTTATACATTTTTGGGCTACAAAAAATAATCATCATATGTGTATACTGTAAGGGAACTGATGACTGTCTGCATGGGAGGGAACAGAATGGACTATAAGACAGATATCGAGATCGCGCAGGAAGCACAGCCGAAGAAGGTCACGGAGATCGCGGCATCTCTGGGAATCGATGAGAAGTACATCGAGCAGTACGGCAATTATAAGGCCAAGATCGATTACAAGTATCTGAAGGACCACGCGTCAGATCCGGACGGGAAACTTATCCTGGTGACGGCGATCACGCCCACACCCGCGGGTGAGGGAAAGACCACGACCAGTGTCGGTCTGGCGGACGGCCTCAGGAAGATCGGTAAGAAGTCGGTCGCGGCGCTCCGCGAGCCCTCTCTGGGACCGGTCTTCGGCATCAAGGGCGGCGCGGCCGGCGGCGGCTACGCGCAGGTCATCCCGATGGAGGACATCAATCTCCATTTCACCGGCGATTTCCACGCCATCGGCGCCGCGAACAATCTTCTGGCCGCCATGCTGGACAATCATATCCAGCAGGGAAATGAGCTGGGGATCGACGTCAAACAGATCACCTGGAAGCGCGCCGTGGATATGAACGACCGCCAGCTTCGCAACATTGTGGACGGCCTGGGCGGAAGGCTCCAGGGCGTGCCGCGTGAGGACGGTTTCGATATCACCGTCGCGTCGGAGGTCATGGCCGTTCTGTGCCTGGCCGGCGACATTACCGATCTGAAGGCCCGCCTGGGCAGGATCATCGTTGCCTACACGTACGGCGGAAAGCCCGTCACGGCGCATGATCTCAAGGCGGAAGGCGCTATGGCGGCACTTCTTAAGGACGCCCTCAAGCCCAACCTGGTGCAGACACTGGAGCACACGCCTGCCTTTATTCACGGCGGTCCTTTTGCCAATATCGCCCACGGCTGCAATTCCGTCACGGCCACCAGAATGGCGCTCAAGCTCTCCGATTATGTCGTCACGGAGGCGGGCTTCGCCGCGGATCTGGGCGCCGAGAAGTTCCTGGACATCAAGTGCCGTCTCGCGGATCTTCATCCCGACGCGGTCGTTGTCGTCGCCACTGTCCGCGCTCTGAAGTATCACGGCGGTGTGCCGAAGGCGGACCTCAACAAGGAAAATCTTGAGGCGCTGGAGAAGGGGCTTCCGAACCTGCTGCAGCATGTCGGCAATATCAAGGACGTCTTCGGACTTCCCTGCGTCGTGGCCATCAACGCGTTCCCGACAGACACTAAGGCAGAACTGGATCTGGTGGAGGCCAAGTGCCGCGAGCTCGGCGTCAACGTCGCGCTCTCCGAGGTATGGGCCAAGGGCGGAGAAGGCGGCAAGGCCCTCGCGGAGGAGGTCGTCCGTCTGTGCGAGATGCCCAATCATTTCACACAGTCCTATGAGCTCGACATGCCCATTGAGGAAAAACTCGACGCGATCTGCCGCCGCATCTACCACGCGGACGGCGTGGAGCTGGTGGGCAGCGCTGTCAAACAGGTCAAGCAGCTCACGGATCTGGGCTTTGACAAGCTCCCGATCTGCATGGCCAAAACACAGTATTCCTTCTCGGATGATCCGAAAATGCTCGGCGCGCCGAAGGGATTTAAGGTCACCGTGCGAAACCTCAAGGTCAGCGCCGGCGCGGGCTTTATTGTGGCGCTGACAGGCGATATCATGACCATGCCCGGTCTTCCCAAGGTTCCCGCCGCGGAGAAGATCGACGTGGATGAGAACGGCGTCATCAGCGGATTGTTCTAAAGAGAAAGGATCAGTCGGTCTTATGGATAATGATCTTTTGAATATGACGGAGCTTTCGCTCGAGTCCTTTACAAAAGAGCTGGCCTCCCCTGCGCCGGTGCCCGGCGGCGGCGGAGCCAGCGCGCTGGTGGGCGCGGTCGGCATATCGCTCGGCGATATGGTCGGCGAGCTCACCGTCGGAAAGAAAAAGTACGCGGATGTGGAGGACGACATCCGCGGTCTTATGGAGCGCGCGCAGTCCCTTCGGGAAAAGCTTCTGGGGCTCGTCCGCGAGGACGCGGAGGCGTTTGCCCCGCTGGCAAAGGCCTACCGTATCCCCAAAGACGATCCGGGGCGCGATGAGATCATGGAGGACGCGCTGCGCACAGCCTGCGGCGCGCCCATGGATATCATGCGCGCCTGCGGGGAAGCTCTGGACATCATTGAGGAATTTGCCAAGAAGGGCTCAAAGCTCGCCGTTTCCGACGCGGGGTGCGGCGCGATCCTGTGCACGGCGGCCATGCAGGCGGCCTCCCTGAACATATTTATCAATACCGCCTCCATGAAGGACCGCGCCTATGCTAAGGCGCTGGAGCGGGAGCGGGAGGCAAATGACCTTCTTGAGAAATATACGGCAAAGGGAAACGCGCTGTTTGATGAGGTGAAAAAGAAGATCAGCGGCTGAAGATCCGGCGGACAGGGTTTTTGGGGCACAAGACACAGGAAAGGACAGTATGGCCAGAGTATTTAGAGGAAAAGAAGTGGCGGACGCCATGACCGCGCGCATGCAGCGGGAAGTGGAAGAGATGAAAGAGAGAGGGATCCTGCCGACTCTCTGTATTTTCCGCGTCGGAGAACGCCCGGATGATCTCGCCTATGAGAGAGGCGCCTTAAAGCGCGCCCAGACAGTCGGGATCGGCGTAAGGCAGGTGGTCCTGCCGGCGGATGTGACCCAGGAGGAGTTCGACAGAGCTTTCCGGGAGGTCAACGAAGATGATGCCATTCACGGTATCCTCCTTTTCAGGCCGCTCCCGAAGCATCTTGACAGCGAAAAGGCAAGACAGATGCTGGATCCTGCCAAGGATGTGGACGGGTGCACGGATCTCTCCCTGGCCGGCGTATTTACCAATACGAAAACGGGCTTTGCGCCCTGCACGGCTCAGGCAGCCATGGAGATCCTCCACCACTATAACATCCCCATCGAGGGCAAAAAAGCGGCCGTGATCGGACGGTCTTTAGTAGTGGGCCGGCCGGTGGCC
>CAJOLP010000066.1 GCA_905235465.1 uncultured Lachnospiraceae bacterium | reverse complement strand
CGACGCTTAATCTTAATCTTCGCCCAGTTCGGCGCGGGCGGCGGTCAGAGCCGCGCGGATGACTTTGTCCATGTCAAAATACTGATACAGGCCAAGGCGCCCGCCAAACATGACGTTGGGTGTCCGGTCCGCCAGTTCTTTGTATTTCTGATAGATCCGGTTGTTGCGCTCGTCGTTGACGGGATAGTAGGGCTCCATGCCTTCTTTCCATGTCGCCGGATACTCTCTGGTGATGATCGTGCCGCTGATCTCCCCGCCGGTCTCGCTGTCGCGCCCGAACTCAAAGAATTTGTGCTCGATGATGCGTGTGAACGGCACTTCGCGCTCTGTGTAGTTGACGACCGCGTTGCCCTGGAAGTTGTCTTCCTCCGGCATATCCTCTGTCTGAAAGTCCAGCGCGCGATACTCCAGCGTGCCGCACTGTCCGCCAAAGAACTCATCGATCCTGCCGGTGTACAGCACTTTGCGGAAGGTGTGATCACCCATCGCGAAGATCTCTCCCTCTCCGTCCGGATCCGGGATCCCGGTCACAGCATCCCCGAAGTCCGTTTCGAGCTGTACGGGGATCCCCATGAGGAGTTTTTCCACGATCTGCGTGTATCCGCCGATCGGGATGCCCTGGTGCGGGTCGTTAAAGTAATTGTTGTCGTAGGTAAAGCGAAGGGGAAGGCGCTTGATGATGAACGCCGGAAGATCCGTGCAGTCTCTCCCCCACTGTTTTTCCGTATATCCCTTGACGAGTTTCTCGTAGACATCGCGGCCCACCAGTGAGAGCGCCTGCTCCTCCAGGTTGGAGGGATCCTTCACCGCGGCTTCCTCTCTCTGCTGCTCGATCTTCTCTTTTGCCTGCGCCGGCGTCTGCACGCCCCACATCCTGGAAAATGTGTTCATATTAAAAGGCAGGTTGTAGATCTCATCCTTGTAACGGGCCACCGGGCTGTTGATGTAGTTGTTGAACTTCGCGAACTGCTGCACGTAGTCCCACACCTCATCGTCGGAGGTATGGAAGATATGCGCGCCGTAGCAGTGCACATTGATCCCGTTCCTTTTCTCTGTATATATATTGCCCGCAATGTGATCTCTTCGATCGATCACGAAGCAGGTCCTTCCGGCTTTCTTCATTTCGTGGGCGAATACCGCCCCGTAAAGGCCGGCGCCGACTATCAGATAATCAAACTGCATATTTACCTCGTTAAACTGTTATGAAAAGGCCTCTTCCTCTGTCTCCAGGTAGGCGGGTATCATTGTATAATCCTCCAGGATGTCCAGCACCCTCTTTCTTCCCGCTTTGTTGAGCTTCCAGTACTTGTCCATCACCTTTTTTGTTGTGATCTGGGAGGCAAGCTCGTCGCCGTCCTCCAGAGGGCTCAGGTCAACAGGATTGAGTGAAAGGGCCTCGCAGATCCGGATGACCGTGCTGTAGGCCATGCCGTCAATACCGCGCTCAAGAGCCGTGACCAGTGTGCTGTACGGGATCCCCATCTCCACCGCAAACTGACGTATGCTCTTGTATTTCGATAAAATCACGTCCTTTAAGTACTTTGCCTTCATCTTGCTGTCCATTCTGAAACCTCCGATCAGTTCTGTTTATCTAGTAATAAAGTCTCAGACACTTGCCCCCGGGTGATATAACTCTCGGAAAGTGCTTCGAACGCCGGCTCTGCCGGCCGATCACCAAAAATAATTATATCATCAGCGCCACTTCAAAAACAATGGCGTATTGTTCTTCATAACGTGCAGAAATCTCCGCTTTATTCGCCTGCGCGATGGCCAGCGCCGCGCTCAGCCCTATCCCGTATCCTCCGCTTTTCTGTGTTCTGGCCTGATCGTTCCTGTAGAACCTGTCGAACAGGCGCTCCGGATCCTCCGCTCTCTCTTCGGGGCTTATCGTATTGGACTGTATGAGGCGCGCCTTTCCATCCTTTGACGCGGTCTCCACCCGGATGGATCCGCCCTGAGGTGTATACTTGATGGCGTTGTCCATCAGGATCCCCGTCAGCTGCCGTATCGTCTCCCGGTTCGCGTAAGCGGTGACCGGCCCGGCGTCCACGATGATCTCAATATTTCTGACCACGGCCGGCTCTTTAAACTGACTGACCGTCTCCTCCACGAGCGCGCCCAGATCAAATCTCTCCATGGGAAGCTCGATATCCGTCTCCTCCATCCTGGAGAGCGTCAGAAGATTCTGCATCAGCCCGCTCAGCCGCTCCGTCTGCGCGAGGATGTTGCGCGTCCATTTGGACTGCCCGGTGTACAGCTCAAGCGCCTCCGTATTGGCCTGAATAATGGCCAGCGGCGTCTTGATCTCGTGCCCCGCGTTCGTCACGAACTGCTTCTGCCTCTCCATGTTCTCGGCGATGGGTACGATCGCCCTCTTCGAGAGAGCCACCACCAGCAGCAGCATGGCCAGCCAGCTGACCGCGCCGATGCACAAAGAGATCGCGATCACCGATACGATGGAAGAGATCCTGGAAGAGATGTCCATACACACGACGGCCGCGCTGTCCGCCTGGCTCCTGTCCACGTAAAAGTACAGCCTGTCGTGTATGCCCCGGGACCGGCCGGACTGATAGATCTCGCGGGCGATCTCGCCGGCCTCCTCAGCGTCCACCGAGGAGATCCTGCCCGTATCGATCCGGCTGATCTCCCCTCCGGCGTTAAACCGCACCATAAAGAACCGCAGGGACATCAGGTCATCCCTTGTGAATTCCCTCTCCCCGATCCAGCCCCGCCGCGGCTTTCCCTCACCGGGCGGCCTGTCCTCCGGTTCCGGCACGCCGCCGCTCTGCGCGATCATCTCGGCGCTCCTGCGCACGTCGCTGAACACCGAATATGTAAAAATACCGCTGATCGCCAACACCACGACCAGCAGCAGCACGGTAACAGCGATCATGGCTGTGGAGATAAATTTCTTCTGCAGTGTTTTGATCATAAGCTTACCGTCATCACCCCATAAGTCACTCGCTCAGCGTATACCCGATATTTCGTTTGGCCGTGATCTTCACGGAGGATCCGATCCCGGCGAGCCTTTTCCTGAGATAGGAGATGTAGACCCACACAGAGCCTATGTCCGCCTCCGTGTCATACCCCCACACCTTCTCAAGAAGATCTTCCGACGACAGATAGATCCCGTGATTGAGCATCAGGACCTCCATCATCTGATATTCCAGTTTGGGCAGCACGACCTTCTTATCCCCGCAGCGAAGCTCAGAGGAGCCGCTGTCAAGGAACAGGTCGCCATAGGCGTGCACGTCCGGATGATACTCCTGCCTTCGGCGCAGCATGGCCCGCACTCTCGCGATCAGCTCCCCCGTAGCGAAAGGCTTGGGAAGGTAGTCGTCCGCGCCTGCGTCCAGCCCCTGGATCCTGTCCTCGATCTCCGCCTTTGCCGTAAGAAGAAGGACCGGTGTGCCGTTTCCCTCTCCGCGGATCTGTGAGAGGACCTCCAGACCGCTTTTCCCGGGCATCATGATGTCGAGAATGATGCCGTCATACTGACCCGCGTGGATGTAGTCCAGCGCGTCCGGCCCGTTGTATACCGCATCGACCTGATAGCGGTGAAATTCAAGTATATCGACCAGAGCCTCCGACAATGCCGGTTCGTCCTCCGCAACTAGTAACTTCATAGATGTCTCCGATCAAATCATGAGGTGCCTTACCGGGCAGCGTCCCCGGCGTCTGTTCCGGCCTCTGCGCCTGCCTCTGTCCCGGCTCCTGTCTCTGTTTCTGTTCCGGCTTCGGACTCGATCTCCAGCGCTGTGTAGTCCCCGGTCGGCGTCCAGCCGATCGCCTCCGCGATCTCGGGATTATAATATCCCGCCGCTGTATCTCTGACCCGGTCGATGGACATATCGGAAGGATCGCCGAGATCTTCCTCATCCGCCTCTTCCTCACTGATGTCGTACTTTTTGCGCCCCTTCTCGGTGCCGTACGTCAGTATTTCGTCCGTCATTTCGGCCGCGCGCTTGCCGAGCGCGTAGTAATCGACGCTGATGGTGACAAGGCCGCCCGCCTCGCACATGCTCTTAGCCGAAGTGAACACCTTGGTGCCGTTCTTTAAGGAGGCCTCCTTGACGGCCGCCATGTTCATGGCCAGAATATTGTCCGCGGGCAGGTAAAGCACCTTGCACTCGCTGCAGGCCTTTTCCAAAGTACTGCTGATCTGCGACACATCGCTGATGCGGTACTCGGTCCAGCTGAGCCCGTCGTCGTCCAAATACTTCTCCATCAGCTCCGACTGGAAGCGGGATCCGGTCTCACCTTCGGTAAAGACGATGCCGATCCCTCCCTCATAGCCGGACAGCGCTGCCAGCGCGTCCTTTTGCGTCACCATCGGGGGAAGATCGGAGACACCGGTCACATTGGCGCCGGGCTCATCGACAGAGCTGACGCCGCCGGCCATGATGAAATCCGTGACTGCCGCGCCCACAATGGGAATATCCTTCGTCGCCTCATAGGCGCTGCTGAGCGCTGCCGATCCCTCCGCGACGATGAGATCGTCGCCGTCCTGCACGATCTGTTCCATGATCTTGTCGCAGCCGGCCTTCGTTCCGTCCGCGACGCGGACATCGACCACAACATCTTCGCCGAAGGCATCGCTCAGTCCGTCCTTTAATCCCTCTGTCGTCTCATTGAGCGCGCCGTGGGAGGCCTGCTGAAGGACGCCCACATAGAGTTTTCCCTCCTCGTGGACGGGAGGCACATAGACCTCCTCCTTCACTTCCTCTTCCTGCGCGGCCTGCTCCTCAGCGGCGGCCTGCTGCGCCTCCTCCTCTTTGGAAGAATTCTTCCCGCACGCGGCGAGCGACAGTATCAAAACAGCAGCCAGAAGCAGCGGGAGCACCGCCCGGCAGCGGCCGCGAAACGAATTGCCGTTAAGATTGTTCACAGGGTCTTTCATCTGCACACCTCATTTGCTTGTGTAGTACCTGCCCCGGCGCCGCCGGCGCGAAAAGGGGCACAATGTCGTGTCTATTATACTCCAGTCCGCGTCGAAAAAAAAGAATACCCGGTCCAAATACAGACAATCCTTGACATTATGAAAATCTTCATAAATAATACATGCGGACATAAGGGGCAGATCCCCATTCAAAAACGGAGGATAACATGGATATCAAAGCATTCCTGAAGAGAAAGAATATCGAGATCTCCGCCAGGCGGTACGGCATCGATGCCCTCAGCGCGATGGCGCAGGGTCTGTTCGCTTCTCTTCTGATCGGCACAATACTCAACACCCTCGGAACACAGCTTCACATAGAGGCGCTGAGCACCATCGGCGGATACGCGACCGCCATGAGCGGACCGGCGATGGCCGTCGCCATCGGCTACGCGCTTCAGGCGCCCCCTCTGGTCCTCTTCTCTCTGGCGACCGTAGGCTACGCGGCCAACGCGCTGGGCAGCACGACGCTCAGCGGCGGCAGCGGCGCGGGCGGCCCGCTCGCCGTGCTCTTTATCGCCATCATCGCGGCCGAATGCGGCAAGGCTGTGTCCAAAGAGACCAAGGTGGATATTCTTGTCACGCCCCTGGTGACGATCCTTGTCGGCGTGGGCCTGTCCGCGCTCATCGCGCCCGCCATCGGCACAGCCGCCGTCAGTATCGGCGCCGTGATTAAGTGGGCTGTGGTCCAGCAGCCGTTCCTTATGGGCATCGTCGTCTCCGTGGTCATCGGCATGGCGCTTACGCTCCCCATCTCCTCCGCCGCGATCTGCGCGGCCCTGGGACTGACCGGACTTGCCGGCGGCGCTGCCGTCGCGGGCTGCTGCGCGCAGATGGTCGGCTTTGCCGTCATGTCCTTTAAGGAAAATGGATGGGGCGGCCTCATCTCCCAGGGCATCGGCACCTCGATGCTGCAGATGGGCAATATCGTCAAAAACCCCAGGATCTGGCTGCCGCCCATCATCACGTCCGCGATCACAGGGCCCATCGCCACCTGCATCTTCCATCTGGAAATGAATGACCCGGCCAGCGCCGTCGCTTCCGGCATGGGAACCTGCGGACTTGTCGGCCAGATCGGCGTGTATGCCGGCTGGGTCGCCGACGTCGCAAACGGCACCAAGGCGGCCATCACCGCGATGGACTGGATCGGCCTCATCCTGATCTGCTTTGTCCTTCCCGCCGTTCTGACCCCTCTGATCGCTCTGCCCATGCGCAGGGCCGGATGGATCAAAGACGGCGATATGACACTGGAGTGATACAAATACAGCGCGCGGCTATGTGATACAAAAAGGGCGCGGCTCCTGCTGATCATTCAGCGGGCGCCGCGCCCTTCTGCCGTAGATCCGGCTCTGACATCCTTTTCGGCTGTGTCGATCTCACTCCGGCTTCGCCGCGGAAGATTCCTCCCCGGCAGGTTTCTCCGCCGCAGGTTTCTCCTCGACAGAGTCCTCCGCCGCAGTCTTCTCCCCGGCAGGTTCCTCCGCCGCAGGCGTTTCTACAGTCTCCTGCACTTTCACCTCAACGTATTCGCCGTCCACGAATTCCTCTTCGATCTTTTGGGCCCATTCCAGCTTGGTTCCGCAGTTCGGGCAGAACGCGCTCTTTTTGGTGATCACCTCACCGCAGCCCGGGCAGACCAGCGAACCTTTCATTTCATTGATCTTGCTCCGGTTCTTCGTGATCTGCTCCTTCTCCAAAAGGATCTGGCGGTATTTTTTATAGATCTCCTTCCAGTTGTAGAGCGTGACCGCCCTCGTCTCCGGCGCGGGATCCTCCTTCAGGATCGCCTCGACTTCGCCAAGGCCGATCTCATCCAGTCCGTCCTCGGCGATCAGCCGCCCGAGATCCGCATACAGGCCCCTGAGCCTGCGCTCTGACGCGGCATTGTCCGCGCTCAGAGAGAAAGCCCCGGTCTGATCCTTCACCTCGCGCACGATGCTCCCGCTGATTTTTGTGATCGTATTGCCAAGATCATCCCAAAATGCCATGATTCCATCCTCCTAAGCTCATATCCCGCGCGCCCGTTCAGGCGTATTTGCGCACGACCGCTGTCAGGCGGGGCAGGATCTGCGATTTGCGTGAAAGTACGCCTTCCTGCAGACTCCTTGACTCGCCCCTTGTTGGGGAAAGCCTCCAGCGCCCACGGTGCTCTGGCGCCGGCCGCGTAAAAGACGGTTCCGTTATCCAAAATACTTGTAAATGCCATCAGGACCAGATCCAGATCTTTTTTGATGACAAATTCGTCCAAATACGGCTGTACCTGTTTTTCCATTCCCCTCGCCACGTCCACAGAGGAGACGATGACCTGCGAGATCATGGTCTTGCAGCCGTCGATGTCAAAGAACTTGATGTCCTGATTGAGGAGCTCCGGCACGGTTTTGCCGGAAATGTCCGCGCTGACGGAAAACATGTTCCTGGCCAGTTCGTCGATGTCCACATCGGAAATGCCGGCGAGAAACTCCGCGATCTCCCTGTCCCTGTCGGTCGTCGTGGGGGACTGGAACTTGAGCGTGTCCGAAAGCACCGCGCCCAAAAGGAGCCCTGCCAGGTGCTTGGGGAGCGGGATCCTGTTTTCCTTAAAGATCGTCGACACGATCGTCGCGGAACTCCCCACGATCTCATTTCTGAAGGACACCGGCCTGTTGGAGGAGAAATCGTTGATCCTGTGGTGATCGATGACCTCCAGCACTTCCGCCTTCTCAATGCCCCGTACGGACTGGGAGAATTCGTTGTGGTCGACCATGATCAGCTTCTTGTTCTCCGCGTTCATGATGTGATAGCGCGAGACATATCCCTTGAGCCGCCCACTGTCATCGACGACGGGATAGGAGTGGTACCGGCTCTTTTGCATCTTGCGGCCCACATCCTCCACCAGCTCTTTCTCATAAAACCGGATCGGGTTTTCTGTCATGATCTGTCCCACTTCGGGCGCGAAGAAAATGTAGCGGGATGTGTTCATCGTGCTGTAGCCGGACAAAATGATCGAACAGTTATGTTCTTTGGCGGCCTTAAGGACGCTGTCATCGACCCCTTTTGCGCGCACCAGGATCAGGACGCCGGCGCCCAGCCCGATCGCCTCGCGCTGCGCCTTCGCGTCATCCCCAAGGATGACGATCTTCCCGTTCACTTTGAACTGCTCGATGCTCCCTTCCGTCATCGCGACGACGCTGACCTTTCCGTTTGTGCGAAAGACGGGCGCTCTGTATACGACCTCGCCCTTGATCGCCTCACAGATATCATCGATGGTCACATTCACCAGGAGCTTGGCGGTGCCGGCTGTGTCGCTCATGGAGATCTGGGCCGCGGTGTTGATCGTGACGATCCCGATCAGCCTGTCCTCCTTATCCACGACCCCGCAGATGGACTTCTTTTTTTCCTCCATCAGGCGGATCGCCTCGCGCAGTGTTTTGTCAGCCGTAAGACTTAAAGGTTCGTCCAGCGTGATCTCGCTGAGTTTGACGCGCGCGTCTTCCAGCATCATCGGTTTCTCAAATCCAAAGCGGTCGAGAAGATACTGCGTCTCCGAGCTCAGTTTCCCCAGGCGGCAGGGAACTGCTTTAGTCCCGTTCGCCCTCTTATAGAAAGCGTAGCCTATAGCGGAAGCGATGGAATCCGTATCCGGATGTTTGTGCCCTGTCACGTAAATAGTACTCTGATCCATGCTTTCACCTCCCTGCTTCCAATGTATCATATTTGCCGGCAAAAGTCTTGCACGCGTTCACATTCCCTCTTCGCTGTTGTGTTCCTCCTCGGGGTTCGGGCTCATTCTTCTGGCGATCTTGAGACACTCGAGATACTCTTCCAGGCAGAGATTGTTTTCATACATTGTCTTCGCCGCTTCTCTCCCCACATATCTGTAGTGCCACGGCTCATAAGTAATGCCGGTGATCTCCGTCTTGTCCTCCGGATAGCGGAGAACGAAGCCGTACTCCCAACTGTGTTCCATCAGCCATTGCTGTGTGCCGTTGTCCTCCTGACTCTCATTGAGCGCCTGCATCTGCGAGTAGACGATATCCGCGGCAAGACCCGCCTCATGTTCGCTTGTGCCGGGAACGGCCACATTGCGGGCGGTCTCCTCTCTCGCCTCCTCTTCCGAATACCCTCTGTACATGAGCTTTCGCACATCATTCTCGAACAGGCGCACCTGGTCGTCGTGATGCCGGAACGCGCTGCAGATAAGCGGGGAATACCCCTCGTCCCTGCAGTCCTGCATCATTTCCTCCAGGTCATCCACGGCGCGGGCGTCGAACATCTTTCCGTATTCGGCATGCGCCGTCTCCACCTCAAAATCCTCCGGGAGAGGATTCCAGGGATTGATGAGGATCAGCCGCCAGTCGTCGATCTCGTCGTCCTCCTGTTCTTCGGCTTCGGACGCGCCGTCCCTTTCGTCCCTATCCTCATAAATAACGCCCGGCTGCTCCTTATTCTCAGCGGCGTCCGCGGCATCCGCCTCATGGGAATCGCCCCCCGCGGCTTCGCCTGTATCCGCGCCATCGGTCCGGCCCGCGGCGTCCGCGCTCTGTGAGGACTCCACCGCGTAATGGTCCGCCTGTTCATCTGCCTTCAGCGCGCCGTATCCGGCGGCGGTGCCGGCGGCGACAATGACCAGGATCCCCAAGGCTGTCTTTATTCTGTTTTTCTGTGCGTGCTCGCGGTCGACCATAAAGCTGTCCGGTATTCCTTCCCGTTCGTTTTCTTTGATTTTACCATCCTAACACTTTTTGGCCGTGAGCACAAATAAGGGGCATGCCGCAGAGCGCTGGACCCTTATGTCCCTCGCTTCACGCGGCTGCCCCTCGATCACTGTTTACTGTCTGCGCGCGGTCTGCGCGCTGCCTTTACGCATTACTTTCCCTGCGGCATCTCCCATCCGAAGTGGTTTGTGTGCAGCAGGTGCTCCGCCCTCTCGGACAGCGGCGCGCCCAGGTAGTTCTCGTACACATCCTTGATGGCGGGATTCTCATGGCTGAAGCGCAGCTCATCGCCCGCGTCCTGACGATACAGGACTTTCGCTCTCTCTGCCGCCATCTCCACGCCGTCATGGATCGGCTGTCCGCCGCCGCCTACGCAGCCGCCGGGACATGCCATGACTTCCACGAAGTCGTAGGAAACTCTTCCCTTCTTGAGCTCTTCCAGAAGCTTTCTGGCATTGCCCAGTCCGCTGACCACCGCGACCTTGAGCGGTGTGCCGGCCAGGTCAAAGGTCTGCTCTTTCCAGCCTTCCGTTCCGCGGACGTCCTTAAACGCGTCGGGATCGGGATTTTCACCGGTCACGAAGTAGTACGCGCTGCGCAGTGCCGCTTCCATAACGCCGCCGGTCGCTCCGAAGATGTTGCCCGCGCCTGAACCGATGCCCAGAGGCATATCCGGCTCGCTCTCGGGGAAGTCCACGGGATTGAGGTTCTCCAGCTTCAGGAGCCTTACCAGCTCGCGGTTTGTGATCGTCACATCGACTTCCGGATCGCCCTGGTCGTCGACCATGGTCGGATAGGAACGCTCGGCCTTCTTGGCCACGCACGGCATGATCGACATGACAAAGATCTTGGAGGGATCCACGCCCAAAAGCTCCGCGTAGTAGCTCTTGGAGATCGCGCCGAACATCTGCTGCGGCGACTTGGATGTGGAGAGCTGGTCCACGTATTCCGGATAGTTGGCCTTCGCGAAGCGCACCCAGCCGGGGCAGCAGGATGTGAACATGGGGAATTTCACGGGCTCCGCGCCCTCTTCCTTGGCCTTGGCGGCTTCCTTGACCCTCTCGAGGAACTCGGTGGCCTCCTCCATGATGGTCAGGTCTGCCGAGAAATTGGTGTCAAATACATAGTTGAATCCGATGTTCTTGAGCATGGAGACCAGACGTCTGTAGGTCGCGAATCCGGGTCCCAGACCGAATCCCTCGCCCCAGGCGGTGCGGATCGACGGCGCGACCTGCACGACCGTGATGACCTCCGGATCCTCCAGTGCGTTCAGAACCACGTCCAGATCGTCCCTCTCACGAAGGGCGCCCACAGGACAGTGTGTGATGCACTGACCGCAGAGCACACACTTGGAATCCTCAAGCCGGTATACGCCGCCCACGTCCACCGTGGTCCTGGAACCGGTATTCATGACGTCCCAGATGCTGGTGGTCTGCACATTGTCGCAGATCTGGATGCAGCGCATGCACTTGATGCACTTGTCGTATTCCCTGATCAGCGGGAAGTGGTAATCCGTGCGCGCGATCTTGGGCAGATCCTTCTCGAAGGGGATCCAGTGAATGTTCAGGTTGTTCGCCACCGTCTGCAGCGTGCAGTTTCCGTTGCGGGAACAGATCGCGCAGTTGGTGTTGTGCTGTGACAGGATCAGCTCCACATTGTTCTTTCTGGCCTCTCTGGCCTTCTTGGAATTGGTGTGGATCACCATCCCGTCCGCTACGGGGTTGTTGCACGCCGTAAAGAGACGCTCGTAGCCTTCCACCTCCACAACGCAGATGCGGCAGGCGCCGATCTCATTGAGGTCTTTGAGATAGCAAAGCGTGGGGATCCGGACACCGGCCTTCTCTGCCGCTTCCAGGATGGTGGTCTTCTCCGGTACTTTTACAGCAATGTCATTGATGATAACATTTACCATTGATATTCCCTCCCTCCTTTGAAAACGCCATAGCCGAAGTGATCACACCGCAGGCAGCGGCTCGATTCCTGGAGCGCTTCCTCGTGCGTCATTGCGGTCTCCATAAGTTCAAAGTCCTTCACGCGAAGCTGCGCGGGTCTCTCTCTCATATTGATGCGCCCGCAAGGTCTGTGGTCGTCAAACCTCA
Organism: uncultured Lachnospiraceae bacterium; assembly: GCA_905235465.1. Classification (GTDB taxonomy): domain Bacteria; phylum Bacillota; class Clostridia; order Lachnospirales; family Lachnospiraceae; genus CAG-791. The sequence continues at coordinate 5,418 of CAJOLP010000066.1, read as the reverse complement.
CCTGCGGCAGATCAATATTTGTCTTAATAACATGATTGTAGCCCAGATACTCGTCGATGTTCGCGGCCGCGACCTTGCCGGCTGCGATCGCGCGGATGACGGTTGCGGGGCCGGTCACGCAGTCGCCTCCGGCAAAAATACCGTCTCTGTCCTTGACATCGCTCGTATCGATCGCGTCGATCCTTCCTCTCTGCAGCGGAATGCCGTAATCGCCGAACTTCTGGGAATCAATGCCCTGTCCGACGGCGACGAGCAGGCGGTCGCAGGGGATCCTGACGTCCTCAAGCTCTTTGGATTCCACAATGCTGGGTCTTCCGCCGACCATCGGTCCGGAGATCTGATGGCGGATCCATATGGCCGTCACGTGCCCCTCTCTGTTCTTCTCAACGCGAAGAGGCGCCATGAGCTCGGAGATCTCGCAGCCGTCCTCGATGGCTCCGTGGATCTCTTCCGGAAGAGCGGTCATGTCCGCGATCCTTCTTCTGTAAATGATCCGCACGGATTCCGCGCCGCAGCGGATGGCCGTCCTGGCCACGTCCATGGCGACGTTGCCGCCGCCCACGACCGCGATATGCTCGCCTGTGAAATCCGGATACTTGTCATCGCCGATCTCACGAAGGATATCCACCGCGGAGGTGACGCCCTCAGCGTCGTCTCCCTCGATGCTCAGCTTGCTGCCGGTGTGCGCGCCGTAGAGCGCGTCGTTCTGCTCCCGCAGCTCCTTGATCGTGATGTCTTTGCCCACGCTGATGCCGCAGATCGTCTCAAATCCGACCATCTTCATGTTGGAGATCTCGCGATCCAGCACAGACCTGGGAAGACGGTAGTTCGGTATGCCGTAGCGGAGCATGCCGCCAAGCTGATTTCTCTGCTCATAGACAGTCACATCATGTCCCATGATGGTCAGATAGAAAGCGGCGCTCAGGCCTGAAGGCCCGCCGCCGATGACGGCGACTTTCTTGCCGGTCTTGGGCGCGACTTCCGGAACCGGAAGCTCGCCGGAGTGCTCGCACGCGTACCGCTTGAGTCCGCGGATATTGACCGCGTCATCCACCAGTGTCCTGCGGCACCGCACTTCGCAGGGATGCTCGCAGATCAGTCCGCACACGGACGGGAAAGGATTGTCCTTGCGGATCAGCTGAACCGCATCCGTATAGCGCTCCTCATGGATCAGCGCGATGTAGCCGGGAATATCCACATGCGCCGGACACTGCGAGACGCAGGGTACGGGCTGGTTGTGTTTGCCCATGCAGCGTCCGTGTTCGATATGTTCAATGTAGTCATCACGGAATCCGCGAACGCCCTTGAGGATCATTCTCGCGGCCTCCGATCCGATGGCGCAGTCGGACGAGTAGTAAATACTCTCCGCTGTCCGCTCGATCAGCTCTAAAAGACCCGGATCAGCGGGACCGTCCAGGACCTGCGCTAACATCTTTTCCAGCTGCCCCAGTCCGACGCGGCAGGGAACACACTTGCCGCACGACTGCGCGTAACATGTCTTGAGGAATGAAGCCGCAAGGTCGACAGGACAGAGGCCGGGCTGGCTTGCCTGTACGCGCCGCTCCAGATCCTTGTACAGCTCTTCTACCGTCTTCTCGGCGGTATTTTGCGTATCAATACTTAGTCTGCTCATAGGCAGTATCTCCTATAACTATGTGCGTGATTGACGGTTGCGATTGACAGGTACAAATTAACTGATGTGCTGCTGGTTTGGTTAAACGATGCGCCGGCCCTAAAAGCAATTCCCGTGTACTCTTAAGACCTTATCCTCTATGTATTTTAATTTTATCACAGGACCCTTGGCTAGTTATTACTAACTTTTTGGCATTCAAAAAGCCCCGCGGTCAGGCGGGGCCCCGAAAGCATAGCTGTTATTGATCTGATTTTTCTTCCGTCATCAGAGAGCTCTGCCGCTCTCCAGGATCCGGCGCAGCTCTTCCACCTTGTCGTCGGGGATCGCGTCGATCTTTCCGGCGGCGAGCTGACAGTAATAGGCGATCTCCGCGCCCTCCTCGATGTACTCCGCCGCCGTCATGGCCTTGTCGATATCGGCGCCCACGGCCACAAGGCCGTGATGTTCCAAAAGGAGCCCTGTCCCGTTCTCCCCCAGGTACCTGACCGCCGCTTCGCCCAGCTCCGCGGACCCCGGCAGCTTAAAGGGAACCAGAGGCGCGGGGGACGGCGCGTAAAGCATCAGCGGGATCGTGACGATGGGCAGATCTATGCCCAGAATACTGAGCACCGTCGCGAATCTGGAGTGCGTGTGGACGACCGCGCCCACATCCGGGCGGGCCTTAAGGATGGCCAGATGCATCGGAAGCTCCGAGGATGGTTTGCAGCTCCCCTCCACCTGACGGCCCTTCAGATCGACGATCGGGATCATATCCGGCGTCAGCTTTTCATAGGGAATACTTGTGGGCGTGATCGCGATCAGGTCCGGATCCCCCGTGCGGATCGTGATGTTGCCCGATGTGCCGCGGATCAGCTGCTTTCTCTGAAGGTCGAGCGACGCCTCAATGACCTGCTCTCTGATCTTTTGAAAATCCATCTTTCCTCCTATAGGGCGCACTCTTTTCCGTTGAGGACCGCCTGCACCAGACCGCCCTTTCCGTCGTAAGTGAGCTTGAGCGAGAAGAACGGCTCTTCGTCCCGCAAAAGGCGCAGGAAGATCTTGTCGCCCTCCCAGAGATTGAGCTCCTCCAGGTTTGCGATGTCCACCCATTTGAGGATCCCCTCATCGCACTCCGAGGGCTCTCCCTCAAATCCGTCCGCCGTGAACAGATGCATGTATTCCGTCACGCCGTCGCCGGACACGAAGGTCACGATCCCGCGGAAGCGGTAGGAGGTCAGACGGCACCCCGTCTCCTCATAGACCTCACGGAGCAGACACTCCTCCGGACTCTCGTCCTGCTCGAAGTGACCGCCCACGCCGATCCACTTGTCCTTATTTACATCATTTTTCTTGGAGACGCGGTGCAGCATCAGATATTGGCCGCCGCGCTCTATATAGCACAGTGTGCTCAGTTCTGCCTTCATAATCGGTATCTCCGGATCAGTATCCCTGGACGCCGAAGCCGCGCTCGCCCTCGACGACGGGAATCTCATTGACATCCATCTCGTCGATCACGATCCATCTGGCGCTCCTGATCCTGCCGAGCACCATGGCGATGCCCTGGGGTGTGCCCTGCAGCTCCATCTCGACGCTCCCGTCCGACATGTTCTCCACCCAGCCGGTCACATCATAATTGTTGGCCGCGTACATGGCCTGAAAGCGGAACCCGACGCCCTGCACATGGCCGCGAAAGACAAAGTGTTCCCGTATGATCGTATTGTCCAATTCTGTCACATTCCCTTTCCGCCTGTATAGTTCCTCAAGGTACCGCTGGTCCGGTTTGATGGAAACACCGCTGAGCATCTCGTCCATTTCGCCGTCCCCGCCAAATCCGCCGGGCATGATCTTCTCAGAGAGCGCCGACAGCGCTCTGTCCCGGTAATCCTTTTGCGTCAGGAACTGCCGTACCTGCTTCCGGTATATCGCCAGAATAATGAGCGCCAAGGCCGCCAGGGCCGCAATAACTGCCATTCTCATTGTTTGATCGTAGTGGCCCTCCAGTTGGACCACGCGGAGTAGTATTTCCTTCCGTTCACTTCCTTGTAGCACCGCACGCGGACATAGTACTTCGTGCCCTTTTTGAGACCGGAGATCTGCTTGGAGACCGTGCTCCCCGAAGGGATCACAATGGTCTTGTAATTGACAAAGGGCATGGAGGTGCTGTACCGGACCTGATAGCCGCTGGCTGAAGTGTTTTTGTTCCAGGTGACGGTGATCTTGCCCGCGCCGCTCCCCGTAAGGGGTGAAAGCGCCGTCGCTGTGGGCACCGCGACATAGATCGATTTGGTCACCGTCTTATAATTCTTGTCGCCGGCCGTGATCGTTATCTTCGCGCCGCCGGCGAATTTGGCCGGAATGGTCACGTTTCCCTTTTTGTCCACCTTGATCTTTGCGTTGTTGGACGTATAAGTGATCGTGCCGCCTAAGGCTTTCGCGCCGATCGCGATCGTACGGTCTGCCGTGCCGTAGGTTCTGGTAATACTGGATGCGGTGAGGGTGTTGCCAGCCTGCGCGATGTTAAAAGTCCGAACTACTTCGCCGCAGTACAGGCCCCTTCCTTTGATCGTGACCTTTGCTTTTCCGGCGTTAACGTTCGAAGTATAAATGACCGTATAATCAAATCCTTCCGCAAGCAGCTCGTCGCCGTCGTGGACCACTATAGTCTGGGTCTGTGCCTTGCCGTTATATACCCTGTCCTCGGTTCCCCCCTCTACCTTCACGGTGTCCGCGTTAAAATCTCTTTTGTAATCGTAATCATGATCGCAGAGAGTTGTCTGTTCCGCCGTAAAGAGAGTCAGCGTGTCCGACTTATCGTACTTGTATGACAACGTACCCTCTTTGGTTTCTATGCCGTATCCGATCTGCCGGTCGTCATCATCCAGCTCCTGTGTTATGTAGCCGGTCAGGAAAAGGGAACCGTCTGAACCCACCGCCGGGCTGCCGGGTTCATCATCGCTGTTGGTCAGATCCGCAATGTAATTATTGCCGTCCTCCATTCTGACCACATTCCACATGTGACCGACGCTGGGATTGCCCATTTGGCCGTTCACGCTGATCACGGATATATCCCCTTCCCAGGCCGTCAGTTCACTGAGATACTGGAACGCCATAGCCCTCGCAGACCACGTTCGTGGTGGGATCTTTGTCAAAAACATAAATGATCTGCCAGGGATCTCCGTAATCGGTGGAAGCCCTTTTCATCGCCTCGTAGTCGTAGCTCACGAGATCGCAGATCTGGTCCCTGTAGTAGGTCAGTTTCGCGATGTCCGTGAAATCTTTTGCATCATCGACGATTTTCTTGGCATTTTTGGCCGCTTTACTGGCCGCCTTGGTCTTCTCCGTGTCCAGCTTGGTGTTGCACTTGCCCTCTTCATAATACCTTTGATCAGCGTAGCTCTTCACGACGGGCAGATACAATGTGATCGTCGACTCCTCATCAATGAGCAATTTTGTATATTCATCGTCTACCAATCCGCCTGCTCCTAATCCATTAAGCCCGTGCGCGAATCCTGCTCTTTTGCCCTCGGTATTTATATATCCCTTGCAGTACCAGTACATCTCATAGGGGCAGTCAAACATGACCGCGTCCATGACGCTCGTGGCGTTAAAACCGAGCTTTTCCCTGAGCTTGTCGCCCGCTTCGTCGGTCAGTTTAGTGGTGCCCTTTTCAAAGAGTGCCTCGACTTCTAAATCCTCTGCTGTATATTCCCTTTGCACACTCGGATTCATCTGGGTGATATTGATTTCAAGGAACGAAGAATTCAGATCGCCGTCTGCGATCTGTGCGGCGCTCTCCACTACCACGC
>CAJOLP010000065.1:7476-10773 GCA_905235465.1 uncultured Lachnospiraceae bacterium | reverse complement strand
AGGAAAGGAACCCGTGATGGAAGAGTATTTGGAAAACGCAGACATTTCTCTCAGAGAAAAAACGGGATATGAATATGAGGAGGGCGCGAAGTTCGTCGCCTATGTGTCGTCCTATACGCAGGGAAGCGGGAAGAAATACGGCATCCGTGTGTATGATGTGGATATGGAAAACGGGTATCTGGTGGAGAAGAATCAGATCGAGATCACCAATTCCTCCTATGTGACGATCTCCCACAACAGAAGATTTTTGTATTCCATCACCGATTTCGGTGTGGAATCCTACCGGATCGTCAAGGGCGGCGACCTGGAGGCCATCAACATGGCGTCCATCAACGGCATGCGCGGCTCTTACCTCTCGACGGATTATGAGGATGAGTTCCTGTTCGTCGCCGGCTATCACGACGGCAAGATCACCGTGCTGCGCCTCAATGACGACGGCTCCATCGGCGGCATCTGCGATGAGCTCTATCTCAAGGGCCTCGGGAGCGTTGCGGAGCGCAATTTCAGGCCTCACGTGCAGTGCGTCAAAATGACCAGGGACAATCACTATCTTCTGGCGGCGGATCTGGGGACGGACCACGTCAATGTCTATTCCCTCAACCGCAAGAACGGCCACATCAAACAGTGCGGGATCGTGCACTCCGATCTGGAGTCGGCGCCCAGGCACCTGAAGTTCTCGAAGGACGGGCATTTTCTGTATGTGGTGCACGAGCTGAAAAATACCATCGATCTGTACTTTTACCAGGAGGAGGACGGCGCCCCTTTCTTCGAGAAGATGCAGAGCGTGTCCACGCTCAACGAATACCACTCGAAGGGGTCGGCCGCCAGCGCGCTGAATTTCTCGTCGGATTTCAGGTACATGGTCAGCTCGAACGCCGGGGACAACACCGTGGTCATTTACGAGGTGGATCCCGACAACGGATATCTGATAAAGATCCTATGTCTGCCGATCAGCGGCGAATATCCCAAGGACGCGGCGCTCTTCCCGGACAACAGGCATCTCGTGTCGCTCAATCACGAGTCGGATTCCATGACGTTCTTTACGGTCAATTTTGAGAAGAAGCTGATCATCATGCACGGGAAAGAGATCAAGATCAGCAAACCGAACTGTATCATATTCCACAAGTTAATGGAGGATCAGCTGTAATGGCCAGTGGTTCCACGTTTGGAAAACTGCTTACGCTCACAACATGGGGAGAATCGCACGGCGCCGGTATCGGCGCCGTGCTTGACGGTTTCCCGGCGGGCATGGAGCTTTCCCCTCCCGATATTCAGAAATATCTGGACAGGAGAAAGCCCGGACAGTCCGCAGCCGCTTCACCCCGCAAAGAGGACGATCAGGTGGAGATCCTGTCCGGGGTCTTTAAGGGGAAGACCACGGGCACGCCCATCTCGCTCCTGATCCGCAACACCTCGCAGCGGTCCGGGGATTACGGGAATTTAAAGGACTGCTTCCGCCCGGGACATGCGGACTACACATATTATGCCAAATACGGCTTTCGCGATTACCGCGGAGGCGGGCGATCCAGCGCCAGAGAGACGGCTGCCCGCGTGGCGGGCGGCGCTGTCGCGGCCAAGTTCCTTAAGGAAATGGGCATCGATGTCTGCGCGTACACCCGGTCCATCGGGCCTGTCGTGATCGATGAGGAGCGCTTTGACAGGGCGCTGATCACGCAGACGCCGACGTGCATGCCGGATCCGGAGGCCGACAGAGCGGCCATGGAATATATCCGGCAGTGCAGGGAGATGAAGGACTCCATAGGAAGCAGTGTGGAGTGCAGGATCACCGGCGTCCCCGCCGGGATCGGTGATCCCGTGTTTGACAAGCTGGACGCGCGGCTCGCGCAGGCGGTCATGTCTCTGGGCGCGGCCAAGGCCGTGGAGATCGGGGACGGCACTGCGGTATCCGAAGCGCTGGGTTCACAAAACAATGACCCGTTTTATATGGAAGGCGGGGAGGTATCAAAAAGAAGCAATCATGCCGGCGGCATACTCGGCGGCATTTCAGACGGCTCGCCGATCATCGTCCGCGTCTATTTCAAGCCGACGCCTTCCATTTTCCGGGAGCAGGAGACGGTGGATGAGGCCGGAAATGAAAGGAACCTGACCATCGCGGGGCGGCACGACCCGGTCATCGCGCCCAGGGCGGGCGTTGTGGTGGAATGCATGTGCGCGCTGACGATCCTGGACGCGCTGCTAATGAACATGACAAGCCGGGCCGATGACGTGCGCCGGTTTTACGAAAGAGAACAGTAATCCTATGAACTATAAGATCCTAAAGAGGGAGGGCAGAGCCAAGCGCGCCGAAATGGAGACGGTGCACGGGATGATCCAGACGCCGGTCTTTATGAACGTGGCGACCGCCGCGGCGATCAAGGGGGGCCTGTCCGCTGACGATCTGCGCAATATACGCACGCAGGTCGCCCTCTGCAATACCTATCATCTGCACGTAAGGCCCTCGGATGAGACGATCTATAAGCTGGGAGGACTCCAAACGTTTATGCGCTGGGACAGGCCGATCCTGACCGATTCCGGCGGCTTTCAGGTCTTCTCTCTGGCGGATCTAAGGAGCATAAAGGAAGAGGGCGTGACGTTCCGCTCCCATGTGGACGGAGCGAAGATCTTTATGGGCCCGGAGGAGAGCATGCGGATCCAGTCCCACCTTGCCTCCACCATCGCCATGGCATTTGATGAGTGCGCGCCCAGCCATGCCGACAGAGACTATGTGGCGAAGTCCGTGGCGCGCACCACAAGGTGGCTTGACCGGTGCAAAAAGGAGATGGTAAGACTCAACAGCCTTCCGGAGACCATCAACCGGGAACAGCTTCTGTTCGGGATCAACCAGGGCGCTGTGTACGAGGACATCCGCATAGACCACGCCAAAGAGATCGCGGAGATGGAGCTGGACGGCTACGCCATCGGCGGACTCGCGGTGGGAGAGACCCACGAGGAGATGTACCGGATCCTTGACGTGACGGTGCCGCATCTGCCCCAGGACAAGCCGACCTATCTGATGGGCGTGGGCACGCCGCAGAATATTCTGGAGAGCGTGGACAGGGGCATTGACTTTTTTGACTGCGTCTATCCCAGCAGGAACGGGCGGCACGGCAATCTCTACACGTCCAGAGGGACGGTGCGGATCCGGAACGCCCGCTACGGACTGGACCCAAGGCCCATAGAAGAGGGCTGCGGCTGTCCCGTCTGCCGGGCCGGGTATTCCAGGGCCTACATTCACCATCTGGCGCGCGCGAATGAGGCGCTGGGCCTTAGGATGTGCGTGATGCACAATCTCTATTT
>CAJOLP010000065.1:0-7452 GCA_905235465.1 uncultured Lachnospiraceae bacterium | reverse complement strand
GACGAGGGCAGATTTGCGTCATTTAAGAGAGAAATGCTGGTCTCACTGGAAGGGGACGGAGATTAAAAAATACCGATCGTTCTATTTGTGGGATTGAAAATTATAGGACGGTTGTTGTATGATTAGAGTTGATTGATTTGAGAAGCCGCGGACTGCGGCTGGAATGGAGGAAATATAATATGAATGGAATGCTCCTGACATCATCAGGGAACGGAATGATCTTTTCCGTGGTTTACATCGCGATTATTTTTGCTTTTTTCTATTTTGTTCTGATAAGACCCCAAAGAAATGAACAGAAGAAAAAGGATGCCATGATGAACGCCCTGGCGATCGGGGACAATGTGCTGACCTCAGCAGGGTTTTACGGCGTCGTCATCGATATGTCTGAGGACACTGTGATCGTCGAGTTCGGCAACAACAGAAACTGCCGCATCCCGATGCAGAAAGCAGCGATCGTTCAGATCGAGAAGCCTGAAGATGCCATTGAGGCGACAGACGACAAGTGATCCGTGATCAATCTGAAGGCATGTGCACCGCACATGCCTTTTCGATTACCAAGGGAGGATATAATGGAGAAGACAATTGCAGTGATCGCGGGCGACGGGATCGGCCCGGAGATCGTGCGCGAGGCTGGGAAGGTCCTGGACCGCGTATGTGAGAAATACGGACATACCTTCCACTATACGGATGTCCTGATGGGTGGGTGTTCTATCGACGCCTTCGGCGTGCCCCTGACCGACGAGACGATCAGGGTGTGCAAAGAGAGCGACGCCGTCCTTATGGGTTCCATAGGCGGTGACGCGGCCACTTCCCCGTGGTACAAACTGGAGCCCGCGCTTCGTCCCGAGGCGGGCCTTTTGAAGCTCCGCAAGGCGCTCAATCTCTACTGCAACCTGCGCCCCGCGTATCTCTTTAAGGAACTGGCAGACTCCTGCCCGCTGGCGGCGAAGGAGGGCGGCCGGAACTTTGATCTGGTGATCTGCAGGGAGCTGACAGGCGGTCTGTATTTTGGCGAGCGCTATACCAGGGAGATCGACGGCCTTGTGACCGCCGTGGACACCGCCGTCTACAACGAAAATGAGATCCGCCGCATTGCCGTGAAGGCTTTTGAGACGGCCATGAAGAGAAACCGCCGCGTGACCAGCGTGGACAAGGCAAATGTGCTGGACACCTCCAGGCTCTGGAGAAAGGTCGTGGCCGAGGTGGCCGCGGACTATCCGGAGGTGGAGCTCTCCAATATGCTGGTGGATAACTGCGCGATGCAGCTGGTCAAGGATCCCGAACAGTTTGACGTCATCGTCACGGGCAATATGTTCGGCGACATTCTCTCCGACGAGGCGAGCATGATCACCGGTTCCATCGGTATGCTGTCATCCGCGTCTCTCAGCGACGGGACATTTGGTCTCTACGAACCCAGCCACGGCAGCGCGCCCGATATCGCGGGCCTTGGCATTGCCAACCCCATCGCCACGGTGCTTTCCGCAGCGATGATGCTCCGCTACAGCTTCGATCTTCAGGAGGAGGCGGACGCCGTCGACGCGGCCGTGAGGCAGACGCTTGCGGACGGCTACAGGAGCGCGGATCTGATGCCGAAGGGGGATACGTCCGGCCTTACGGCGCAGTCCTGCAGCGAGCTGGGCGACAGGATCTGCGAGCGGATATGAAGCGGGAGCTGATTAATTATTGATACAGAAGGGAGTACAGAATGGTTAGCGACAGTGTTAAAACCGGAATTTCACAGGCACCCCACAGGAGCCTTTTCAACGCGCTGGGATATACGGAAGAGGAGAGAAGAAGACCCCTCATCGGAATCGTGAGTTCTTACAATGAGATCGTTCCCGGCCACATGAATCTGGATAAGATCACAGAGGCGGTCAAGCTGGGCGTCGCCATGGCCGGCGGCACGCCGGTCGTCTTCCCCGCGATCGCTGTCTGCGACGGCATTGCCATGGGACACGTCGGCATGAAGTATTCGCTGGTCACAAGAGATCTGATCGCCGATTCCACAGAGGCGATGGCCAAAGCCCACGGATTTGACGGGCTGGTCATGATCCCCAACTGCGACAAGAACGTGCCCGGGCTTTTGATGGCGGCGGCACGCGTCAATATCCCCACGATCTTTGTGTCGGGCGGACCGATGCTGGCGGGTCATATAGACGGGAGAAAGAGAAGTCTCTCCTCGATGTTTGAGGCGGTGGGCGCTGTGGCTGCCGGCAAGATGACACAGGAGAAGCTTGCGGAGTATGAGGAGAAGGTGTGTCCCACCTGCGGTTCATGTTCGGGCATGTACACGGCCAATTCCATGAACTGTCTGACGGAAGCCATCGGCATGGGCCTTCAGGGGAACGGCACGATCCCCGCTGTCTACAGCGCGAGGATCCGTCTGGCCAAGCACGCCGGCATGAAGATCATGGAGCTGGTGGAAAAGGATATCCGCCCCAGAGATATTATGACTGAGAGGTCGTTCATGAACGCCATGACCATGGACATGGCGCTGGGATGCTCCACGAATACGATGCTGCACCTGCCCGCGATCGCGCATGAGGCGGGCGTGGAACTGAATATGGAGATCGCCAATGAGGTCTCCGACAGAACGCCCAATCTGTGCCACCTGGCACCGGCGGGTCCGACCTATATGGAAGATCTCAATGAGGCGGGCGGTATTTATGCCGTCATGAACGAGCTGGCCAAGAAGGACCTGCTGGATCTGGATGTAATGACGGTGAGCGGCAGGACGATGCGCGAAAATATTGAGGGATGCGTGAATCTGGACCTTTCAGTCATTCGCCCCATCGATGACCCCTACATGCCCAACGGCGGCATTGCGGTCCTCAAGGGCAATATCGCGCCCGATACCGGCATCGTCAAGAGGAGCGCGGTGCTTCCCGAGATGATGGTGCACGAGGGACCGGCACGCGTGTTTGACTGTGAGGAGGACGCGATCGCGGCGATCACCGGCGGAAAGATCGTTCCCGGCGACGTCGTCGTCATCCGCTACGAGGGCCCCAAGGGCGGCCCCGGCATGAGAGAGATGCTCAATCCCACATCCGCCATCGCGGGAATGGGACTGGACTCCTCCGTCGCGCTGATCACGGACGGAAGATTTTCCGGCGCTTCCAGAGGCGCCTCCATCGGCCATGTATCGCCTGAGGCGGCTGTGGGAGGACCCATCGCGCTGATCGAAGAGGGAGACATCATCTCCATCAATATTCCGGAGAATTCCCTCAACGTCCTGGTCTCCGATGAGGAGCTGGCAAGGAGGAAAGAAGCGTGGAAGCCCAGACAGCCCAAGGTCACGGACGGGTATCTGAAGAGATACGCGGCTCTTGTCACAAGCGGCAACCGCGGCGCGATCCTGGAGCTCCCTGAGGGCCTTCAGTGATCGTGATCCGTTACTATACTGTATTTGAACTTTACTGTATTTGGACTTTTGACTATAGAGAGGACTTGAATTATGAAGATGACAGGTGCCGACATTGTGGTCCAGTGTCTGCTTGAACAGGGCGTGGACACGGTATTCGGCTATCCGGGCGGCGCGATCCTCAATGTTTATGACGCGCTTTACAAAAACAGTGATAAGATCAAACACTATCTGAGCTCCCACGAGCAGGGCGCCGCGCATATGGCGGACGGATACGCGAGGGCGACCGGCAAGGTCGGCGTGTGTCTTGCCACCAGCGGCCCGGGCGCCACGAACCTGGTGACGGGCATCGCCACGGCCTATATGGACAGCGTTCCGATGGTAGCGATCACCTGCAACGTCACGCTTCCCCTTCTGGGCAAGGATTCGTTCCAGGAGGTGGATATTGCCGGCATCTCCATGCCGATCACTAAACACGGCTATATCGTGAAGGATGTCAAAGATCTGGCGGATACGATCCGCAAGGCTTTCCGCATTGCCGAATCCGGAAGGCCGGGCCCGGTCCTTGTGGATATCCCCAAGGATGTGACCGCTGCCGAGACGGAGTATGTGCCCCTTTCCGCCACGCGCAGACAGATCGGAGACGGAAGAAGATACAGCGATTCGGACATCGATTACGTGGTCGAAATGATCGAACAGGCCCAAAAGCCCTTCCTGTATGTGGGCGGCGGCGCGGTGATCTCCAATTCATACAAGGAGCTGCGTGAGTTCTCGGCCAAGATGGACTGCCCTGTCTGCGACACGCTGATGGGCAAGGGCGCGATCGACGGACATGACCCGCATTATACAGGCATGATCGGCATGCACGGCACGAAGACGTCCAATCTGGGCGTGAGCCGCTGCGACCTTCTGATCGCGCTGGGCGCGCGCTTTACGGACAGAGTCATCGGCAACGCGGCACTCTTTGCCCCCAACGCGAAGATCATCCATATCGACATCGATCCCGCCGAGATCAACAAGAATATCAAGGTGGATTACAGCATCATCGGAAATCTTAAGGATGTGCTCCATGATCTCAACAAAAAGCTCCCGCAGCAGCATCACGAGAAGTGGCTGGAGGAGATAGAGGAGCTGAAGCGCAGATATCCGTTGACCTACAACCATTCCAAGCTGACTTGTCCCTATGTCATCGAGAAAATGGACAAGATCACAAAGGGCAATGCCATCATCACCACGGACGTGGGACAGCATCAGATGTGGACCGCGCAGTACTACACATTCTCCGAGCCCAGAACGCTTTTGACATCAGGAGGTCTGGGCACCATGGGATACGGGATCGGCGCGGCGATCGGCGCGAAGGTGGCGTTTCCCGAGCGCACCGTCATCAACATCGGAGGTGACGGGTGCTTCAGGATGAACATGAACGAGCTGGCGACCGCGAGCCGTTACAATATCCCGATCGTTGAGATCGTTATTGACAACCGGGTGCTCGGAATGGTAAGACAGTGGCAGACCCTTTATTACGGGGAACGCTACAGCGCGACCGTCATCGAGGACAAGGTGGACTACTGCAAGGTCGCGGAAGGGCTTGGCTGCAAGGCGATCCGCGTCACGAAGAAGGAAGAGGTGGAGCCTGCTATTAAGGAGGCCATCTTAGCCGGCGTGCCGACTGTGATCGACGTTGTCATTCATGAGGATGACAAGGTCTTCCCGATGGTGTCCCCGGGCGCTTCCATTGAGAAAGCGTTTGATGAGGCTGATTTTGAAGCAATGAACAAGTGATGGAGGAGATTTTAATGGCCAGAGTTTACAATTTTTCCGCAGGTCCGGCTATGCTGCCGGTGGAGGTACTCAAGGAAGCACAGGAGGAGATGCTCGATTATCGCGGCACCGGCATGTCTGTCATGGAAATGAGCCACAGGGGCAAGGTCTATGACGGGATCATCAAGGAGGCGGAGGCGGATCTTCGCGACGTCCTTTCCATTCCGGACAATTATAAGGTGCTCTTCCTGCAGGGCGGCGCGTCCCAGCAGTTCGCGGCTGTCCCCATGAACCTGACCAAAAACGGAAAAGCGGCCTATATTCTCACAGGACAGTGGGCCAAGAAGGCCTTCCAGGAGGCAAAGCTTTTCACGGATGCTGTGGAGGTCGCGTCCTCCGCGGACAGGACGTTCAGCTACATTCCTGACTGCTCCGATCTGGACATCCCTAAAGATGCGGATTACGTCTATATCTGTGAGAACAACACGATCTACGGAACAAAATACTGGACTCTTCCCAACACCAAGGGACATGAGCTGGTCTCGGATGTCTCCTCCTGTTTCCTCTCTGAACCTATGGATGTGACCAAGTACGGCGTCGTCTACGGCGGCGTGCAGAAGAATATAGGGCCCGCCGGCGTTGTCATCTCTATTATCCGCGAGGATCTGATCAGGGACGACGTTCTGCCCGGCACTCCCACGATGCTCAAGTGGAAGACACAGGCGGACAACGATTCGCTCTACAACACACCGCCGACATACGGCATCTATATCTGCGGCAAGGTGTTCAAGTGGATCAAGGATATGGGCGGCCTGGAAGTGATGAAGGCGCGCAACGAAAAGAAAGCGGCGCTTTTGTATGACTATCTGGACAACAGCAAGCTCTTCAGGGGCACTGTGGAAAAGAAGGACCGCTCCCTTATGAATGTTCCCTTCGTGATCGGCGACAAAGATCTGGAAGCGAGGTTCGTCACGGAAGCGGAAGAAAAAGGACTGACCAGTCTCAAGGGCCACAGGACCGTAGGCGGTATGCGCGCCAGCATCTACAACGCGATGCCTTACGAGGGCGTGCAGGCGCTTGTGGACTTCATGGAAGACTTTGAGAGATCTGTCAGATAACAGGGTTTTGTGACGCGTTCCGTCAGAGCACCAATTGGAGAGGTACAATGTATAAATTTAACTGCATCAACAACATATCGCCCATCGGCCTTAAAAATTTCACCAACAAGTATGAACAGACGTCTAAAGTCGAGGAAGCGAACGGACTCCTTGTCCGCAGCGCGAGTCTTCACGAGATGGAGTTCTCCGACAATCTCTACGCGATCGCCAGAGCCGGCGCCGGGGTCAACAATATTCCGTTAAAGCGCTGCGCGGAGAAGGGAATCGTGGTCTTCAATACACCGGGCGCCAACGCGAACGGCGTGAAGGAGCTGGTCTTTGCGGGCATGCTCCTGGCCTCCCGCGATATCGTGGAGGGCGTCGACTGGGTGCGCTCCAACTGGGACAACGAGGACATCGCCAAGACCGCCGAGAAGGAAAAAAAGAGATTCGCCGGCACGGAGCTTCAGGGAAAGAAGATCGGCATCATCGGCCTGGGGGCTATCGGCGTGCGCGTCGCGAACGCGGCCGTCAACCTGGGCATGGATGTATACGGATATGACCCTTACGTTTCCGTCGATTCCGCATGGCATTTGAGCCGCAAGATCACCCACGTCCTCAACGTGGATGACATCTACATGAACTGCGATTTTATCACGATCCATGTTCCGCTCAGCGACGCCACCAGGCTTATGATCAATAAGGACGCGGTGTCCAAGATGAAGAAGGGCGTGGTGCTGGTCAATATGGCCAGAGACATGCTTGTGGATGAGAAGGCGGTCGTCGCGGCCATTGACAGCGGCAAGGTCAGAAGATATGTTTCCGACTTCCCGAACCCGGTGGTCGCCGGCAAGCGCGGCTGCATCACGACGCCGCACCTGGGCGCCTCCACGAGATCAACTGCGCCAAGATGGCAGTGGATGAGCTCAAGGATTATCTCGAGAACGGAAATATTCACAACAGCGTAAACTATCCGGACTGCGACATGGGCTTCTGCCAGTCGGGCGGAAGGATCGGTCTTTTCCACAAGAACCAGCCCAGCATGATCACACAGTTCACACAGCTTATCGGGGCGTCGGACGTCAACATCGCCGGCATGTCCAACAAATCCAAGGGGGACGTCGCCTATACGCTCATCGACTTTGACAATCCGGTGGACAGCGATCTGATCAAAAAGCTGGAGAAGGTGGAAGGCGTATTCAGAGTCCGCGTGATCAAGTGACAGGAGAACAG
>CAJOLP010000064.1 GCA_905235465.1 uncultured Lachnospiraceae bacterium | reverse complement strand
CTTCCAGCTTCTTTAAAAGAGGCGTTACTGTATTGGATTTCAGAAAAAGCTTTTCGCACAGGAACTTTTCATTGACCTGCTTTTCCTCCCACAGGACCATCATGACGATGTACTGGGTATAGGTCAGGTCAAGCTTGTCAAGCAGGGGCTTATACTTTCTGGTTATCATGTTCGAGACGGCGTACAGCGGGAAGCAAAGCTGGTTCTTCAGTCTCAAAGAGGCATACTTATCATCCATCTTACTGTTCTCCATAAATATATCGCGTGCGATCTTTTTATATTATATCGCGCGCGATATAATTTGTCAAAAGCTTTTTTCACTCTTAACTTTCCATAAAATGTTGCGTAATTTCAAAAAAGCGTATAGTATATTCGTAATATTTTTGTTAGAATGTTAATGATTATACAAAGTTTCTTGAACTATTCACAATATTTTGAGGTGGCAATGGGTTTTGAAAATAATGAGGAGCTCGGCGAGGAGATCCTCACGGAAGGCGGGCCGCACAGCTCCCCCAACACATTACAGAATATATTGCTTCCACTGGCTGTACTGCTGATCATTCTGGTTATTGCCCTGGGCGTCACCGGATTCTTTTACGGCTTCGATCTTGCAGGCGGAAGACACACGACGCCGGTTCAGGTCTACAGCACCGATACGGATTCGGATCAGACAGCTTCCACTGCAGGCGGCACGAGCGGCAGCCCTGCCGCGGCAGGCGGATACACGCAGTCCGATGACTGGCGCCTTCTTTTGGTGAACAGCAGCTATCCTATCTCCGAGGACTACACCCTGGAGCTCACCGAGCTGCGCTACAACCAGAAGGTGGACAGCCGGATCTATCCTTCCCTGCAGAAGATGTTTGACGACATGCGCACGGAAGGCCTCTCCCCCAAAGTCGTATCCGGCTACCGCACCAGAGAGGAGCAAAAAAAGCGCGTCGATGACAGGACAAGCGAGTACATGGGCTACGGCAAATCCCGTGAGGAGGCCGAGGCGATGGCCCTGCAGTGGGAGGCGGCGCCCGGTGCCAGCGAACACGAGCTCGGGATCTGCGTGGATGTGACCAGCGAGGATGAGGCGACGGATACAGCGCAGCAGGTGTGGGACTGGATGGACGCCCACTGCGCGGACTACGGCTTTATCAGGCGCTATCCCACCGACAAGTCATCCGTCACCGGCGTTCGGGGCGAGCGCTGGCACTACCGGTACGTCGGCGAGGAGGCGGCGCGCGAGATCACGGAAAAAGGGATCACGCTGGAGGAATATCTGGGTGCGGATTAAATTAGTGTGAATATTGCGTGAATTTTTCTGATTTTTTCGTTCGCGGCAAGGATTTTCCCCACAAAGATCGAATATATACTTGAAAGCAACATTGGACACTGTTTTCTGTTTCAGGAAGATCAGGAACCGTTTCGACACAGTTCCGGCAGAATCATAAAGGAGGATACTAAAATGGCAGAGTACAATATTGGTGACGGTCTCAAGAAAATCGTTCTTGCAGGGCTCGGCGCGGTGGCAGTGACCGCCGAGAAGTCCACAGAGGTGATCAACAACCTGGTGGAGAAGGGCGAGATCACCCTCGAGCAGGGCAAGGAGCTCAACAGCGACATGCAGGAGAAGTTCAAAGAGAGAATGGCACAGCGCGGTGTCAATCTTGACGAGATGAGCGAGAAGGTCAGCAAGATGTCTTCTGAGGAGCTCGCAAAGCTTAAGAGCGCGATCGAGAACGCAGAGAAGACCTTTAGCGAAAAGGTAGGCAAGGCCGAAACTGAGGCTGAGGATGCTGTGGACGAAGCAGCAAAAGCTTTTGAGGAAGCGGTCGACAAAGTCGAGGAAGATGTTGTAGAGGCAAAGGCTGAGGCAGATGTCAAGATCGAAGAGGCCGCTGACGCCGCACAGGAAGCGATCGACGAGGCCGCTGAAAAGATCGAGGAAGGCAAATAATCGGTAAGATGACCATTCACAAATCATCTTAATCAGGTATAAAAACGGACCGGGCTTTTTAAGCCCGGTCCGGTTTTTTTGTATAAAGCCCTGGTTGTGTAAATCCTGATGTCAGGTGAGCTTGGAATACCCGAAGCTGTTGCAGATCGCGTCGATCGGCACGTTCTTTTTGCACAGAGCGCAGTCCGTAGCGGAGTAGCTGCGGTAATCCGGCAGATCCTGGATCTTATAAAGGGAATGGATCTGTCTGCCCATGATCTTGGTCGGCGCGGAAAAGATCGCCGTGATGCCGGTGATCGTGCCGCCATAATAGTTGATGGCTTCTCCCGCGCGGAGGATCGTCTGGCCGGTGGTGGCTGACGCCAGCAGGATCAGGATGTGCTTGCCTCTGATCATCATGTCAGAGCTCTCGCGGAAGATCATCTGCCCCTGGGTGTCGAATTCCGGTGTGTAGATGTAGATCGTCTTGTGGGTATTCGTCGTCATGACGCCGGCGTTCGTCAGTTCCTGCGCGAGGTACGCGCCGATCACTTCCATGCCGTCCATGCAGACGATCGTATCAACGATGGTGTTGTTGTTGGAGTATGTGCTGGCCATAGCCTTAGCCGCGGCCATCGCCTCATTCTGTCTGGTCTTCATCGTCGTCATGTCAATGTAATAATTGATATGCGAGTTCGGGGTCACGAAGTGTCCGGGGATCACCTTCATGATCACTTCAGGGAACTTTCTGGATCTCATTTTTGTGTAAGTTTGCATAGTCACCTCCGGTATGACTCTGTCGGTTAACATGTGCCCGGGAAAGCGGTATTATAAGGCCCATACCCTCTCCCTTTCTATTACTATTATACAACGCCTATCGCCCTTTTGCACAAAAAAAACGACTGATATCTTCGAGATTTGGTAAACAGTTTTCCTTTTCTAAATTCTTATCAGATTCTTTATAAGTTTTTCATTTTTTCTAAATAGTTTAATTACAACTATCATGTATAGTAATAATCGTAAACAGAGAGATGAATCCCCCTCTTTAATAACTCTCGATGTTTAACAAGATTACATTTCCCCCTTTCAAAAAGCCCTTCGCAATGAGGTCCCGACGGGAACCCATCGCGAAGGGCTTTTGTTTTGCCTTCTCAGTCGATCTCCAGTGTCCGCGGCTCATCCAGACTGAGCTTTCCGCCGACCGTGCCGGCATACCTGCCCATTCTTTTGGCCATGTTGACGATGATATCGCCGCCCGGTTCGCGGTACACAAAGGTGTGGAAGCCGTCCTCTTTGTCCTGTGTCTCGTACCAGCCCATGGCCAGCGAGCCGCTGCCGCAGGACCTCTCCCAGATCGTGGTGTCCGTGCCGGCTACATGGACGACCGGCGTGAGTGTTCTCACCGTATCCGACCCGTCCCCCGTCTCTCCTTCTTCTCTCTGAAGGAACTGAATGCCGAACGCGCTGTACCCGCCGCCGAATTTATCGATGATCCGCTCCGCAAAATCCGGATCCGGCTCCACGCCGATGCAGAGCATATGCGCGATGCCGCGAAAGACGACCAGAGGATACAGATGTTCCGCGTCCTCTCCGACCATTTCCATCTTTTCCGGTATGGGCATCTGCGTCGCGCTGGTCCCCCTCTCAGGGTCACAGATCACTTCCAGTATCTCCCTTGTGCCGGACATCTCGATTTTGCAGTAGTCTTTGCCGCTTTCCGTGCACAACAGATATCCGAACGAGCGCGCCGCGTTGCCGCAGAATTCACCGCCCGCCATCTCCAGCCGGCCGTTGCTGCCGCCGTAAAGGGGCCGCGTTTCAAATCCCACCTGCTCGACGTCAAGGTCCTTGTCCCGCATGATCGCGTCCGCCACTTTGGCGCGTTCATTTTTCGGCACGCCTTGGCGCACGATCGCGGTCCTGTTGCCCGCGGGATCCGCTATAACGACTGTCACCTTCATAGTAGACTTGCCTCCCTTTTCTCCTGTACAAGATCAGCGATCCGCTGTCCGTTATCCGTTCTCTGAAAATCTGGACAGGAACTGTCTGGTCCTTTCCTCCTTCGGATTGGAAATGACGTCCTCCGGCAGTCCTTCCTCCACGATATAGCCGCCGTCCATGAAGATCACGCGGTCCGCCACATCTCTGGCAAATGCCATCTCGTGTGTGACGATCACCATCGTCATGTCCTCGTCGGCCAGCTGCCGGATGACCTTGAGGATCTCTCCGGTAAGTTCCGGGTCCAGCGCTGAGGTGGGCTCGTCAAAAAACAGAATGTCGGGATTCATATTCAGCGCCCGCGCGATGGCAACACGCTGCTGCTGGCCGCCCGAGAGCTGCTGGGGGTAGGCGTCCTCCTTGCCTTCCAGCCCCATCTTTTTAAGCAATGCCAGAGCCTCCTGCTCCACTTCCCCTCTTTCACGCCCCTGCACGCAGATCGGCGCGTCGCAGAGGTTCTTCATCACGCTGTAATGCGGGAAGAGATTGAAGGACTGAAACACCAGTCCGTAATGACTTTTGATCCTGCGCAGATCCTGTTTGGAGGCGTAGACAGCTCTCCCGCTCTCGTCATTCCATGCGGCTTTTTCCCCCAGATAGGAAAGCTCTCCGCTGTCCATGGTCTCGAGCATCGTCGCGCACCGAAGGAGCGTCGATTTGCCGCTGCCGGAAGGACCGATGATTCCCACGACCTCTCCCTTGTCCACAGAGACCGAGATGTCGTGCAGCACCTCCAGATCGTTAAATGTCTTCTTCACATGTTTGATCTCAAATAAGCTCATGATCCGCCTCCTTTCCCATCAGTCATAATAACTCAGTCTCTTCTCGAGTCTGTTCATGATGAAAGAGACAAGAAGGTTAAAGACATAGTAAAAGACGCCTGCCACAAAGAGCGGCATCAGGCTGGACATGGACGCTGAGACCTGCTTGGCGTAGGTGAACATCTCCTGGACCGCCAGCACGAACGCCAGGGACGTATCCTTGACGAGCGTTATCACCTCATTGGTGACCGGCGGAATGACACGCTTGACCATCTGCGGAAAAATGATCTTACTGAACGTCTGACCCTTGGTATATCCCAGAACAGAGGCCGCCTCCGTCTGCCCCACCGGTATGCTCTGGATGCCCGCGCGGAAGATCTCCGCGAAATAGGCCGCGTAGTTGATCGAAAAGCCGATCAGCGTCGCGCCGATCCGCCATCCCGTGGGAAGCTTGACACCGAACAGATAATATGGTCCGTAGAAGACCACAATGAGCTGCAGCATGAGCGGTGTGCCGCGAAGGATCGAAATGATCGCCTTGATCACGGAAGAGAGTATTGTTGATTTACTCATTCTGCCCAGCGCCATAAGGATGCCCAGGGGCATCGAGAAGATCAGCGTCGCGAAGAAGATGAGCAGCGTCGTCCCAAATCCCGAGGCGATCTGCGAGATCACGTCAAACATTGTAATAGATTGCATTTGTTCTGTTCCTCATTTCTAATGCTGTGCAAACGGGGGCCAAATATAAGAACTCTATACGTCAAAACGAAGGCAGCGGAAGATTCCCACTGCCTCATCGTTCGTGACACTTCAAATTACTTTGCTTCTCTATGTACTGTTACTTCTTCAGGATGACCATATCCGGAATATTGTCGTCCGCGTAATGATTCGCGATCTCAAGGAACGTGCCGTCCGCGATCATCTCATCCAGGGTCTCCTGTACCTGGTCCCTCAGCTCTGTGTTGCCGAGTTTGAAAGCGACGCCAAGCTGCTCTGAGGAGATGGGCTCATCCAGCATGCGGAACTTGTCGGGGCTCTTCGCGATCTGCGCGCGTGCGGGTCCGACGTCAACGGCGATCGCCTCCACAGCGCCCGCCTCAAGATCCTGGAAGCATGTGTTGTAGCTGGGGCTCTGCTGCAGATCCGCAAAGGAAGAAGTCAGATTCGCCAGTTCATCACTTTCCAGTGCCGTCAGGGCAGAGGATTCGGACTGCGTGATCACGACCTTGCCCGCAAGGTCGTCAAGGGTCTTAATATCGGAATCCGCGGCGACCGCTATGACGATCGTGTTGTCGACATAGGGATCTGACCATGTATACTGCTCTTCTCTGCCGGTGTAGGTCATGCCGCTCCAGATGCAGTCGATGGAACCGCTGTCGATCTCAGCATCCTTGTTGTCCCAGTTGATGGGCTTTTTGACCAGTTTCCAGCCGCGTCTGTTGCAGACCTCCTCTGCCAGCTCGAGATCGAAACCGGTGTAATCATTTGTCTCCACATCAAGATATCCGTAGGGCGGATATTCCGCGTCGAAACCGACCGTAAATGTCTGTCCCTCAGCTTCCTCGTTCCCTGCGGGCGCCTCGGCCTCCGTCCCCTCATCCTGAGACGTGCTCTGGGCAGAAGTGCCTGAACCGCCGCATGCGGCAAGTGAGACGACCATTGTGCCGGCCACCAGCATAGCTAATAACTTTTTCATGTCTTTTCCTCCCAAAAACTGTAATACCATGCACTGTAGTATAGTATCATGGTAAAGCGTTTTTGTAAATATTATATGCCCTTGCAAGCGCCGCCATCACGCACAAAAAGGCTGCCGCGGGGAGTATGCCGCTCTGATACACATAGACCAGCGGACTGTCGCTGACCAGCACCCTGTACTCTAAGATCCCGTTCCCGTCAAAGGAGGTGCAAAGATTCCCCGCGCCGTCTAAAGCCGTGATCCTGATGTTCTGCCATTGCGGGTCCGCGTCGACAAAAAACGGGATCCGCCCGTCATTTTCCGCGAGCACTTTTTCCAGCTCCGCCCCTTCGTAAGCGCATTCCTTTTGCAAATTGCCGTTGTCAAGCACACTCTCCACCGTGACGCGGCGCAGTTCCAGATTGTCCGTCGGACAGACAGAGAGCTCCAGCCTGTCCGTCCGAAATCGATGCCTGTCCGTCTCCACGCCCTCGATGAAGACCCGGGGCGGCGTCCTGTCCACCGCCCACAGGATGCCCGGCCTGTCCGCGCCCGCCGCGTACACGGATCCCTGCAGGTGTTCCGACCGGGAACTGCTGCTGGTGTTGCCCGCCTCATCCACGGACTGCAGCAGCAGATCGTAACGCCCTTCCTCCTCAAAGGAAGCGGGGAGCACCTCATATTCCCACCGCAGTCCTCCGCGGAGCTCTCTTTTAGTCACCCGGTAATCCGTTCCCTCCTCGAGCTCGCGGCTGATGCCGTTGCGGTACAAGATGACCTTCCTTTCCGTGATGGGGGACACGTTGTATTCCGCCACCCGGATCATCGATGTAGTATGCGGCCAGCGCGCTGACCGTATCCGGGTCCCACGCGGCGTCATACGTGGATCCGTGCCGGTTCACGCTGATCTTTCTCCGCACAGACGCCTCATTCCCGGCCAGATCCCGGACCCGGGCACTGACCAGACTGATCCCGTCCCGCGAAGCGCTGTCGGGGAGATCGGGCAGCGTCAGACTCCCGGTCTCCCCTGCCCTGAGGACATCGCCCTCCCTGTAGGACGCGTGCGCCTCCTCCATCTTCTGCCCTCCCGCGGACAGATTTGACCAGGTAAGGACCGCGCTGCCGGCCGCAGTATTTTCATCCGCGAAACGCACGGTCGGCGTGACCGTCCCGCCGTACACGCCTCCCCGGGAGACAGATTCATCGTCGAACCACATAAGAGGCGGCGTGCTGTCGATGACAAACTCCTCCGATATGTAAGGTACCGCTGCATTTCCGGCCAGATCCGTGCAGGCGCAGGTCAGCCGGTAGGCTCCGTCTGCGCTAAATACTGCTTCCGCTGTATGTATGCCGCTCCCGGCGGTCCGCTTCCCCGCCGCGCCGCCAAGCTCTTCGTCCGCAATGGCCAAATCTCCTGCGGGCCCGGAAAAGCCCGTGCTGAGCGGGGATACGCGCACCATCCTGTCAGAAAATGAAATGTCCCTTATTTCGATCTCTGCCGTCCGCGCCCGGTTATAATACATCCCATTGCGCACATCCTGATTGTCCCAGCGCACCGTGATCTCGGGCGGCGTCCTGTCCACCACAAAGTGATTCGGGGCCGCGCCCTCATAGGAGACGGCCGCCGGGTTCCCAAGGGCGTCTGTCCCGACCACAAACATGTCGTAATTCCCGTCGCGCTCAAAGACAGCGCTGCATTCCCACAGATCACCGTTGCCAGGCCCGTCCTCCTGCGCGCTGAACCGCCAGGGACTTACTAAAGCGCCCGGCGCCGCGACGCTGAGCGCCGCCGGATTCAGATTCCTTTCGCGGACCAGGATCGTCGCGGTCCTTGCACCGGCAAAATACATTTCGTTCTGCGCCTCATTGTTGTCATAGACGACTGTGACGGCCGGCGGCGTCGTATCGATCCCGAAACGGAGCACGCTCTCCTCGGTGACAGCGGACTCGTTCCCGGCGTTGTCTATGGCGCGCACCGTCACGGCGATCTCATTGCTCTCGTAGATTCCGCCGGCGGGGATGCGGATCGTCCCTTCAAAATACATCTCCGGCTCATATTCCTTTTCCGGATCCTCCTCAAAAGGCGATGCGCAAAAAAGGATCTCCCCTTCGGTCACCAGCCGGCCGCCCACGCGCACATCGCAGGTCACAAGGGCCAGACCGGAGCCGGAAATGCCGGCGTCCGCGTCCCTTGCCTCCACCCGCAGCGTGACGCCGCCGCTGTACAGCCCCCGGCCGTCCGCCGCGCGTGAAGTCTCCTCCGAGACCGCGTGAACCGATGCGGAGGGTCCATCGATATCCGCGCTCGGCAGGGAAGTGTCCAGATACAGATTCGCTGTATTTCTAAGGACAGGCGACCGATTGCCCGCCCTGTCCCGCAGACAGAGTTCCTCGACGCGAAAGATCTGTTCTCCTTTAAGTCTGACGGATATCTGCGCCGCGCCTTTTCCGTCTTCCTTCCGATCCCGGGGCGCGTTGAACTGATCACTGTCCGGCGGCGCCTCGTTGCCGTCCCCCGCTGTGGAGCGGATCACAAAAGCCGCGGCGGCGGGCGACAGATCCTCTGTCCGCAGAGTGATCACCGCGCTGCCGCTCCGGGCAAAGGGCATGAACCGGCTTCTGTCCTGCGCCCAGACGTTCTCCCCTTCTTTCCACGAAGCCGATTCCATATACATCCTATCTGTCCCATCCGTCCCGCCGCTCTCTTCACCGTCCGGCACTTGCCGGATGGCCTCCACGGTGAGCTCGCCGGATGGAGCCTGAGAATCAATCACTTTTATCCCCGTGAGGAACCTCCCTTCCCTCTCTTTAGAGGCAAAGATCTCCTCCCGGAATTCTTCCGAACTGCCCTCAGAACTGCCGGATCCCATAACCAGCAGATTCCCGGCCTTGTCGCACCCCTCGATGCCGATCCGATAGAATCCGTCCGGCGCGTCCGCCTGTCCCGGTATTCTGCGCACCTCACAGACGATCTCTCTTAAATCTCCTGATTCACCGGGAGCACTCTCTCCTTCGGAACTGTCTTCCTTCCCCGAGCTGTCGGCCGGTTCAATGCCTTCCCACGACTCTCTGACACCGGTTCCCTTTTCCCCCTGCTCTGCCAGGGAGGCGCTGCTGCTGTACAGCACGCCTGTCTTTGTTTCCGATGGATCCGGGTTCTCGTCGCGCACAGTGAAGCGTACGATAAGCCCTTTCTCCCCGCTGTAAAGCGAGGTGTCCTGCCCGTAATAAACAAAACCTGTCTCCGGATCCACTGCGTCCGGATTCAGATCCGGCCGGTTGATCTTACACGAAACTTCCGGTGCCTTCGTATCCAG
>CAJOLP010000063.1 GCA_905235465.1 uncultured Lachnospiraceae bacterium | reverse complement strand
TCTCCATATCCTCTCCAGGTCATAGAGGAGCCTGTCCTCTTCCCCAAAGATATGGACGATCACGTCTCCGAAATCCAGAAGGATCCATCTGGCATTATCATAGCCTTCCACCTGTTTGAGCACGGCGCCCGCCTTCTCCATTTTCTCGCAGACCTTATCGCTCAGAGCCTGGATCTGCGGTCTGTTGGATCCTCCCGCGATGATAAAATAGTCAGCAAGGACGGACACTTCGCTGATATCGATCACGCGGATATCGGTCGCCTTTTTGGATTCAAGCGCCTTGATGGCGATGCGTGCAAGTTCGGCAGATCTCTCTTTGGTGTTCTCATTAGCCATATCGTTCAGTTCTCCTTTTGCAATTTTTGAATGGATGCATAGTAATCATAAGTCTTCCGCGTCATGGGATCGGCCGGTGCATCGCTCCGGGCAAGATAGGACAGCGTATCCCCGAGTATCTTAAAAACGCACGCGTCCAGATTTTCATAAGCCATCCTTCTGACCTGCGGCAGATCCGGCGCCGACTCTCTCCCCGGCTCAATGTAATCCGCCGTGAAGACGATCTTTTCCAGAGTGCTCATGGCAGGCCTGCCGGTCGTATGATATTTGATGGCGCTCAGGACCTCCTCATCCGTCACGCCATATTTGGTCCGGGCCAGCACGCTCCCCGCCTTGGAATGAAGCAGCGCCGCACTGTCCTGCTCATAGTCGTTTAATATCATTCCCTCCTTGAGGCAGATCTTGCGCATCTTGGCCAGAGGAAGACACTTGGCACAGTCGTGCAGGAGCCCTGCCTGCTCTGCGGCGGACGGATCGACCCCCCAGCGCATGGCGAGATTCGCCGATGTTTCGGCGACGCCGAGCGTATGGATAAATCTTCCGTACCCGAGATCCTTTTCGATTTGTTTTATAAGTTCAATGCGCTCTTTTTTGTTCAAAATATGCTGTTCCCCTCGCTCATTGATCTGTCCCGGATACCCGGATCCGAAGAATAGATTCCTGTCTCTATTATATATCTTTCCACCGGATCCGGCACCATATAATGGATGGATTTTCCCTGTGCGGCCCGCTCTCTGATGTCCGTCGAGGAAATGTCGATGGACGGGATGAGCAGCCGCCGGATCCTGGCGCCGAACTGTTCTGTGAGAGACAAGGCCGCCCGTTCAAGCTCATCTTCCTGCACCTGTCCCTCACGCACCGCGGCAAGCACCGTGCAGGCCTTCAGGATACGTTCCGGATACTTCCAGGAGTGCAGTGAGCAGACCGTGTCCGCGCCCGCTATAAAAAACAGAGAAGCCTCCGGCAGGGCCCCGGCGATCGCCTCGATCGTCTCATAGGTATAACTGTTGCCCGGGCGGGTGACCTCAAGGTCAGAAACTTCAAAATACGGATTGTCCATCGCAGCCAGCTCCGTCATCTTATATCTGATCTCTGCCGGGAGGACCTTCTGAGCGCGGTTGTCTTTGAAATAGGAGTGCCCGGAGGGGATCAGCAGTATTTTGTCCAGATCAAACTGGTCCCTCGCCTGATCCGCTATGATCAGATGTCCCAGATGAATGGGGTCAAAGGTGCCGCCCAGTATGCCGATCCGGAGCGCGCCGGATTCTGTATTGAGATGCATCGCTCCGCTCCTTTCTCATTTGGGAAGGACAATGACGGGGTCCTCTTTGAAGGGGCGGTAAAGCACAAATTTGCGCCCGATCACTATGACGACCTGGGACCTGGTGCGCTCCGCCAGCGTATTGACTGATTCCCTGATATCCTCTGTGGATGATTTCTGAACGGACCCCTTGAGGAGCTCCCTTGTGTTAAAGGCCTCCTCCGTAGAAGCCGCAAGCTCCGGCGTCACGCCGCTCTTGCCGATCATAACGACCGGCGTCAGAGAATTGGACAGGCCGATGAGATAGGACCGCTGTCTGCTGTTTAACATAATAATGCTGTCTCCTTATCAATCGTAGAATTCAAATCTGTGGCCGTAAAGACGAACTGTATCGCCTTCGGCGCATCCCAGATCTTTGAGCATTTTGATGATGTCGTTTTCCTCCAAAAACTTCTGGAAGAAAACAAAGCCCTTTTCCGTCTCGAGATTCGTATAACTGAGCATCTTTTCGATCCTGGGCCCCTCCACGACATACTCATTTTCCTTGCTGTCGTATGTCACCGTAAACGGCTCTGAAGTCTGTGCAAGCTCTGTCTCAGGATCAAATTCCTGCTCGAACACTTTTGCGTCCCGCGGCATCTGTAAGAGAAGGTCATTCACGTGATACATCAGGGGCCATACGCCCTCGCCGGTGGCGGCGCTTATCTCAAAGACCTCCGCGCCCAGCGTCTTCGCATACTCTCTGATGCGCTCCAGCGCGTCGGAATCCTCTTCCAAAAGGTCGCATTTATTGGCGGCGATCACCTGCTTCTTGGCGCCCGTCTCCTCCTCGTAGCCCGCAAGCTCGGCGTTGATCGTCTTTATATCCTCCACCGGGTCCCGGCCCTCGGAGCCGGCAGCATCCACCACATGGATCAGAAGCTTGGTGCGCTCTATATGGGCAAGAAACTCATGCCCCAGTCCGGCGCCCTCCGCAGCGCCCTCAATAAGCCCGGGAATATCCGCCATCACAAATCCTCCGCCGTCCGGAAGGTCCACCACGCCCAGGATGGGCTGCAGCGTTGTGAAGTGATAGTTGGCGATCTTGGGCTTTGCGTTGCTGACCATGGACAGGAGCGTGGATTTGCCCACGTTGGGGAATCCCACCAGGCCCACATCGGCGATCACCTTCAGCTCGAGACTGAGCGTGATCGTCCTGGAAGGCTGCCCCGGCTGCGCGTAGCGCGGCGCCTGCATGGTGGATGTGGCGTAATGCTGGTTGCCGTTTCCGCCTCTTCCGCCCTTTAAGAGGACAAACCTTCGGTTATCTCCGGACATGTCCGTAATGATCCTGCCGCTGTCAGCCTCGCGCACCACCGTCCCTTCGGGCACTTTGAGGATCAGGTCCTCTCCGCGCTTGCCCGCCATGCGCTTCTTCTTTCCGGGTTCGCCGTCCTGCGCCTTGAATTTGCGGGTGTGGCGGAAATCCACCAGGGTATTGAGGCCGTCATCCACCACCAGGATCACACTTCCTCCGTCGCCTCCGTCGCCTCCGTCCGGACCGCCCGCCGGCACATATTTTTCGCGTCGGAATGAGACATGTCCGTCCCCTCCCTTTCCGCTGCTCACGGTAATTGTTGCCTTATCTATAAACATGATCTTTCCCCTCGCCGTGTCGGCAGGAATCTGTAATAACACACAAAGGACTTCGGACAGCGCTGCTGCTCTGCCAGAAGTCCCTACACGCATTTATACGGCGCCGCAGTAGATCTGATTACTGCTCTGCCTCTACCGGGTGGACGGAAGCTCTCTTCTTGTCCTTGCCGACGCGCTCAAAACGAAGAATACCGTCGGTCAGTGCATAGAGAGTGTCATCACCGCCGATGCCCACGTTCAGGCCGGGGTGAATGCTGGTTCCGCGCTGTCTGTAAAGGATGTTGCCGGCCTTGACAAACTGGCCGTCCGCCTTCTTGGCGCCGAGTCTCTTGGCGTTGGAATCACGGCCGTTCTTGGTGGATCCCATTCCCTTTTTATGGGCAAAAAACTGAAGATTCAAATTTAACATGATCTAACCTCCTCGATCTCGAATGTAAGATATTGCTCACCATACTGTGCCTGTATCCATTTCAGTCCGTGGATCATACAGTCGATGAGAAATGAAGCTTTGTCACTCGGGGGCTGTGTAAATACACATGTGATCAGTCCGCCTTCTTCCTGATCGTAATCGATGCCGACCTCTTCCTCAAGAAGATCTTTCAGGCAGTTGATCGTATTGATCACTACAGCGCTGACGCCGGCGCACACGATATCGGCCGTATCATCCGCCGCGTATTCCGCGTGGCCCGTGCATATAAAGGACTGATAACTTCCCCTATGTCTTTTGATAATAACGTTTATCATTACCCGTTGATCTTATCGATCTTGACACGTGTAAAGAGCTGTCTGTGACCATTCTTCTTGTGATAGCCGGTCTTGCTCTTGTAGTGATAAACGACGACCTTTCTGCCCTTGCCCTGTCTCTGGATGGTGCCGGTGACAGAAGCGCCGCTTACAGCCTCTCCAACCTTCATCTCGTCTCCGCCGATGCAGATCACGTCGTCAAATGTAACTTCCGTGCCGCTCTCGCCTTCGATCTTCTCGATATCGATGATATCACCTTCTGAAACCTTGTACTGTTTGCCTCCGGTTGCAATAATTGCGTACATAAAGTGGTACCTCCTTTTTCTTAAAAACTCGCTGATTGCGGCGGCAGGCGGGTCACGGCCTGCACTTTTATGCTGAACCTCGGCAGTACCATACCGGGCAGCACATAAAAAGCCTCATCATGCGGCATACTATATAAAAATAACAGAACACATTCTATGTGTCAAGGAAAAAATAGCCGTATAAAATGCCCCGGGGCCCTACTCTTTTTTCTGTCTTCTTGCCAGTTCTTTGGTCACATCCTCCCAGGTCAGATCCTTCTGCGCCATGACGACCATCATGTGATAGAGATAGTCTGCTATCTCATAGACGATCTCGTTGGGGTTGGGATTCTTGGCCGCTATAATGATCTCGGCGGATTCCTCCCCGAGCTTTTTGAGCATCTTGTCCAGTCCCTTGTCAAAGAGGTAGTTCGTATAGGATCCTTCCTTCGGGTTGTCCCTGCGCTCGACGATGGTCTCATAATCCCGCTGCAGTACTTTGCCCGGATCGAAGGTCTCCGTCCCCTCTTCGCTGAGGATCCCGTTAAAGAAACAGGAGTGACTGCCTGTGTGGCACGCCGCGCCCACCTGGTCGACCCGCGCGAGGATCGTATCCATGTCGCAGTCCGCCGTCAGGGAGTGCACAAACTGTAAATGACCGCTTGTAAGTCCCTTCACCCAGAGCTCCTGCCGGCTTCTGGACCAGTAGGTCATGCGTCCCGTGCGGACCGTCCGCTCATACGCCTCCTGATTCATGTAGGCGACCATGAGCACCTGGTCCGTGGAATCCTCCTGCACTACGACAGGAACCAGCCCGTCCGGCCCCTTCTTGAAAGCGGACCAGGGGTACTGCGCCCTGCGCATATAGACGGAAATGCCGGCTGCATCCAGCTTCTCTCTGATCTGCTCAAGACGCGCGGCCCTTCTGTTGACGCCGGGGCCTGTGACGCCGTTTACTCTGTCGTCCTTTAAGACTTCCTTCACGCATTCCGACTCCCCAATCTCGCGGATCACCGGAACGGGAACGCCGTCAGCGGGCGCCTTTGTCCCCTCCCCTTCTCTTTTGACTTCGATCAGAAGGGAGATGTTTCCGCGAAGGCTCTCCGCGTGCGCGGATACCTGCGCGGGATCGGAATAACAGCCGGCGATCTTATCGGCGCCGAACCTTGCCGCAGCTTCCCCCGCAAGTGCCGCATTGCTCTCATGAGAAAGATTGAGCGCCGCCATGGCACAGCCCGCGTAGAGGAGCTTCTTGACATCCTCCAGGCGGCGCACACGGCCCGCCCCGATCACGGGAATGCGGACTGACGCGCAGACAGCCCTGATAATATCGTTATGGGCCTCCTGCATGGCGTCGTCATCGGACAGGTCAAAGATCATAAGCGCGTCCGCGAACCCTGTGTTATACTCGCAGGCAAGCGCCTCGGGATCCTCGCTGATCACCTCGTGATCGGTCAGACTCCGCACCGCTTTATGATCCAGAAGGTAAATGCTGGGAATCAGCTGTTTGTATTGCATGTTCATAGATGTATCCTCTGCCGGTATACTGCCAAAATATTACAGAACGCCCTTTGTGCTCAGCACGTCCTCGATCCGCATCTCATACCCGGTCGCCATATCCAGCGCCTTGGCAAAACTCTTGCACATCGCCTCGATGATGTGATGCGCGTTCGTGCCCGAGAGCACGCGGAAGTGCAGGTTCATCATGGCGCCGTAGGAAATGGAATAGAAAAACTCCCGCACGAGCTCTGTGTCGAAGTCTCCGACCATCGGTGTGTTGAAATCAGCGCCCTCCATGACAAAATACGGCCTGCCGCACAGGTCCACCGCGCACAGCACAAGGGCCTCATCCATGGGAAGGATAAAATATCCGTACCGGCGGATGCCCTTCTTGTCTCCTACAGCCTCGCGGATCGCCTCGCCCAGCACGATGCCGGTATCCTCCACACTGTGGTGGCCGTCCACCCGCAGATCGCCCTTTACGCGCAGATCCAGGTCGAAAAGACCGTGTCTTGTGAACGCGTCGAGCATGTGATCAAAGAATCCGATGCCCGTATCGATTTGCGCCTTTCCGCTTCCGTCAAGGTTCAGGGACAGGAGAATGTCTGTCTCGCCGGTCGTGCGGCGGATCTGGGATTTTCTGACTTTCTTGGACATAATACGCTCACTCCTTTTTCTCTTCAAAGCGCACGGCGATGGAATTCGCGTGGGCCGTCAGTCCTTCGCTTCTGGCAAAAAGCTCTATATCTTCATGCACGGCTTCCAGCGCCTGTTTTGAGTAAGAGATGATACTGGATTTCTTGACAAAGTTATCGACGCCGAGGGGCGAGAAAAACCTCGCCGTCCCGTTGGTCGGCAAAATGTGATTGGGCCCCGCGTAATAGTCCCCCAGAGGCTCTGAGGAATAGCTGCCCAAAAAGATCGCGCCCGCGTTGCGGATCCGCGTCATCACCTCAAACGGATCCTTCGTGACGATCTCCAGATGCTCGGAAGCGATCGTATTTGCGGCGTCCACCAGATCGTCCATCGTATCGCCCACAAAGATATAGCCGTAGTGGTCAAGAGACGCCTCGATGATCTCGCGGCGCGAGAGCTTTTTTAAAAACTCGTCGATCTCCCGGCTCACCGCCTCCGCCAGATCCTGATCCGTCGTGAGGAGGATCGCGCTGGCCATGGGATCATGCTCCGCCTGCGACAAAAGATCCGCCGCGACAAAGCGCGGATCCGCCGTCTCATCCGCGATCACAAGGATCTCGCTGGGTCCCGCCACGGAATCGATTCCCGTGACGCCAAAGCAGGCCTTCTTGGCCAGGGCGACAAAAATATTGCCGGGCCCCGTGATCATATCGACCCTCGGGATGGTCTGTGTGCCGTAGGCGAGCGCCGCGATGGCCTGGGCGCCGCCGGCCTTGTAGATCTCATCCGCGCCCGCGATATCGGCCGCGACGATGGTTCCGGGCGCCGCCTTCCCGTCAGGACCGGGCGGTGTGATCATGACGATCTTTTCCACGCCCGCCACTTTCGCGGGAATGATATTCATCAGCACGCTGGAGGGATAGACAGCCCTGCCGCCCGGCACATAACA
>CAJOLP010000062.1 GCA_905235465.1 uncultured Lachnospiraceae bacterium | reverse complement strand
GTAAACTTCCAACATCTTCTCTGAGCACCTCGTTGTCACTTCCATGTAGTACTTCAGGTCTGCCGGTGACATTTCATCCGTGTCGTATGCGTCGGCCTTCTCGGAAAATTCTTCAGCCTCTTCCAACAGCTCCAGATATTCCGTCATCATGGAGGCCGCGTTGCCGGGGTCCTCATTGTACTTCTTCATAAACTCCACATACTTGTCGGTAAACGCCTCGTAGCTGTCCAGAAAAGCTTTCAGATCCGGGTCCACCTCGTCCTCGCCTCTGTCGGCATCCGAAGAGTCGTCGTCCGAAGAGTCGGCGTCTGAGGAGTCGCCGTCTGACGTTTCATCGTCATCGGAATCGACTTCCGAAGAATCTTCCTCCTTAGCCTCTTCCTTCTGTTCGTCCGGCTCCGCCTCTTCCTTCTTCTCCTCTTCCGCCGCGTCATCGACCGACGTATCGATCTCCTGCTTCGCTTCGGTGGTCTCCGTCTTTTTCCTGCCGCAGCTATTGAACAAAAATGCGACTACCGCGACGGCGATAATAAAAACAATTAGTCTCTTAAACCCTTTCATTATAAGCTCACCTCCTGTCTCAATGGATGCACTAATGGTAACAGGATTTAAGCGCAAAAATCCCCACCGATTTGGTGGGGAAAATTGTTCCGAAGGGCAGCCCTTCGCGCCTCGTTTGCGCGGCATTTCACGCCTCGTCAGTGAGCCTGCCGCCGTGCAGTATTTTGAACCCGTGCCCCTGCAGAATCTCGTCCACCTCGTAAAGATCGTAGATCCGATTGTTGATCGCGACGATCAGGCAGGCGTCCCGCGGGTCCTTCGCGTAAAGCTCGCTCATCTTGTAAAGCTTGAGCGCGCGGTTCGTCTCCAGAAGAGAGAAGCGGCCGGCAAGGCAGAGTCTGATGATCAGGTCCCTGTTCGCGGTGTGCTTTTCCATGGTCAGGATCTTGCTGCCGTAGGACTCCGAGAGGTCCGCTGCCTTGTACAGATCCTTGAGCTTTATGTTCTTATCATCCACCACATTTTTCATGTAGTAATAAAAAGCCTTCTTCTCGTCGGCCAGGTATTTCCCGTTCTCGCTGTAGTAGCGGCTGATCTGCTCCGGCTTTGTGTTCTCCAGAATATCGTCGAGTTCGTTGGTGGGCTTTAGTTCCATCGTTTTTCCTCCATGATCCTGTCCAGCTCCCGGATCAGTTCCGCCGCGCTGTATCTCTCCTCCGCATTCAGGCTGATGCAGCGCTCGATGACATCCCAGATCCTGCCGCCCGCCTTCTTCTCTTTGGGTATTTGGCCGGTCAGCATCACATTGAGCGTGACCCCCAACGCGTAGGTGTCGGTCTTGGGGCTGGATGCCGACAGGCCGAACCCCGCCTGCTCCGGCGCCGCGTAAAACCATGTGCCCATGTAATTTGTGTCATCCGACCGGCCGGGCCCATACCACTTTGCCGCGTTCATATCCAGCAGGACCACTTCCCCTTCCGGCGTCAGCATAATGTTGGACGGCTTGACGTCTCTGTGGATGATCGGCCTGGGCAGATTGTGGAGCCTGTCGAGGATCACACAGATATCTCTCGCGGCGCGGACCGCCTCCTCCTCGGAAAACGGCGCCCGGCCAAGGCGCTCCGCCACGGTCTCCCCCTCCACATACTCCTCCAGAACGATCAGGCAATTGCTGCTCTCGTAAAGCTCGGCGATCCGGGGCATGTGTTCGATCGGATTCTCCCCCAGATAATCATAAATACTCCTGTCATAGGCGGTAAGGAGCTTTTCGATATACAGCGACCCGGTCTCGCGGTGTCTCACAGTAAAAATATTGCCCCGCCCCCCTACAGCACCGACCAGCTCATACATGGACAGCGCCAGAACAGCCTCGTCCGGCAGTCCTTTATAGGGATCCAGCTTGGAAGCCTGATACTCGTCATCCGACTCAAAGACTTCGCTCTCACTGATCTTGTTGACATGGCCGCAGGTCAGGCACGTCCACTCCCCGCAGTCCTCGCGAAATCCCGGCTGCGTATTGAGCACCGACTCGCACTTATCGCAGCGCCACAGGATGCCCGATCCATCGTCCAGCTCCGGATTCATGAGCATCTCACCGCAGCCTTTGCAGATCCAGTAAGGAAGACTGTTGTCGTACCCTTTTTGGAGCGTCAGATCCGCGCCGCAGCGGGGGCAAAACTCATATTCCCCGTCGGACCGCCCCTGTCCGTCTCTTCGGGGTCCTAAAAAACGGCCCCATACATCCAATATATTCGCTGAAATACTGCCCTTTTTCTTTGTCGTCATTGACCTGTACTTCCCCCGTCCGTATAATCAACATTGTTGCAGCCGTTCTTTAGNNTAAACTATACCATATAACTATTCGGAGAGGATTTGACATTTATGGAGCGACGGGACAGACAGGAAAATTTGCAGACAGGTAAAGACCAGCCGACGGTCTTTTATTTCGTGCGCCACGGCACGACCGAGTGGAACCAGAAAAAACGCTATCAGGGCCATGCCGACAATCCTCTGGATGAGATGGGCGAGCGGCAGGGCGCTCTTTTGGCGGAGTATTTCCGGGACATCCCTCTGGATCTGGCCGTCACAAGCCCCTTAAAGCGCGCCGTTCAGACGCTTGAATACGCGCTTTCCACCCAGCCGCGGGAAGTGCCCGTCATCTTCGAGCCCGGCGTGATGGAGATCGACTTCGGCGACGCGGACGGCCTTGTGGAAGGGGAGATCCGCGAACGGTATCCCGAGTTTTACCGCGCTTATGTGATGGGCCTTGACCGCGGGCACGCGCAGGCCCCCGGCGGCGAATCCGTGCCGGATGTCTACCGGCGCATGCGGGATTCGATCATGCGGGTCGCCCGTGAACATCCGGGCAAAAAGGTCATCGTCACCTCCCACGGCTCGGCGATCCAGACATTTCTCAACTTCGCTGCCGGACATCCCGAAGATCAGATCGACCGCATCATCCTTGTCAACGTCGCCGTCAGCTGCGTCGCGGTGGACCCCGACGGGACGCCGCACATCCTCTATATCGGCGACAAGCACCATGTCCCGGAGGAACTGCAGTTTTCCTACGGGCCCGCGCCCAAGGCGTGACGGTAAGGACAGCAAAAAGACTGCCGCCAGTCCATCTCTTTGAACTGGCGGCAGTCTTTATATTTCAATCATTTTTCCCGGTCCGAATCCCCGGTCCGGATTACCAATCCTCTTCCGCGGCCGCTGCCTCAGCTGCCTGATCCTCGGTGGGCTCCTCCACGGCTGCCGCGCCGGTGGTCGCGCCGTCCGAAGACTCCTCGGGCTGCTCTGTCAGCGTCTTGTGCGTGTCGGGGCCGTATGTGATGCCGTCGACATCAAAGGAATCCCTGCCGTCGCGGATGATGAAGATCATCGAGCGGCCCTGGTTGACCGTCACTTCATTTCCGTCGTCATCATAGTACAGTGTCGGCTCGTAGTCGTCCTCCTTGTTCCATGTGACGTGGATCATCTTGCCTTCCGTGATGTAATATCCGTCATAGCCCGGATCCTCAATGCGGAACCACAGATACGCGCTGCCTTCCACGCAGGGCACGCTCTCCGCGCGCTGAATGAAAATATTGGTGAAGGAAAGCTGCTCGCCGGACTCGGCGTCCACCTGGTCATTGCCGTAGAGAGTCTTGTAATACAGCTTGTCTTCAGGATTATAGTGCAGTGCCGACTGTGTCACGGGATAGGATCCCGCCATGTCGATATCGTACGCGTCCACTGCGTCAGGATACTGGGAGAGATCGTTGATCTCGCCGTCCTTGGTGAACGTAAAGTGCTTGCCGACATAGTACTCGTCGCGGTGCTCTCTCTCAAAGCCCGCCATATCGATCGCGTCGTTGACGTGATCGGAATCCGTGTACGCGGTGTGCTCGATCGCGACGCCGTCATGCGGCACGCGGTAGTAGCAGCCGTAATCCGAACCCATAACGCCGCCGACACCGTTGATATTGTCGACGTCCTCGCGGGTCAGGATCTCTCCGGTATAGTCCACCGGTCCGCCAAAGTGGAGGATGATCGGATCCCACTCCAGCGCCTCATAGACAAAATACGAACGGATACTGCGGATATTGCCGATCCGGTCAAGGCCCTGCCAGTCCTCCAGAATACCCATCTGGCGGCTCATGTCGCCCTCTTCCATGATCTCGTAAAATACCTTGACTCTGTCAAGACCATACTGGGGCTGCGCCTGCTGGTTGATCGGATACATGACGGCCAGAGGACGCTGCTTCGTGAGCTCCTCGTCGATCACTTCGCCGGTCATAATGCTGCGGGGAAGCTCGGGCTCCGGCTCCGGCTCAGGTTCCGGCTCGGGTTCGGGCTCCGCCTCTACAGCGGCGACTTCCGTGGCGGCTGTGGTGCTCGCCTCGGTGGCTGTTTCCGGCTCTTGCTGGCCCGTGCTGCTTGCCGCTCCGCTTGCGCCGCACCCGGCGAGCGCGGTGGTCATCGCCATGATCGCGGCTGTCATAATACAGAGACTTCTATTTTTCATATCCCCTCCTGTCCCGTGAGTTCTTTCAGGATCACATACAAATGCGCCGATTTTATAGTTACAATACCAACATAACACACTATGAACTATTTTGCAACACAAATGTAATAAAACCGTAATATTTCATATAAAAATTCACTGTTGTGCCGCTTTTTCGCTCACATGGTATATAATTATACACGAACATCCGAAAATTACAAACGGGCCGCAAAAAAAGCCTGTAACATAGGTCTGCAACGGGCCGGCCGGAAAATAAAGGAGGATATGTCCATGCTGAGGACAGGAATTAAAGGCAAAAAGGAAATTACCGTGACAAAAGAATTGACAGCGCGCAGCATGGGGAGCGGCGAACTTGAAGTCTTTGCCACCCCTGCCATGATCGCGCTGATCGAGGAGACTGCCTGGAGAAGCGTGGCGCCCGAACTGGCGCCCGGCGAGGGGACAGTGGGGACCAAACTCGATGTGGCCCATATCTCCGCGACTCCGGTGGGCCTCAAAGTGACCTGCGAGACAGAGGTCACGCTGGTGGACCGCAAGAGGATCGTCTTTCAGGCCACGGTCTTCGACGAGGCCGGCAAGATCGGCGAGGGCACCCATGAACGTTTCGTGGTGCAAAATGACAGATTCTTAAGCAAGGCAAACGGGAAACTGAGCGCCGTCTAATTCCCACATATCATATTGACTTGGTATGTTTTTGTGTGCTACTATTCACTCAAAGTATTTGACACATGATAAGGAGAACGCGTTATGGCGATCGGAGCGGCAGAACGGGCAGATATTTGTAAAGCTTTTGAGATCCCGCCGGAGGGTGCGGATCTGCTTGAATTCTTCTTCACGGAGCAGGAACTGAAGTTCATTCTTCAGATCGCCTCGGGCGAAGTGACGCAGCCCTTCCCCGCCGACATCGGCCGGCGCGGCGCGAACGACAGATCGGACACCGTTTCGGACGCCGGATCCGGCAGCCCCGTTGACATCGACGTGCCCGCCGAATACAGGCGCGGGCTCATTTCCAAGACCGATGAGACGGGCGCCTTTTACCGCCTCAACAATTTCTATGGCTTTCTGGACGCCTTCTGCGTCTCGAACCATGACAAATACAGCACGCTCCCGTGGGAAAAGCGCGTCAGTCTGGATGACTGGTATTTCAATGCCTACGTGAAGACACTGGACAACGGACAGTGGCCGCCCACCGCGGACACTGTCGTTCCGCTGGAGGAGATGGTCGAAGGGATCCTGGCGGACCCCCGGCCCGTCTACCTCAATTACTGCGACTGCCGCTCCCTGACCGGGGAATGCGGCCTGCCGCGCCGCACCTGCATCACCTACAAGAACGGGATCAATACCTTTGCGGACCGCGGCCTGTCGGAGCAGATCGACGCGGAGCGCGCTGCCGATATCGTCCGTCAGGCGGAAAAGGACGGCCTCATGCACACCCGCGCCATGGGCGGCATCTGCAACTGCTGCGGCGACTGCTGCTATCTGTTCCGCGCGCAGCGTGTCCTTAACAGCATCGGTACCTGGCCGGCCTCCGCGTGGATCGTCTCCTTCGATCCGGACAAATGCATTGGCTGCGGCCTCTGTAAGAAGCGCTGCCACCTCGGCGTGTTCACAAAAAAGGGCCCTAAAGAAGTATCCGCGGACACGTCCCGATGTGTCGGCTGCGGTATTTGTACGAGCACCTGCCCCAAGGGCGCACTCACTCTGATAAAGCGATCATTTTAGGCTTTGAGGAAGGATAGAGACATGAGTTACAAGGCATTTGAGAAAAAAGATCTTGGGTTTACGACAAGGCAGCTCCACGCGGGCTATGACCCGGCAGAGCACAACGGCTCGAAGGCGGTCCCGATCTATCAGACAGCGGCTTTCGAGCTGGGGGACTATGAACGCTGCCTCAGGCTTTTTAGGTATGAGGAGGAGGGCGACTCCTACGTCCGCTTCTCAAACCCCACGAACCGGGTCCTGGATCGGCGCCTCACATCCCTGGAGGGAGGCTCGGCGTCCATAACCTTTGCTTCCGGCATGGCCGCCATCTCGGGCACCTTCCTGAATCTCTGCCAGGCGGGGGACAACATTGTTTCCGTCCGCACTCTCTACGGCGGCTCCACAGAGCTGCTGCAGTCCGTGCTGAAGCCCTATGGCATAGAGGCGCGCTTCATCGAGGATGAAAACGACGTGGAATCCTACAGACAGTATATCGACGACCACACCAAGGCGATCTACATCGAGGCGCTGGGAAATCCCGGCATGAACGTGCTGGACGTGGACGCGATCACGGAACTGGCGCACTCCTACGGCATTCCGGTGGTCATCGACAACACCTTCGCGACGCCCTATCTCTTCCGCCCCTTCGAGCACGGCGTGGATATCGCCTGCTACTCGGCCACCAAATATCTGAGCGGACACGGCACGGTCATCGCGGGCATGGTCTCCGAGGCCGGCACTTTTGACTGGCTGGGCGGCAGATTCCCGCAGTTCGAGGCCTTTTACGAGGAGTACAAGGATCTTATCGACGACAAAACGCTGCGCACCCAGATGTTTACGCAGCGTCTTCGTATCGTCTATCTGATGCAGCTCGGCGGGCATATGAGCCCCCAGACAGCTTTTTATGTCCTTCAGGGTATGGAGACTCTGTCCCTGCGCATGGAGCGGCATGTCTACAACGCGCAAAAGCTGGCGGAGTTTCTGGATCAGCATCCCGCCGTCACGGAGGTTCGCTATCCGGGTCTTCCCGACAGCCCCTATTATGAGCTGGGCCGGAAGTATTTTCCCAAAGGACCCGGCGCCATCATCTCCATCCGCATCCGGGGCGGCAAAGAGGCGGCGCTGCGCGTGCTGGAGAACGTGGAGATCTTTGACTATATGACCAACGTCGGCGACGCGAAGAGCCTCATCGTACATCCGGCCTCTTCCACTCACTTCGGCCACACCCCCGAGGAAAATGCCGCTGCCGGCGTGTTTGAGGACACCCTGAGGATCTCCGTCGGCATCGAGGACATTGACGATCTGATCGCCGACATCGGTCAGGCACTGGATCGGTCTTAGGCAAGTTTACTCGCAGGAGACAATACTCTGAGGGGGAATCACTGTTTTGACAAAGGACTCCCCGTCATCTCCCTTCAGCTTCGGAAACCGGATATTTGCTTTCAGCGGCCGATCGGTCCTGTTGAGCAGGATGACCTTCACCTTTCCGCCCTTGCCCGCGAAAGCTGTGACCTCCAGCTCCTCCGTATAGGTGGAGGTGCCCAGACGCACATCGCCCGGCCGGATGAAATGCGCGAAGTGCCACAGATAGTCGGCGATCACATTTCTGGTCAGTTTCCGTTCCTTCCTGTCAAACCTGTAAGGGCTGTCACAGTAATTCTGCACGTGATTGGGCCCGCCCTCCTCATTGAGCAGGAGATTCCAGTCATAAAACGCGCACATGCCGTTGTTGAGGTTCCCGATCAGGTCGTGCGCGTACTTCTCGGCGTTGACCTGCACGTTATCCTTATCGAACTTGTAAAACTCGATGCACGCCTCGGACAGGATCAGCTTCTTTTCGGGGAACAGTTCCCTGAACATCTTAAGGGAATTAAAGTGATCCCCGCTGTACCAGTGGAAGGCGATGCCGTCCACCAGATCGTCCGTCTCCCCGTCGATGATGGCGGCCGCTCTCTCCAAAAGCCTCTCTTTGTTGTGATCCCAGATAAAGATTTCGATGGAATCCCTAAGACCGTACTTTTCCAGCGCCGCGCGCAGGTAAGTGTTCAGAAATTCCCTCTCCTGCTTGGGCGTATAGACGCAGGAATCCCACGTCTGCACCGCGTTCGGCTCATTCTGGATGCTGAGCCTTCGCACATCGATCCCCAGTTCCCTGGACGCGATGATGTAGCGGCAGATATAGTCGGCCCACTCCGCCTTGTACTCATCCTTGAGGCTCCCGCCGTGATTCCTGTCATTGTTGGTCTTCATAAAGGCCGGAGGGCTCCAGGGCGAAAGCATGACCGCGGGGCTTTTGCCGTACTTTTCCCTGATGTCCTCAAAGAGCGGCATCAGGTTCTTTTGTACTCTGGACATATCCAGGGCGCCGCCGTCCTTCTGATAGGCCTCATAATGCCCCAATGAAAAATCGCAGCTGTCGATGGGCATGCGGAGGTTCGTGTATCCCATTCCCTCCTCGGTAAAATAGTCTGACACCAGACGCTGTTTGTCCTTCTCGTCCATCAGGTTGTAGGTGGAGCCGGCCGCCTCCGTCAGGGCGCCGCCAAAGCCTTCCCAGGTCTGATAGGCGACGTCTGTATAAATATTGATGACGTTATTTTCTTCGTAGACCCCTTTTGTCTCCGGGATCTCCTCCTTACTCGTCACGATTTTGCCGTTTACCGCTTCTGTTTTATATACTTTCCACATCATATTACTCATCCGCTTCTCTCTTATACTTTGCCGGCGTAGTGCCCTTAATTTTGCTGAAAACTCTGTAAAAATACTTCTCGTTGTTGTAGCCGACCCTGTAAGCGATCTCATAGGTCTTGAGGTTGCCCTGCAGGATGTAGTCGCAGGCCCTCTCTATGCGGATCTCGTTCAGACAGTCGATAA
Organism: uncultured Lachnospiraceae bacterium; assembly: GCA_905235465.1. Classification (GTDB taxonomy): domain Bacteria; phylum Bacillota; class Clostridia; order Lachnospirales; family Lachnospiraceae; genus CAG-791. The sequence continues at coordinate 7,729 of CAJOLP010000062.1, read as the reverse complement.
ATCCCTTGCCGAAGGATTTGGTCATGAGGGTGGACAGATAGCCCGCGGAGACCCCTATGTGATCCGCGACGCCGGAAAGGGTGATATCCTCGTTGTAATGCTCCTGCATGTAGTGGATGGCGCGGTCCGCGATCGTGGTCTTTTCCAGCGTGGTCCTGTCTACGCCTGCCTCGATCTTGTCCGCGGCATTCAAAAGCATGGTCAGAATATCCGAGGAACGGACGGGCTTTAGCAGATAGTCCTTCGCCCCCAGCCGCATGGCTTTCCGGCAGTATTCAAAGTCGTCATATCCGCTCAGGATTATGGTATAGGGAAGAATGTTGGCCCTGTTCGTCTCCTCCATGACGTCAAGACCGGTCTTTTTGGGCATCTGGACGTCCAGACAGAGAATTTCCGGTCTCTTTTCATAAATGATATCGATCGCCTCCTGCCCGTTCGAGGCGGAATAGATCTGTTCAAAGCGGTCCGTATGGAGCTGAACATATTTCACGATCCCATTGCGGATCATATCCTCATCATCTTCATTTAACCCTCCTTAAGACTCAGCGGGATCTCGATCCTGACCGTTGTGCCTTCGCCCGGCTTACTGGATATATCCAGGCGGTAATTGTCCTTATAGAGCAGATCCAGACGCTCCTTGACGTTTCTGATCGCGTATTTGCTGACCCTGTGTCCGCTGGTCTTCCCCGTCTTAGGGGGAGCAAAGAGCTCCGCCACCTGCTGATCGTCCATGCCGACGCCGGTGTCGATCACTTCCAGGATCATCCTGTCGCCTTCTCTTTTTCCGATTATGTCCAGTGTAAAGTTTCCGGTGTCCTTTTCGAATCCGTGGACCACCGAATTCTCCACGAATGGCTGCAGCAGGAGCTTTGGCAGGATCTCATCCATAAGGCTCTCTTCCACATCTATGTTGTAAACGAACCTGTTGCCGAAGCGAAGCTGCTGCATGTGAAGATAACTTGCCAGCAGCTTTATTTCGTCTGAGACAAAAGTGATATCCCTGCCTGTGTTGAGCACAAGCCTGAACAGGTCAGACAGGGCCAGCACGTCCTCTCCTATCTCCTCATTGCCTGTCTCCATGCATTTCCAGTACAGCGCGTCCAGCGCGTTATACAAAAAATGCGGGTTGATCTGCGCCTGCAGGGCGTTTAATTCACTCTCCTTTTCCTTCAGGGTGATCACGTAGTTCTTGTCGATCAGTTCCTTCATCTCGCTGACCATCTCATTGAACCCCTGCTGCGTCTCGCCGATCTCGTCGTCCGTTTTGACCTCTATGCGCTGGGAGAAATCCCCGTTCCTGAATTTCACCATGGACTCCCGGAGCACATCCAAGGGATCGATGATCAGCCTTGAGACCATAATGAGGAGCGGAATTACCGCGACCAGGACACCCAGAGACAACAGCAGGGATGCGCCGAAGATATTTGCGGCAATGTCATGGATGACGCTGCGGGGGATCGCTCTTCGCAAAGTGGCGCCTGTGTCCCCCACCTTCTGTGAGTAGACATAGTAGTCTCTCCACCTGATGGGCTCCGCGTCGCTCCCCTCGCTGCTGTTTTCATCCGTGAAGTCCGCAAGGATTTCCTCGTTGCATCCCTCCGATTCGGCGAGCAGATCGCCGTCGGCATTTTCCAGATAAACAAAGTCATTGTCGTAGCCGCGAAGGCTCCCCATGTAAGCGTCCAGACCCTCCGACGTCAGCCCGACGACCGCAAAGAACCTCTTGTCCTTCCCGTTCAGGCTAAAGACCTCACGGCAGACGACGATCTTGTCGTCCGCGCTGTAGCTGTAGATCTCAGACTCTCCCTTTTTCATCCTTTTGATCACGTACCCTCTGGTGTCCAGGCAGCACTCTTTATAAATACTGCTGGACAGCACGTCCTCCGCGTCAAGGCACGAGGTGTGGTCGCTGCTGTAAACAAAAGGGATAAGGCCGTTTTCCGGATATATGCCTATCGTTTTGACGTATCCGTCCGTAAAGCTCATCTCGCTGATAAATCCCATGGGGGAAATATCATACCAGAATCTGCTGTTCGTATTTAGATTCTCCACATCCTTTCTGTGGAGCAGGCGGTCCATGTCGCTGTCCAGCATGACATACGAGATGACCTGCCTGCCGCTGTTTAACTTTTCGTCTATACTGTCAGCCGCCGCGATCAGCGCCTGATTGATCTCCCGGTTCTTCTCGCCGATCTGATGGGAATAATTGTAGTTGTAGATGAACACGAACAGGACAAACTGAACGGGTATAAGAACCCCATAGATGGCTGCCACCATCTTTTTCCTGATACTGAGTCCGTTAAACCAATTCCTTAATCTTCCCATGCGCATCTCCGGGGCTCTTTGATCAGCCCTTCACGGCACCCATGGCAACGCCCTTCGTGATGTGTTTGTTGAGCACGATGTACACGATGACCGCAGGGGCAGCCGACAGAGCCATGACCGCGAACTGCACCGCGTAGTTGGATGAATACTGGCCTGTGAATTCCAGTACCGAGAACGGAAGCGTCTTCCACTTCGGGGTGCTCAGATACGTGCTCGCCATCATGAACTCATTCCAGTTGTTGAGGAATGTCATGATCGCGACCGTCGAGATGGACGGCTTTAAAAGCGGCATGATCACCTGGAATACCACTCTGTAGACCCCGCAGCCGTCAATGACAGCCGCCTCTTCCAGTTCCTTGGGGATCGAGGCCAGAAAGCCCGTCATAAGGAACAGGGCCTGCGGCAGGGAAAACGCCACATAGGGGATCAGCAGTGCCCAAATAGTGTCCGTGATGTGAAAATAGTTATAGATCTTATAGTTGGGCAGGAGCGTCGCGTGAATGGGGATCATCATTCCCAGCAGCATGAGGGTCATCACGAATGACCTCAGCTTCCAGTGCATCCTGGTGCACGCGAAGGCCGCCATCATGGAAATAAAGATGACGATGATCACTGCCAACACATTAATTATAATGCTGTTCAGCAGATAGTGCATCACGTTTCCGTCACGAAATGCGATCACATAATTGTCCCATCTGATCCTTTCGGGGATGACAAGCAGTCCGCTGGTAAACATTTCGTTGCTGCTGCACAGGGAGAAGTCCACCAGCCATATGAGAGGGAAGATCTGGATCACGGCCATGATGATCAGAATGGCCCAGAGCAGTATTTTCCCGATAGAGCCTTTCTTTCTTTTTTCGTTCATCCGGTTTAGACCTCCTTCTCCTTGAATACAGTGTTGAGTATCACGGTAACCGCCACGCAGAGCGCTATGAATACTACACCGATGGCATTGCCGTAGCCATAACGGAAGGCCTTAAATGCCTGCTGGTAGAGATAGTTGGCGGCAAACTGTGTGCTGTTCGCCGGACCGCCGCCGGTCAAAAGATAGACCGTTTCCATCTGTTTGAGGGCGGAAATGATAGCCATGGTCACATTGATCTGAATGACGGGCTTCATCAGCGGCAGGGTCACATGGAAAAAGGTCGTCCACCAGCCCGCGCCGTCTACGGCCGCGGCCTCATACAGTACGGGGTCGATGTTCTTGATGCCTGTGTAGTAGATGAGCATGCCCCACCCGAAGCCGTGCCAGATCAGCACCACCAGCACCGCGTAGATCGCTGTCTGCTGTGACAGGAAATTTACGCTCTCCTTCACGCCGAAGGCATGGAGAATGTTGTTGAGAAGTCCGAAATCCGGATTGTAGATAAATTTCCAGAGGTATGCGATGACTGCTACGGAAATAACATTGGGGATGAAGTATACACATCTGAAAAAGCTTTCCGCCTTTCCCCCTATCTTATCCAGAACAGCGGCGACGACGATCGCGATGGGGTGCTGGATGAAAATAAAGCCAAGCGCCAGCAGGAAAGAGTTAAAAAGACTGCGCCCGAACGCCGCGTCATGGAATAATTCGACGTAATTTTGCAGCCCTATGAACTTCGGTGTGCCCATCCCCGAGTAATCGGTAAACCCGTAATAAACACTCAGGCAGATCGGCGCCAGGATCGCGCAGATAAAGACCAGCAATCCGGGAGCCACCAGACTTAAAATGACTTTTTTGTTACTGTAAAGCTTTCTCATCTCTGTTCCTTCCATAAAAATAGAGCCGCGCATGAAACAGACTATTAATATGTCAATCCATCCATACGCAGCTCTATACTTTTTATTCAGAACTCTTTCTTATATGTTCAGAATACCAGTGCTTATTTGCAAGCTTCTCCAATTGCTTTAATGAAATCATCAATACTCTCAGAGCCGTTGGACACACCCTGGATCTCGCTCTCCATGACTGTCTTGAAGGTAGCGGGGCCGCAGTCGTTGATCGGTGTTCCGGAAACGCTTGTCGCGTTCTTGACCATATCCATAACGCTGAGCTGAAGCTCTGTCTCGTCGCCTGTGAGATAAGATGTCTGATCCTGAGCGGACATGCCTACGCCGTTCTCCCATCCATACTTGGACAGCTTGTCGGGCTGGTACATGTAGTTGAGGAACTTGATGGCCTCATCCTTTACAGCGGAGTCCGCAGCAACCGCATAGCCGCCGCCGTTCCAAGCCGCGATGTCATTGGCACCGCCCTTGCCGCCGACGATCACGGGGAATGTGAAAGCGCGGATGTTGGTTCTGATGTCTTCGGGGATATCCTCATTCTTGGCCATGGAGCATTCCCAGCTGCCCATCGCGAACATCGCCGCCTGGCCGTTTGTGAACAGGTTCATTGCTGTGCCGTAGTCCTGTGCGTCATAGCCTGTCTGGAATGCGCCGGCATCCACAAGCTGCTTCAGGACCTCAACGGACTGCTTGAATTCAGGTGTATCGAAGTTGCCGGCTGCTACGGAATCGCTGACGCTCTTCGCGTAATCTGTTCCGGCGACCTTGACCATGATGTCGGTCAGGAAAGTAGCCATCGGCCATCCGTCTCCACCGTCCATAGCGATCGGCGCAATGCCTGCGGCCTTGATATCGCCGACGAGCTTGAGCAGCTCATCATAAGTTGTGGGTACGCTCCAGCCGTTGTCATCAAACATCTTCTGATTGTAGTAGATCAGCTGTACGTCTGTATTTCTCGGAAGTCCATAGAGCTTGCCGTCTTTCTTGAAGCCTTCCAGAGAACCGGCGATAAAGCCGTAATCTTTGTAATCATCCTCATTGAGCTCGGCCAGAACGCCTGCGTCAAGAACTTCGTCCAGGAAGGAAGGCTGACCCCAGATGCTCACTACATCCGGCATGCCGTCCATCGCGTACGCTTTGAACTTTGTCTTGTAGGCTTCCTCATCCAGAGCCTCTACTTCGATCTTGACATTGGGATTCTCTGCCATGTAATCGTCGATGATCATCTGCTCGACCAGACCCTGGCCGTTCTTCCTGTCGGGAAGATTGGAGAAGACCTTAAGTGTGACCTCTCCGTCCGCGGATGCCTCTGTATTGCTTGCGGACTGATTGCTGCCTGCAGATGAGCCGCCGCAGCCTGTCAGAACGCCTGCCAGCATGACGCCGGTCATCAGTAATGCTAACACTCTCTTGTTCATGAATACCTCCCTATTTGTGAAGCTGAATTTTACTTACGCTACCATCTTACCAATCTAACGGATACAATAAAATCCACACAAAAACAAAAAAGTATACTATTTTCATATATTTGGTGGCCAAATTATGGCAAGGTCCCGGAAGAGAAACGGCCCAACCCCGGCAGAAAACGGCCCAACCCCGGCAGAAAACAGCCCGGTCCCGGGCCGCCGCCATGCACGGCGTATTAAAAAGGGTGTTATGGGTGTATAATAATGGTCGAATGTTTACTGGTCACTGTACGAGAAAGGAGCCGGGATGATCTGCCCCAGATGTGGACATAATAATACCGACGACAGCCGCTATTGCATATCCTGCGGCGCCGATCTGACGAAAAGCAGACGAAGCCGCGGCCTGCCGCCGATTCTGATTGGCCTTACCGCTTTCCTGGCGACAGTCTTTCTGGTCCTGCTCCTGTTTTCTGCCGTGTCCGGATCCGGCAAATCGGACGTAGCTAAGGAAGGTGACACCGGCGAGACCTCAGCGCCCGCAGAAACCTCGGCGCCCGCAGAGATCGCGGAGAATCCGGACGATCAGGCCGAGCTCGCACAGGAGCCGGAAGAGAATCCGGCCACGCCCACCGCCTCTGACAGCAGCGCTGCTGCCTCTGACAGCGGCGAGGAGACGCCCGCGGCAGAGACATCGACAAAAGTCTCCTTCCGGCCGGCTGTTGATCCCGAAAAATACTACTATTACGGCGGCCATACCTATGCCTTCTACTATACCAACGACTACGGCATCACATCCTTCTGGGACGTCGTGGAATTTTGCCACGATCAGGGCGGACATCTTGCGACCATCAATGACGCAGAGGAAAACCAATTCCTTTTCGATACGGTTGAACAGAACTATGCCACCACCGCCTTTTTCGGCTATACCCTATACCGATGACGGAGATGAAGGACACTGGTACTGGACAGACGGTGACAGTGACTACACAAACTGGACAAATGAGCCCGGATTTCTTGTACAGCCGGATAACGGAAAAGGTTACGGCGTGGATGAGGACTACGCGGAATTCAACTATGAGAGAAATACCGCATCCCCAAATGACGGCACATGGAATGATGCTCCGTTCACACACAACACTACCCGATTCATCTGCGAATGGGATTTTGAGATCGAATAAAAAAACAGCTGCCGCGGCAGCTGTTTTTTTCACTTCTTTTTTAGTTTCACTTCAAATATTTATTGCGGTTGCCCGCGGTATTCTTGTAGAATTTGACCTTTGTGAGGCTCTTTCCCTTTGTGGCGCTGCTATACAGCTTAGCAAAGGAAGCCCTGTCAATGTGGATTTCATTCCCTTTTACAACCTTAGAATATCCGGAAGAACTGTCGTATCTCAATATTGTGGATGTCTTTGCATTATTTAACTTATGATAGTCTTTTGTGTATGTTTCATAGTAGTTATCTACGCGATATGTTCCCGTTTTGCTGTAATATCCCGCAAATTGGTCACAACCCCCTCCCGCATTCACTCTCACAACTTTTCCGTTTTTGTAAGTAAACACCGCGAAAATACCGGGCGACTGTTCATTCGATTTACGATACTTCAAAATCAGTTCGGGTACGCTGTCATTATCAATATAGGCGATCGCAAACTGTACATCTGAAGCTTTTGTGGGACTATACTTCTCAAATTTCGGGGATAATCCGTCCGCCGTATGGTAATACCGGAAATTTTCTCTCCCTTTCCCTAAAACATCAACTGTTTTCTGTGACAACACCTTTTTATAAGCGTTGAGCGCCTTTTGTTTCTGTGTTGCTGCCATTCCGCTAAGTCCCGGCACCATAAGTGTGATGATCAATACCATGAGCATCCCGGTTTTCCATTTCATAAAGCTTCGTTTCATTTTTTTACCTCCCTCTTCCTTTTGCTGAGCCTAAGAGCATTCATAAAAGACTCTTTTTATGTGATGCTCTATTTATACCATTTGTCCTTCTCATTATTTCGTGCAAAGCACTTATTGTCATGAGTACAGGACCATTCATTTATTACACTTACAGTTTACATATGTGCACCCGGACACCTGTAAAACAAAAATTCATTCCGGATCGTTTCCGCCCGGCGGGCAGCAGCCGGTGTCAAAGTGGAAGGTTTCCCGTAAAAGTTGTATAATAGGACGGCAATTACTTATTTTGGGAGGAGTTATGAAAAGCATTACATCTTTAGTTGATT
>CAJOLP010000061.1 GCA_905235465.1 uncultured Lachnospiraceae bacterium | reverse complement strand
TTCTGATAGCGCAAAATGCGCTGTCAGAGAATGACGGGATGTTGATTTAGCTTCAAAACAATTGTACAATAGTTTGTTGGTGACTCGTTAAAGTACGGTGACTCGTTCAAATACATGGAAAGGAAAGGCAACCGCCGCAGGTACTAATACATGGCACTCATCAAGAAGCCTGTCACAGGCATGAAGGACATCCTGCCCAGGGAGATGGAGATCCGGGACTATTGCATTTCTGTCATTAAGAAGACGTATGCGGAGTTTGGATTTGAATCGATTGAGACGCCTTGCGTCGAGAGCATCGCAAATCTGACCAGCAAGCAGGGCGGCGACAATGAGAAGCTCATTTTCAAGATCTTAAAGCGCGGAGAGAAGCTCCGTCTGGATACGGCGGAAAGTGAGGCCGATCTGGTGGACAGCGGTCTGCGGTATGATCTGACAGTGCCGCTTGTGCGCTATTATTCCAATCATCAGAATGAACTGGCGATGCCCTTCAAGGCCCTGCAGATGGGCAATGTGTGGAGAGCGGACCGCCCGCAGAAGGGCAGATACCGCCAGTTCATGCAGTGCGACATCGATATTATCGGCGAGCCGGGCAATATAGCGGAGATCGAGCTCATCCTGGCGACGACCACGACTTTGGGACGGCTTGGGTTCCGCGGATTTGAGATCCGCATCAATGAGCGGCGGCTCCTTAAGGCGATGGCCGCTTACAGCGGGTTCCCGGAGGACCGGTACAGCGATGTCTTCATTATTTTAGATAAAATGGACAAAATAGGGCTGTCCGGTGTTTCGGATGAGCTGATCGAGAGTGGCTTCACGCCACAGATGCGGGACCGCTTCGTCGAGCTGATGGAAGGACTGAGCGGAGTATCCGGAGCAGCCGAAGGCGCAGGCGCAAGCGCCGGTGACAAGCTTTCCTATCTGGAAGAGAAGCTGGGCAGCTATGTGGAACCCGGCGTCATCGACAGCCTGCGGGAGATCATCGAATGTGTGGACAGCACAAAGAGCGCCGACTTTAAGATGGTGTTCGACCCCACGATCGTGCGCGGAATGTCTTATTATACGGGAACGATCTTTGAAATTGCGATGCCGGAGCTGGGGATCAGCTGCGGCGGAGGCGGCCGTTATGACGAGATGGTAGGCAAGTTTACGGGCAAAGATGTGCCCGCCTGCGGTTTTTCCATCGGCTTTGAGCGGATCATCCTGATCCTGATGGAGAATGGATTTGAGATTCCGGGCAGTCCTGTCAAGAAGGCATATCTGATTGAAAAGAATATGCCGGCGGCACGCCTTTGTGAAGTGATCAGCGAGGCGCAGAAGGAGCGCGGGGAAGGCAATCAGATCGTCATTACGCGGATGGCCAAGAACAAGAAGTTCCAGAAGCAGCAGCTTACGGAAAAGGGCTATACGGAAATCAGGGAATTCTATGTGAATCCGCGCGATTAATACTCGGTTAATACGCGGTTGGTACAGGGAATTATAGAAGAAACGTGGCTGAGGCCAGCACGGGGAGATAGAGATATGGCAGAATCAATGGTAGGACTGAAGCGCACATGCAGGTGCGCGGAACTGAGCGAGCAGAATATCGGCCAGACCGTCACGGTCATGGGCTGGGTCGCCAAGCAGAGAAATAAGGGCGGCGTCGTCTTTGTGGATCTGCGGGACCGGAGCGGCATCGTGCAGCTGATCTATGAGGAATCCGACTGCGGGCCGGAGAATTTTGCGAAGGCAGAGCGGATGCGCGCCGAGTTCGTCGTGGCGGCGGTCGGCAAGGTCGTGGCCCGCGAAGCGGTCAACCCGAACCTGAAGACAGGCGGGATCGAGGTGCGCGTGGAGAGCACCCGGATCCTCTCGGAGTCGGAGACGCCCCCGTTCCACATCACGGAGAACAGCAATACAAAAGAGGAGCTCAGGCTCAAATACAGAAGTCTGGACCTTCGCAGGCCGGACATGCAGCGCTATCTCATGCTGCGCAGTCAGATCGTGCAGGAGATGAGGGATTTCATGGCGAAAGAGGGCTTTCTCGAGATCGAGACACCGATCCTGTGCAAGTCCACGCCGGAGGGCGCGAGGGACTATCTGGTACCCAGCCGCGTGCATCCCGGAAGCTTTTACGCGCTTCCCCAGTCCCCGCAGCTTTTCAAGCAGCTTCTGATGTGCTCGGGGTTCGACCGGTATTTTCAGATCGCCAAGTGCTTCCGCGACGAGGATCTGCGCGCGGACAGGCAGCCCGAGTTCACGCAGGCGGACATGGAGCTTTCCTTTGTGGACGTGGACGACGTCATCGACGTCAATGAGCGTCTGCTGCAGCATGTGATGAAGACCACCATGGGCATCGATCTTGAGATCCCGCTTCCCAGGATGAAGTGGGTCGACGCGATGAATCAGTACGGCTCGGACAAGCCGGACACCCGTTTTGATATGAAGCTTGTCGACGTTACGGATGTGGTGGGGGACTGCGGTTTCGGTGTTTTTGCTGACGCCGCCAAGGCAAAGGGCTGCTCCGTGCGCGGCATTAATGTCAAGGGGCAGGCCGGCATGGCCCGCAAAAAGATAGACGCGCTGGTGACCTTCGCGAAGGGATACGGCGCAAAGGGGCTTCCTTACATCCAGCTCAAGGAAGACGGATCGGTCAAGTGCTCTTTTGCCAAATTTATGACGGAAGAGGAGATCGCGGCGCTTGTGAGCGCACTGCGCGGCGAAAAGGGCGACCTGCTTCTGATCGCGGCGGATCAGGACAAGATCGTCTGGAACGTTCTGGGAGCGCTCCGCCTCAAGCTCGGCGAGGAGATGGGGCTGATCGATCACTCAAAGTTCAATTTCCTTTGGGTGGTGGAGTTCCCGCTTCTGGAATGGAGCGAGGAGGAGAACCGGTTCGTCGCCATGCATCATCCCTTCACAATGCCCATGGAAGAGGACTGGCCCAAGATCGATTCAGATCCCGGAAGCGTCCGCGCCAAAGCTTACGATATCGTGCTCAACGGCGTGGAGCTGGGCGGCGGCAGCGTCCGAATCCATCAAAATGACATTCAGGAGAAGATGTTTGAGGTGATCGGGCTCACGCATGAGGAGGCGGAAGAGAAGTTCGGCTTCCTTCTGACAGCGTTCAAATACGGTGTGCCCCCGCATGCGGGACTTGCCTACGGTCTGGACCGCATCGTGATGCTCCTCTCCGGAGCGGACAGCATCCGCGAGGTCATCGCCTTCCCCAAGAACAAGGACGCGGCCGACCTGATGTGCGGGGCGCCCGATGTGGTGGATCCGGTACAGCTCGAAGAGCTGCATATCAGGGAAACGCAAGTGGACCAAGAAACGCATTCAGACGAAGAAACGCAATAAATATCGTTTTACAATGATATTAAGTGTGATATAATTGCAAAAGCTGTTTGCATTTTGAGACGGCGGACGAAGAAAAAAGGAGATATGTAATGAAAAAATCGAGAGCAGGCATCGCGTTGGCGATCACTGTGATCATCACAGCGTTCATGGCCTATGTGGCTGTGATCGGTATCGGTGAAGGTCACAGGGGATCGTACCACAACATTAAGCTGGGCCTTGATCTGGCGGGCGGCGCCAGTATCACATACGAGGCGGTAGGAGAGCAGACACCTTCCGACGAGGATATGTCTGACACCATCTACAAGCTCCAGCAGCGTGTCGATCAGTACAGTACGGAAGCACAGGTCTATCAGGAGGGAGCGGACCGGATCAACATTGAGATCCCGGGCGTTTCCGGTGTGCAGGAGACCAATAAGATCCTGGAGGAACTGGGGAGACCCGGCTCACTGTATTTTATCCGTCAGACGGACGCCGACGGCAATCCCAACTATGAGCTGGGCATCACCGAGGACGGCGAGTACAATTATGTGCTGACAAGAGATCTCAATCAGATCCTGATGACCGGGGACGCTGTCCTGTCCGGTACGGACGTGGACGAGGCGGAGGCCGGCTATCAGAAGGACAGCATGGGCAACCAGCAGATCGTCGTGTCTCTTACATTTACAGATGAAGGCAGGCAGAAATTTGCCGATGCCACGACCAAGGCCTATGCCGCGGGCGAGTCGATCGGTATCTATTATGACGGCCGATTCATCAGCGTGCCGACCGTGCAGGCGGCCATCACAGACGGCCGCGCGATCATTACCGGCGAGAATACGATCGAAGAGGCGCAGAGCCTCGCTTCCAATATCCGCATCGGCGGACTGAAGGTGGAACTGCAGAGACTTCGCTCCCAGATCGTCGGCGCGCAGCTTGGCCAGGATGCCATCGAGACCTCCAAGAAGGCCGGCGTCGTCGGTTTCCTTCTGGTCATTTTGTTCATGTGCGCGATCTATCTGCTTCCCGGTGTCTGCGCGAGTATTGCGCTTGTTATTTACTGTCTGATCGTGGCGATCATTCTGAACGCGTTCGACGTGACGCTTACGCTCCCCGGCATTGCCGGCATCCTGCTTTCCATCGGTATGGCAGTGGACGCGAACGTCATTATTTTCTCCCGTATCCGAGAGGAGATCGCGGACGGCAAGACGGTGAAGAGTTCGATCCGCAGCGGTTTTGACAAGGCGCTCTCCGCCATCATCGACGGCAACGTCACGACACTGATCGCGGCGGCAGTTCTGGCGCTGTTGGGTTCCGGAACGGTCAAGGGCTTTGCCTATACACTGGCGATCGGTATCATCGTGTCCATGTTCACGGCACTGTTCGTCACGAGACTTCTGCTCAATATCTTCGTCGCTTTCGGCGCGGATAATGAGAAGCTCTACGGCAGACCGAAGCGGTTTAAGGAGATCGATTTCGTAAAGAGCAGAAAGATCGTCTTCGCTATTTCCGCCGTTGTGATCATCGCCGGCTTTGTCGGCATGGGCATCCATTCCGCCGGCGGAGACGGCGCGTTCAATTACAGCCTTGATTTCGTGGGCGGCACATCCACCAATGTGACGTTCAATGAGGACATGGATCTGGATGAGATCAATGATAAAGTCGTTCCGGTCATCGCTGAGACCACCGGAGATGCCAGCCCGCAGGTACAGAAGGTCGCGGGCAGCAATGAGGTGATCTTCAAGACCAAAGAACTGAATGAGGATGAGAGCAACGCCCTCGCGGCGGCCCTGCAGGATCAGTTTGCCGTCAGCAAGGACAACATCACATCCGAGACCATCAGCTCCACGATCAGTTCGGAGATGAAGACGGACGCGGTCCGCGCGGTCCTGGTCGCGATGGTTCTGATGCTCCTCTACATCTGGTTCCGGTTCAAGGATCTGCGCTTCGGCGCCTCCTCGGTCATCTGCCTGGTGCATGACTGCCTGGTGGTCCTGGCGGCCTACGCGCTCATCCGCATCAGCGTGGGCAGCACATTTATCGCATGCATGCTGACCATTGTCGGTTATTCGATCAACGCGACGATCGTCGTATTTGACCGTATCCGCGAGAACCTGCATGCGCGCAAGACCGGCACGACCCTCGCCGACGTTGTCAACAACAGTGTCAATTCCACGATGACGCGAAGCCTGTTCACTTCTCTGACGACTTTCATCATGGTATTTACGCTCTACATCTTCGGCGTTGCGTCTGTCAAGGAGTTCGCGCTTCCGCTGATGATCGGCATCGTCGCAGGCTGCTGGTCTTCGGTATGCATCGCGGGCCCGCTGTGGCACATGATGCACGGCAAGGTGGATACGCCTGCCGCAGCAGCAAATAAGAGCGGCGGCAGCGGCAGTTCTTCGTCCTCTAAGCAGGACAAGAAGAGCACCTCCAATCTCTCCAAAAAGGAGCGCAAGCGCCGCAAGGAGAAGGAGCTCAATGACAAAAACAACAGCAAGACGGTAGTTTAAAAGCCGGATAGCTTTGCTGGGAATGAAATACGCGCGAGGGACCGGATAAAGTGGCCGATCCCTCGCTTTTCGTATCATTTCCGGACTTGAAATGAAGCGCGCAAAGGGATCGGGAAGAGATCAAAAAGGGGAAGACATTAAGGGGCACAGCAGTTTGAAAAAGTCAAGATGGATGGTGTCCGCCAGAAAGGCGGATTTCATGGAAATAGCGCAGGCCTGCGGGATCTCTCCCGTAATGGCCCGGCTCATACGAAACCGCGGGGCGGTCGGTGTGGAACAGACACGCCGGTATCTGACGGGAACGCTTGAGGATCTGCGGGATCCCATGCTGCTTCCGGATGTCCAAAAGGGCGCCCGGATCATCCGCGATGCCATTCGCGCGGGCAAGAAGATCCGCATTATCGGCGACTACGACGTGGACGGGATCTGTTCCGCCTTTATCCTCTGGCGCGTCATTCGCTTTCTGGGCGGCGATGTCGACGCAGTGCTGCCCGACCGGATCCGCGACGGCTACGGGATCAACGAGAGGCTGGTGCGCGAGGCGTCCAAAGACGGTGTGGCACTGATCGTCACCTGTGACAACGGCATCTCGGCGGTGGAGCCCCTCAAAGAGGCTGCGGATCTGGGAATCGGCGTCGTGCTGACCGATCATCATGAAGTGCCCTATGAAGTCACGGAAGACGGGACAAAGGCGTATGTACTCCCGCCCGCGGAGGCGGTGATCGATCCCAAATGCCCGTCCGCGGAGACCGGCGAGCCCTCCTATCCCTTTACCGGGATCTGCGGCGCGGTGGTGGCGTACAAGCTGTGCCAAGTGCTGCTTTCCCTTTATGATGGAGAGGCGGCGGATGCGCCTCATGACGCAAAATCCGAAGCGGCAAGGGAGGCGCTGGACAGGGAACTCCTTGCCTTTTGCGCACTGGCGACGGTCTGCGACGTCATGCCGCTGCAGGATGAGAACCGGATCATCGTGCGGGAAGGTCTCCGCATGGCTTCGGAGGGGGTCAATACAGGCCTGAAGGCGCTCATAGAGGTGACGGGGCTTTCAGGACAGAATCTGACGGTCTATCACGCGGGATTTGTGCTCGGACCGTGCCTTAATGCCAGCGGAAGACTCGGGAGCGCGGAGCGCGGGCTCAGGCTCTTTGAGGAGACGGACGAGCATAAGGCGCTCATGATGGCGCAGGATCTAAAGGACCTCAACGACAGCCGCAAGAGCATGACGGTGCAGGGCGTTGAGCGCGCCCGGCAGCAGATCATCGAGCGGCACATGGAGGGGGACAAAGTCCTGGTGCTGTATCTGGAGGACTGTCACGAATCGCTGGCCGGCATCATCGCGGGCCGGCTCAAGGAGACTTTTCAGCGTCCCTCCTTTGTGCTGACCGATACGGAGCGCGGGCTCCTCAAGGGCTCCGGGCGCTCCATCGAGCAATACGATATGTACGCGGAGATGAACGCCTGCAGCGACCTTCTGGAGAAGTTCGGCGGCCACAAGATGGCAGGGGGCCTTACGCTCCGCAGGGAAAATCTGGAGGATTTTCACCAAAGACTCCAGGACAACTGTGTTTTGGGCGAGGATGACCTTGTGGAGACGATCCACGTGGACATGGAGCTCCCGCCCCGCTATGTGGATCT
>CAJOLP010000060.1 GCA_905235465.1 uncultured Lachnospiraceae bacterium | reverse complement strand
TGAGCTGAAAATACGCAAGGACGCTCTGCATCACATAGGCGAAGAAGATGACCAGCAGTACCTTAGTTATTGTGCTCATATCTCTCCTCTCTCCTTTGCTGCGTACGGAATTGGGTAAAATACACAAAAAGTATCGTTCCCATCTCCATATTTTATATTTTATTAATAAATTACCCTTTTGGCAACCATTAAATTGCGTATGCACAATATTATTATTGGTGGTACCTTTCATGTGTTTTTGTGTGACAAATGTTCCAAACACAAAAAAACAGTTGAATTCTCCATCTTTCAGTTTTACCGTAAATATTAACATAAGGAATAGGGCAATTACACACAGGAGGTAATTCCTATGCAGACAAGAGCTGTACGGCTTTACGGCGAGCGCGACCTCAGACTTGACACCTACGATCTTCCTCCGATCAAGGATGATGAGATCCTGGTCAAGATCATAACAGATGCATGTCCACATATAAACTGGCACAGCAGGGCGACCGGCACACCCGCACCCCTTCGGAGCCTCTGGCACAGCATCCGATCGTCATCGGGCACGAGATGTCCGGCGTGATCATTGAGGTCGGCGGGAAATGGAAGGACAAATACGCCGTCGGCACCAAATTCACCGTCGAGCCCGACATGGACATAATAAACGGCGAGGTCAGGACGGCAGGCTACTTCTATCCTTATTACGGCGGCGATTCCACCTACTCCATCCTTCCGCCTGAAGTGATGGAAAATGATTTTCTGATTCCGTTTGCCGGGGACAGCTTTTTTGCCGCGTCCCTGTGCGAGCCCTCTGCCTGTATTCTGACCGGATACAACATGATGTATCACACGACCAAGCAGAGTCACGAGCATGTAATGGGCGTCAAAAAGGGCGGATACGCCATCGTATTCGGCGCCTGCGGCCCCATGGGCCTGGAGTGCCTGGATCAGGGCCTTCAAAATGAGGATGGCTCCTCCATGATCGTCGCTGTCGACGTCAGTGAGGACCGCCTTGCCAGGGCTGAGCAGGTCCTGCGTCCCAGAGCCGGCGAAAAGCAATTGATCTTTTTTAATTCCGCCAAGTCCGAAGATGTCGTGGGCGATCTCCTCGCGCTGACAGGCGGACACGGCTTTGACGACGCGTTCGTCTACGCGCCGGTCAGCGCCCTGGTGGAACAGGCCGACCGGCTCCTTGCCATTGACGGGTGCCTGAACTTTTTTGCCGGTCCCGTCGACAAGACGCTGTCCGCGTCCATCAATTTCTACAATGTGCATTATCGGAACACGCATATGATCGGCTCTTCCGGCAGCGCGCTGTCCGATATGCTGCAGGCGCTTCGCCTGATGGAGGAGAAGAAGATCATGCCGGCCGTCATGGTCACACACATCGGCGGGCTTGAGAGCGCGATCGACGCCACTCTCAATCTCCCCTCGATCCCCGGCGGCAAAAAGCTGATCTACACGCAGCTTGATATCCCGCTGACGGCCATTGCGGATTTTAGAGAAAAGGGCAAAGAGGATCCGATCTTCACAGAGCTTGCCGACAGCTGTGACGCGCACGACGGCTGCTGGAACGCGGAGGCGGAGCGTCTCCTCCTTGCGCACTACAATGTGGATCTGACCCATTAAGGAAGTTTTTATTGCGATAGCGGGGTGATTATCATGACGACGATCCTTTCAAACAGAGAAAAGCTTGTGGAGATAGCGCATCTGTATTACGAGGAAGGACTGACACAGCAGCAGATATCGAGGCGCATGAATATGAGCCGCTCCCTTGTCTCCAAAATGCTCGGGAAGGCCAGAAGCACCGGCATCGTGGAGGTGACCATTCATTCGGAGATCTGCAATCCCCATAAGGAGGCGGAAGACCGGCTCCGGCAGATCCTGGATCTTAAGCAGATCAAGATCATAGATGCCTATTCAAGCGGCAATGACGGCACCATGACGCCCTTTCACAAGGAGGTCGCGCGGTATCTGAGCAGTATTTTTCTTGATTGTAAGACCGTAGCCGTGTCGGCGAGCAGCAATATTTACGCTGCGGCCAAACAGATGTCGACAACGGTCAGTTATCCCCACATGGTCTTCGTCCCCGCCTCCGGCGGTCTCGCGGAGCTGGGTTGGGAGAGCAACGCCAATTCCAACTGTTCCCTGCTGGCCGAGAAGCTCGGCGCCAAAGCGCAGCAGCTCTACGCGCCCATTGTCGTGGAGAGCAGGGAGACCAAAGATGTGCTGTGCGCGCAGCCATTCATACGCAAGGTCCTTGAAAACGGCCGCGCGGCCGACCTCGCGTTGGTCGGCGTCGGCGGGACGTTCAACCGCTTCTCTCTCATTGAGGACTATGCGGAGGAATTGAATTTCAACTATACCATCGATCCCTCACAGGTATGCGGCGACGTCAGTTTCAATTACTTTGACCGGAACGGGCAGCCGGTGGACTGCGAGTGGAACAGGATGATGATGGGCCTTACGCTCAGCGACTTTCAGAAGATCCCGGATGTGATCTGCATCGCCTCAGAGGATGAAAAGGCAGAGAGCATCTACATCGCCGCCCGCCACAAACTCTTCACGTCACTGATCATCACCGATACTCTTGCGCGAAGGATCAATGAGATCTACACGCGGGAGCTGTACAGAAGCAGATAGGCGTCAAACATCCATACAAATATAAAGAGATCCATACGAAAAGAGACAGGGAGCATTTTCCCTGTCTCTTTTGTTTCTCTTATCATTTATGCCTTACAGCCTCCGCGCTTTTGACCTCTGCGCTGTATGCTGTCCGAATCCGGGATCAGCACTTCTCCCAGATCGTGGCAACACCCATGCCGCCGCCGATGCAGAGCGTCGCAAGACCCTTTTTCGCATCCCCGCGCTTTTGCATCTCGTGGATCAGCGTGACAATGATGCGGGCGCCGGAAGCTCCGACGGGATGTCCGATGGAGAGCGCGCCGCCGTTGACGTTGACCTTGTTCATGTCAAACTTGAGCTCGCGGGCGACCGCGATGGACTGCGCCGCGAACGCCTCATTCGCTTCGACCAGATCGATGTCGTTGATGCCGATGCCCGCTTTCTCCATTGCCTGACGGGAAGCCGGAACCGGTCCTACGCCCATGATCTTGGGATCGACGCCGCCCTGTCCCCAGCTGACAAGTTTCGCCATGGGCTTCAGGCC
Source organism: uncultured Lachnospiraceae bacterium (assembly GCA_905235465.1). Lineage (GTDB taxonomy): Bacteria > Bacillota > Clostridia > Lachnospirales > Lachnospiraceae > CAG-791. Next base: position 9,476 of record CAJOLP010000060.1, on the reverse strand, counting down.
ATATTTTTTGACCGCCTCGCCGGACGCGAGGACGATGGCCGCCGCGCCGTCGTTGATGCCGGAGGCATTTGCCGCCGTCACGCGCTGCACGTGCTTTTTGGTGTCCGCCTCATGAACATCTGTGGGCTCAAAGGTGTGTGCGATCTCATCCTCAACGCCCTCGGGACCCACCGGGAACGCGCCGCGAAGCTTGGAGACGCTCTCCACTGTGGTGCCGGGTCTGGGGAATTCATCCTTGTCAAAGACGATCTCTTTCTTCTTCATCTTGACCGTTACCGGAACGATCTCGTCGTCGAAGCGGCCGCTGTTCTGCGCGGCTTCCGTCTTCTGCTGGCTGGACGCCGCGAATTCATCGAGCTCCTTGCGGGTAATGCCCCATACATCGCAGATATTCTCAGCCGTGGTGCCCATGTGATAGTTGTTGTACGCGTCCCACAGGCCGTCCTTGATCATCGTATCAATGACTTTCTTGTCGCCCATACGGCCGCCCCAGCGCTCATCCGGAAGCGCGTACGGCGCGGCAGACATATTCTCTGTGCCGCCGCAGACCACGATGTCCGCATCCTCAGCGCGGATCGCGCGGGCGCCTTCGATGACGCTCTTCATACCGGAGCCGCAGACCATGCCGACTGTATAGGCCGGAACGCTGTACGGAAGACCTGCCTTGACGCCGACCTGTCTGGCGACGTTCTGTCCCTGCCCCGCGGTCAGAATGCAGCCAAACATCAGCTCATCGACCTGCTCGGGCTTCACATTTGCTCTCTTGAGCGCTTCCTTGACGACGATCGCGCCCATATCCGCGGGTGCGACGTCCTTGAGCGATCCTCCAAAGGATCCGACGGCTGTGCGGCAGCAATTGACCAGATAAACTTCCTTCATTTTCAATAAACCCTCCTAGTCATTCATAAGCTTCGGGTATCCCCGATTTGTAAGTACAACCTGTTTAAAGTATACCATAAAATCCCGCGGAAATTATTCAAACTCTATGCCGTTTTTCCTGAAGATCCTCTGGATCGACCGGTTGACGATCCTCTGGACGTGGCGGTAATTGTCTTCCTCGCACTCCGTAATGATCGACAGGGTCATCTTGTTGCCCGTTATGCGCAGCACCCCCTTGTAAGTGGGACCGCTGATGATCTCGTCATACTTTTCGCCGATCTTGGGCAGCTCCTTATCCAGAATTTCTTCCACCTCTTCTATGGGCGTCGCGCTGCTGATCGTGAACTCAGCCGCGTACCAGGAGTTGAGCTGCGTCATATTGATGACATTCTTCACGTCCAGATTGTTGATGATCTTGATATTTCCCCCGTCCCCGAGGATCTTTGTGGACCGAACGCCGATCTCCACCACTGTGCCGCGGTAGCCGTTGATGTCCACAATATCGCCCACCTGGAAGTCTCCCTCAAAGACAATGGCCATGCCGGCAAATACGCCCGCGATCAGGTCCTTGGCGCCCAGCGATACGGCCAGCGTCAAAAGCCCCACCGACGCCAGGAGCGTGCCGGGATTGAAGCCCAGATAAAGCATTGTGAAATACAGGAAAGAGATGACGGCTACATAGTTGGCCAGGTTGCTGAACAGCCTGCAGACCGTATCCCCCTTTGTCCCGAGAATACTGCTGATGACGTGCAGTATAAGCTTGACGATCACCCAGCATACGAAGACCTGTGCCCCGAGAAGGCCGATCGCCGCAAGCGCGAACAGATTGAATCCCTTCTCCCAGTCCCCGGCAGCGATATAGTAATACAGGCTGTCTCTGGCCGATCCGCTCCTGTCGTTCAAAAAAGTACCGCATATAGAGGTCAGCAGATACTGCGCGAGGAGGAACTGCAGCACATAGGCGGCCTTCTGTTCCGGCTGGATCTTGGAATAGACCTCCTTTAAGCCCAGCCATCTCTTTGAGGGGTCTATGGATATCTTTTCCTCGCCGGACGGAAGCATGACCAGATTTTCCTTTTTGACCGGCGTTCCCTTCAGCTTGTACTCCTCATAATACTCGGGAGTGTACCAGTGAAGGAGCACGCACACCAAAATGATGTACATGATGAGATAGGTTATGGTGACTGTCAGCACAAACGGCAGCGTCCCCGTATTCATATCCTTCACATCAGCCAAATAGTACGCATAGCGATCCTTGCCGTCGACATTATCGATCAGATTGGACACCGCGTACTTGACGCCCTGAGGCGTCGTGACCTTTTTCATCATCTTATCCTTTACATCTTCCTCTGACAGGCCGACGTTCTTGATATGGTCTCCCCTTACAACGCCGCTCTCATAAGAAGAATCCGTGATAAGATTGGTCTCCGGATCCACAAGGATCAGGTCTGTGGAGTCTGTCGTCATCAGATCCAGGGTCTCACTGTAGTCATTGTCATCGTTGCTGCCGATCAGCCCCGCCCAGGCCGAAATGATCATTGCGCCGTACTTGTCTTCGTCCGTGAGATCGTCAATTTGCTGACCGATCTTAACGGCGTCGATCCCCGAAATGCTGTCGAGGCCTTCCTCTTGCACAATAAAACTGGATCCCTTTAAAAGCATGCGGAAATCAAAATCCTTTTCCGACGAACCGTTCTCCTCGTCGAGTGTAAGATTTATAAACCTGCCGCTGCTCACTGTTTCCAGACCGTTGCTGTCATATAAAGTGATCCTCTCCGCGCCGATACAGTCCTCGAACTTTTCAAGCATCTCCTCGGTGCGAAGCGAAGGATCTCTGTTAAGAGCGTCAGCAATATCCTCTGCGTATTGACCGAACCGGAACTCATCATTGAGTCTTTCCTTATTCCAGTGCACCTGTGCGGCGTCGATCTCATTTTCCAGAGTCACCAGTACCTTTGTCCCGGTTTCCGTATTAGTATAGAGAGCTGTCAGGGAACATATCAGCACCCCGCTGAGCGCCATGAGAATGAGTCCGAAGACCCCGAACGCCGCCGCGAATTTTCGCACCTGCACCGGCGCGTAGCGTTTCTGCAGCGCAGGGGGAAGCGCGTTGTCCCGGACATAACCGTACAGCGAACATCCCGCAACGCCGACCCCGATCATCAGGGAATAGAAGATGACAACAATGAAGACCACGTTGTTGGCCGTCGTGTTGACGCTGTCCATCCCCGGAAGAAGAATGACCGCGTAATCATAGATGCCGTCCATCTTTTTCACATTGTAAAAATACAACTCCTCGCCGATCTTGACGGGCGATGTCGTGGCAGCCGCCGGCGGATTCTCTATATCGATGCCCAGCGCCTTCAATTTCTCGGATTCCATATATCCGGTTTCCACAGCCGGCAGGCCGCTGTACCGGATTATATATTCATCGGGATCGTCCGCGGCCCGGTCGACCAATATAAGAAAAGCATCATATGCCCCTTCTATCGCGGGTGCCATATACTCCACATCCAGCAGATCCGCGGCTTCCGATCTGACGATCGTATTCTCAAACCACCTCACATAATAATAGTCCGAATCCCCGATCTTACTGTAGGCGACGAGCGTTGACTTTTCTTTGGGTGAGGGGAACGACTCCCAGTCATCCTCAAAACAGGACGCGTCTATACCGAGCTCCTCCTCAACATGTGCCGGCGCCGAAAGGACACCGCCCTTTACCTTGACTATCGCGCCGTCCGGATACCTGGCGATCAGGCTGTCTCCCTTTTTGGCGACGTCCTTTTCCATGGAGACTGCCGAGATCTCCGCCCTGATGCAATAGAGTTCAGATACGTAACGTTCATAGCCGGGGTCAAAGAGATCATCGATCGTCTTGTTCATCGATTTAAATAGTGCGTTGTCCCTGGCATTCTCCCGATATAAGGTGGTGACAGAGCTCTCAGCGACCACAATAATCGTGAAGGTACAGATAAACGCCGCGATCAAGAGGGCGATCAGTATTTTTGTCCGCTTTGGATGTTTAATCATGACACAAACAACCCTTTCCGAAAATGAGGTGTGCGGAGCACGGCGGGACTCTTCGTCCGTTTCAGTGATGCGCCTTTTCGTCGACGCGCCCTCCGCCGAACTTGGAGAAGCGAATAGTCTGACTGTGGTAGAGACCGAAGTTGCCCGACAATGTATAGGCGATCGCACCGCAAAGCATGTAATACGGCCAGCCCTCAAAGCCGAACATCTCAAAACAGATGAACAGGGAGGCAAGCGGGCAGTTGGTCACGCTCCCGAACAGGCACCCCATGCCGATGGCAGCGCCCAGAGGCGCGGGAAGTCCCAGAAGCGGTCCCGCATAGGCGCCGAACGTCGCTCCCACAAAGAGGGACGGCACGATCTCCCCACCCTTAAAGCAGGCCGCGACAGAGACGGCCGTAAACAGTATTTTGACCAGAAACGCATAGGGCGGGATGACGCTCAGATCGCCTTCCAGACACAGCGTGATCCACTCGCTCCCGGCGCCGTTGTACTGCTGCCCGCCGCTCAGCAAAGTGAGCCCGATCAGGATCAGCGCCATGACCGCGGCGCGTATGTACGGACGGGGCATGACCCGCCTGGCGAGGGCCGGGATCTTTCCCAGGGCCCAGACAAGCAAAATACTGACAAAGGCGCACAGCGCGGCCAAAACAGCCGCGGCGCACGCGTTTTTTAATGTAAATGGCGCCACCTGTGCCAGCGTCCAGTCGTGTCCGGCCACGCCCATCATCCCCGCAATATAGTAGGCCGGCAGCGCGGCGATGACGCAGGGGACAAGCGCCCCGTAATGCAGTACGCCGATATTGGAGATCTCCATCGCCGTGACCGCGGCGGCGTTCCGAAAAGCGCCGAGAACGCGGCGCTCATGCCCGCCATGACCAAAAGACTGCGGGACTTCTGATCCATGCGCAGGGTCTTGCCCATCTGATCTCCGATGCAGCCGCCCATCTGCAGTGCCGCGCCCTCGCGGCCGACAGAGGCGCCCACAAAGTGGGACAGGATCGTGGAGCCAAAGATGAGCGGCGCCAGATTGGCAGGCACTTCCTCATCCTGCCGGGCGGCCATCAGGATCGTATCGGTCCCCTCGCTCCTGTCAAAGCGCTCATAAAAGAAACAGATGACGACCGCTGCCAGAGGCATCGCGAAGATGACCTGCGGGTGCGCCGCGCGGAGCGAGGCCGCCCCGTTGATCCCCAGAGCAAAGATGCTCGCGATGACACCGACGATCACGCCGCAGGAAAGACCAAAAGCGAGAAGTTTCAGCGAGCCGAAAAGGCCCCCGCTTACCGTCTCTATTCGTTCCGTTATCTTCTCTCTCATATAGGCCGTCTCTCTTATTAATTGTTTGTTCTTACCGCATGCATGTTCTCTGCTGCGCGCGGATCACTGCATGCTGATCTTCTTGTGCGCGTCCCCCAGCTTGTAGTACAGGTACTCTCCCTTTGAGAGGAGCGTCCCGTCCTCATCGCAGATGCGGACATCCGTCCAGATCAGGTTCTTCCCCTCCTTGACGACCTCCGCCGTGCAGGTGATCTCCCCCTTAAGCCTTCCCGCGTGCAGGTACTGGTTTTCATCGCTGACCGTGCAGACATGGCTGCCGCAGGAATACGCGGCAAAACCCGTCGTCGTATCCGCCATCGCCATCATGACCGCGCCGTTGACAGAGCCCATGGGATTGCGGTGTCGCTCGGGATCGAGGATGACCCGGCCGATCGCTTTGCCGGGCTCGAGCCACACAAGCTCGTATCCGATAAATTTAAGGAGCGGGAGCTCATCCAGATGGCGCTGAGCCTCCCTGACCATTTCGTGGTCTATCCCTTCGTAACTTATCATTTCCGTCCTCCGGCTTTATCAGCGTACCAGCTCATCCGCCAGCTGCGCCAGTGCCGCTTCGCTCTCCTTATTCAGGGCAGATTTGATCGTCACGGTCGTCTCCGCAAAGGTGATGTTTTTGGATTTCTCGAACATGGCCTTCATGTGCTTGGCCGCCACGGGCGCCCAGCTTCCGTTCTCGACAAACGCGATCGTGCGGTTCTGATACTCGCGCTCGGTCAGGTTCTCGATAAAGGTGTGCATGAACGGGAAAATACCGTTGTTGTAGGTCGTGGTCGCCAGCACAAGTCTGTCATAGCGGAACGCGTCCTCCACGATCTCGGGCATGTCGTCTCTGGCCAGGTCGCTGATGGCCACCTTCTGGCCGCGAGCCCGCAAAAGCTCCGCCAGCTTCTCAGCAGCTTCCTTCGTGTGGCCGTAAACAGAGGTGTAGGCGATGCATACGCCGGGCTCCTCCGGTGTGTAGGAGGACCACTTGTCATAGAGGTCAATATAATAGCCGAGATTCTCGGTCAGGACCGGTCCGTGCAGCGGGCAGATGATCGCGATGTCCAGTCCCGCAGCGGCTTTCAGAAGCTTTTGCGTCTGCAGGCCGTACTTGCCCACGATGCCAAAATAGTACCTTCTCGCCTCGCAGGCCCATCCTTCAGGATCCTCCACATCATTTGCGCCGAATTTTCCGAAGCCGTCCGCGGAGAACAGTACTTTGTCCTTGCTGTCATAGGTCACCATGACTTCCGGCCAGTGCACCATGGGCGCGAATACGAATGTGAGCGTGTGGCTTCCCAGTACGAGCTGCTCGCCGTTCTTGACCACCTGCTTCTTCATCGCGGGATCCGCGCCGTAGAACTGCTCGATAAATGTAAATGTCTTGGCGTTGCCGACCACGACCGCGTCGGGGTACTTCTCAAGGAACGGGCGGATATTCGCCGAGTGATCGGGCTCCACATGCTGCACGATCAGATAATCCGGCCTGCGGCCGTCAAGCGCCTTCTCGAGATTGGCCAGCCACTCATCGCCGAAGTGCACATCCACCGTGTCCATGACGGCGATCTTTTCATCCAGGATCACATAAGAATTGTATGCCATGCCCAGCGGCACGACGTACTGTCCCTCGAAAAGATCCACCTGGTGGTCATTGACGCCTACATATTTGATATCCTGTGTAACTGTCATCGTTTTTATCCTTTCTGCTGATGGTTTAAATGGTCCAAAATGCTGATTTTATTATAGTTGAATTGGAACAAGGTGTCACCCCCGTTTGCGAAAGCCCGCCTCAGAGGTTCGTCCTGAAGTTCCCGAAGACGCGCATATCATAGGTCGCGTGGGTCAGCTCCTCCATGACGTCGTCCAGCTCCGGCAGAGATCCGGTGAATTCCACAAAAAACATGTACTCCCAGTTGCGTCCCAGCACGGGGCGGGACTCAAGCCGCACCATGTTCAGACCGTAAGCCGAAAAGATCGTCAGCACTTCGTGGAGCGAGCCCGATTCGTGCGCTGTCGTGAAGGAAATGCAGATCTTGTCGCTCCCCTCCCGCAGCTCCATCTGCGGGGAGACGACAATGAAGCGCGTCGTGTTGACACTGTTGTGGTTGATCCCCTCCGCCAGGATATGGAGGCCGTAGATCTTGGCGGATCTGGCGGAGCAGATCGCCGCGGCGTGTCTGTTCCCGGTCTCCGCGATCAGTTTGGCGCTGCCCGCCGTATCGTCCTTGGCGACCTGGCGCCAGTGGGGATACTGCTCGAGGAACCGCTCGCACTGGAACAGCCCCTGCTCGTGGGAATACACCGTGTCGATGTCCTCCAGCCCTACCCCCGGCAGTGCCATCAGGCTGTGGGAGACCGAAACGGTGGTCTCACCCACCATGAAACACTCATACTGCACCAGCAGGTCATAGACCTGCCGGATCGCGCCCGTGGAGGAATTCTCGATGGGCAGGACGGCATAGTCCGCCTCTCCGCTGCGGAGGGCCCGGAAAGCATCCTCGAAAGTGCGCTTCCCCTCGGTCCTCACGCCCTCTCCAAAAAAGTCGATGGCGGCCAGTTCGCTGTAGGCGCCCGGTTCGCCCTGATATACGACGCGCGGATCCTGTACCGGCTCCCGCCGATGCTCCAGTGCGTCCCTGTATTTCCGAAGGATCTTCTCCGACCTGCTCTCGCTCGCCTGCCCCGTCTCTCCGTACACGGTCGTGCCCGGCGCGATCATATCGCCGAACTGCTTCATGCTCTCCTCTGTCAGCTCCTGCCGCAGCACGAGCTTTCGCACCAGGAGTGTCAGGATCTCGTCGTCAAGGCTGCGCATCTGTTCCCGCAGCTCTTTCTCGCGCTGACTCTCCCCCGCGTCTCTGCTTATGTTTTTTTCGTTCTCCATGATCCGTTCTCCCTTAATACCTTTTGGTCCCGGCTGTCTCTCATTATCATTAAAAAACAATGTCCGCGCAAGGCTTTTGTGGACAGTTGGCATTTCGTTAGGTATTATGTAATATTATGTTATGAATTTCCCGCCGTTTCAAGGCGTTTAACAGACTCGGAGGTACAGATGTCCACTACTCTCGCGAACAGAATGAACAGTCTTACCGGCTCGGCGTCCGCCGCTGTCATGAGCAAAGTCACGCAGCTGCGGCTCGCGGGGCGGGATATCATCTCGCTCAATGTCGGAGAGCCGGATTTCCCGACGCCGGGCAATATCAAGGAGGCCGGCATCCGGGCGATCCGGGAGGACCGGACCAAATACACCCCGGCGGCAGGCACAGGCGAACTGCGGGAGGCGATCGCCGCAAAGCTCCGGAGCGAGAACGGCATCTCATGCACCGCCGATCACATCGCCGTCTGTGTCGGCGCCAAGGAGGCGATCAGTGCCGCGCTCATGGCCGTCGCCGGCCCCGGGGATGAAGTGATCATCCCCTGCCCCTGCTACGTCAGCTACGCGGAACTTGTGCGCATGGCCGGGGCCTTACCCGTCTTTGTGGAGACGGATCCGGACACCTACGCGCTGGACCCGGACGCTGTGGAGGCCGTCACGCCCCGCACCAAGGCGATCATCATCTGCACGCCCTGCAATCCCACCGGCGCCGTCTACAGCGAGGCGCAGCTCAGGGCGCTGGCGGATCTGGCCCTTCGCTATGATTTCTTTATTCTGACCGATGAGATCTACGAAAAGCTGGTCTATGACGGGGCCCGCCATTTCAGCGCCGCCTCGATCTCCGAGGAGGTCCGCGACCACTGCATCACGATCAACGGCTTCTCCAAGACGTACGCCATGACGGGCTGGCGCATCGGTTACGCCGCCGCGCGAAAGGACGTGACCGCGGCCGTGATCCGGATCATCAGCCAGCTGACCACCTGCGTGTGCTCCATCTCTCAGGAGGCCGCCCTCGAGGCGCTGCGCGGGAGCCAGGCGGACGTGCCTCTGATGCGGGCGGAGTTCCAGCGGCGCCGGGATTACATGGTCCAAAGACTGCGCGGCATCCCCGGCATCATCTGCCCGGACGCGCAGGGCGCCTTCTATCTGCTGTTTGACGTGCGCGCCTACTTTGGCACAAGATATGGGGACTTCGTCATCCGCGATGACACTTCGCTTTGCGAATACCTCCTTGAGGAGGGAAACGTCGCGGCGATGCCCGGCACGGATTATCGGGCGCCCGGCCGGCTCCGCATCTCCTACGCCGCCTCCATGGAAGCCCTGACGCAGGCCGCGGACCGCATGGAAGCCGCGCTGGCCCGCCTTCAGTAAA
>CAJOLP010000059.1 GCA_905235465.1 uncultured Lachnospiraceae bacterium | reverse complement strand
CACCTGTCTTTTGAGATCCTCCAGTTCGCCGTAGATCGCGTCGTTGAGGACTTTGATATAGGTGCCCTTCATGCCCGAGGAACGGGACTCAATAACGCCCGCGGACTCAAATTTCCTGAGCGCGTTGACCACGACGCTCCGCGTGATGCCGGCCTTGTCGGCGATCTTGCTGGCTACAAGGATCCCCTCCGCGCCGCCAAGCTCGTCAAAAATATGCACGATGGCGTGCATCTCCGTATAACTGAGCGTGCCGATGGCGGATTTCACGACGCTGATCTTGCGGTTCTCCTCGGCCGTCTCCTCTGTGACCGCGCGGAGCATCTCAAGGCCCACCACGGTCGTACCGTACTCGCACAGGATGATGTCATCGATCCCGTAGTTCTGCGTATTTCGATACAGAAACACAGTGCCCAGCCGTTCTCCCGCGATCTCGATGGGGGCGATGATCCCCCTGTTCTCGCGGTCCTCATCCTGCTCAAAACCCAGCGTGCTCAGGTTCACGTTCTCGTTGGTGGAGAGGACGTCCAGGAGTCTGTCGTTGAGGGCCGGGTCGATGAATGTACCGATCTCGTGCCGAATATATTCGGTCAGCGCGGGCACACCCTTCGCCTCGGCAAATCCCAGAACCTTCCCCTTTTTGCTGATCACTAAAATATTGGAATCCAGGATATCGCTCATGACGGTGCATATGTCGCTGAAGACAACTTTGCCCGCCGCGTTATTGTGGAGAAGTTTCTCTATTTTTCTGGTATTATCCAGAAGCTTTACATTATTGACTTTTGAGGAGCCCTTCAATGTGACACCTTGCCTTTCTCAATCATCCCTGTTTTCCATATACCCGCATTCATTGTCCATGCAGACCAGCTTTCTGCCCTTTTCGAGCATCACGCCGCCGCATTGGGGGCATCTCTTCGCGGAGGGCTTCTGCCAGGTCATGAAGTCGCACTCCGGATTTCCCATGCACCCGTAATATTTTCTGCCCTTTTTGGTCTTTTTGATCACCACATCCTTGCCGCACTTGGGGCAGGTGACGCCGATCTTTTCAAAATAGGGCTTCGTGTTGTGACACTCCGGGAACCCGGGGCAGGCCAGGAACTTCCCGTGAGGGCCGTATTTGATAACGAGATGTCTTCCGCAGTTCTCGCAGATCTCATCCGTCTCCTCATCGGCGATGGTGACATTTTCCAGATCCTTCTCCGCCTGTTTGACCGCCTCATCCAGATCGGGATAGAAATTCTCGATCACAGTCTTCCACTTGACCGTCCCGTCGGCGACACCGTCCAGAAGGCTTTCCATGTTGGCGGTGAAGGTCGGATCCACAATCTGCGGAAATGCCGATTTCATCATATTGTTGACGACTTCACCCAGCTCCGTGAGATAGAGGTTCTTATCCTCCCGCACGATATAGTGCCTGCCAAGGATCGTGGAGATCGTCGGCGCGTATGTGCTGGGGCGCCCTATGCCCTGCTCCTCCAGCGCTCTGACGAGCGAAGCCTCCGTATAGTGCGGCGCGGGCTGCGTGAAGTGCTGTACCGGTTTGTACTCGTTCAGCGTCAGTTTGCTGTCTTCCTTAAGGCCGCCCGTCGTTCCGTCCGACTTCTCCTCGGCCTCCTCATTCGTATAGATCTTCTGATAGCCGTCGAAGACTCTTCGCGAATCGGACACGGTAAAGAGATGTCCGCCCGCCGTGATCCTGGCCTGCGTCACCTCATAGCGCGCGGGGGTCATGCGGCTGGCCAGAAATCTCTTCCAGATCAGCTGATAGAGGCGAAGCTGATCGCGGGAAAGGGAGTCCTTGATCTTTGCGGGATCGTTGGCCAGGTCTGTGGGCCTGATCGCCTCGTGCGCGTCCTGGATCTTTTGTGAGGGCCCGTCTGCCTTCTTGGGGGCACAGAGATATTCCTCACCGTAATTGTCCTTTATATAGGCCTCTGCGGCGCTCTGCGCCTCATCCGAGATCCTGGTGCTGTCCGTTCTCAGATACGTGATGAGAGCGACCGTTCCGGCCCCCTTGATCTCCACGCCCTCATAAAGCTGCTGGGCGACGCGCATTGTCTTGGATGGAGAAAAATTGAGCGTGCGGCTCGCCTCCTGCTGGATCGTTGATGTTGTAAAGGGCAGAGGCGCTTTTCTCGTCCTCTCCGAATGCCGTATTTCGCTGACGGTAAAGGAAGCCCCCTCCAGCTCGGAGAGTATTTTGTCCACATCCCCGCGGCTGTTCAGCTCGGCCTTCTCCGCCTTTGTGTCGCTCCCCGGCACAAGCGCGCCGTAATAATGAACGATATAAGGCTCTGTTCTGTCATCAGCGTCAAGGAGCGCATCCAGCGTCCAGTATTCCTGCGGGATAAAGGAGCTGATCTCCTCTTCCCTGTCCGCGATCATGCGCAGCGCAACAGATTGCACGCGCCCTGCGGAGAGTCCTCGCTTTACCTTCTCCCACAAAAGAGGGGAGATCCTGTATCCCACTGTCCTGTCCAGAACACGTCTGGCCTGCTGCGCGTCCACCAGATTCATATCGATGTCACGCGGGTGTTTTATGGCCTCTGTGACGGCCTTTTTGGTGATCTCGTTGAAGGCGATGCGGTGAATCTCCTTGTCCTTGATCTCGTCCAGATGAAGCGCCGCGATCAGATGCCAGGAAATGGCCTCCCCCTCGCGGTCCGGGTCCGTCGCGAGATAGATCCTGTCCGCTTTCTTCGCCTTTTTGCGGAGCTCTGCCAGGAGATCTCCTTTTCCTCTGATCGTGATGTATTTGGGCTCATAATCATTCTCGACGTCGATGCCCATGCGGCTCTTGGGAAGGTCACGGACGTGACCGTAGCTCGCCGCGACGTCGTAGTTGGATCCCAGAAATTTCTTGATCGTCTTGACCTTTGCGGGTGACTCGACGATGACAAGATTCTGTTTGCGTTTCCGTGCTGCTGCCATAAGTTACCTCTTAAAATTTACAAGTTACTATGATTGAAACAGGCGCTGTTTGCGCTCGATCATCTCATCAATGTTATCCAGATAGGTCCGCACATCCTTGCAGTTGTCGCTCCGCTCGATCCGGCCGCCCGGGAATACGCCCTTGGAAATACCGCCGGGCCCCAGCGCAAGGATCGACTGCTTCTCTTCCATGATCAGGATGTTGTAGATGCCCGCGCTCTCAGGCCGCGCGTAGCCGACATTTTCAAAGTTCCCGGACATGTTTTTTTGCCGGTAAAGATAATAGGGTGTCATCCCCATACGCTCTGCCGACCGGGCGGCCATGGACATACAGGCGTCCGTATTGCGGATGGAGGAAAACCCGTTGGTCTCGATCCATTTCTGCAGCCTTGAACCTCTCTTGACTGCCAGGGAGTGGACCGTCAGATCGTCCGGCCCCAGCTCCTCGATGCGCGAGAGCGTATAGGCGACGTGCTCCTCCCCTTCCTCGGGAAGGCCAAGGATGATATCCATGTTGATATTGTCAAATCCCTCTTCACGGGCCAGACGGAAAGCCTCTTGTGTCTGCGCCGCGGTGTGTCCCCTGCCGATCCTTTTGAGCGTCTCGTCGCACATCGACTGCGGATTGACGCTGATCCGGGTTATGCCGCTCTTTTTCAGCACCCGCAGTTTGTCTCTTGTAATGCTGTCCGGGCGGCCGGCTTCCACGGTCAGTTCCTGAACGGAGCCCACATCAAAATACTGATGAATCATGTCCATCAGCCTGTCCAGCTGCGCCGGCATCAGTGTTGTGGGTGTGCCGCCGCCAATATAGATCGTATCGAGTATTTTGCCCCGCATAAGCTGCGCGGAGGCAGCCATCTCGCGCTCCAGCGTGTCAAGATAGGTGTCCACCTGATCCTTCCATAAGGCCAGCGGGAAGGAGGTAAAAGAACAGTAAAGGCATGTAGTCGGGCAAAACGGAATGCCGACATACAGGCTGTAGCCGTTCTCGTAGTGAATATTCGAAAGGATCTCCCGCTCCCTTTGGGCGATGGAGACGGCCAGATCCGCCTTTTCGGGCGTGACCCTGAATTCCTCCTCCATGTACCGGGCGGTGTCCCGCGCACTCTCTCCTGACAGGATCCGGTTCATCGCTATTTTGGTGGGCCTTATCCCGATGAGTTCCCCCCAGGGGAGGGATCTGCCCGTGTGCTCCCGCAAAAGGTCGTACAGCGCGTGCTTGAGCGCGCCCTTGCATGCAGGGCTCTTCTCGTCAAAACGCGCAGCATCGTCTCCACTCTTCACAGCGACCGCCGTCCCGCTCTCTGTACCGGGTCCAAGGGTCAGCAGTATTTTATCGGGCAAGTACTCTATGTTTATAAACGTGGGATCCGGATATTTTTTGCGGTCCGGCTCCCCTACAAAGACCTTCACTTCTTCCTCGGGATAGAAAGCCTTGAGCAGAGAATGGATCTCATACCGGTAAAGGTCCCTGTTCACTTGTGCAATGATCATAATATTATCCGTATTTTTTCGGAATATCAATATGCGATGCCGCTCAGACAAAATAATTGTGCTCTTTTTCGTACCCTATGGAGGTAAATCCGCCGTGGCCCGTAAAGACCTGCGTGTCATCCGGAAGCACAAAAAGTTTGCTGCGGATCGACTGAACCAGCGCGGACATACTGCCCGTCGGAAGATCCGTGCGCCCCACGGATTCCAGGAACAGCGTGTCGCCGCTGAACAGGTAGTGGGCATTTTCGCCGTCATCAATGTAGTAACAGCAGCTGCCGATGGTATGCCCCGGCGTAGAGAGCATCCGGAGCGTGATGTCAGCGACTGTCACTTCCTCTCCATCGCGCAGATAATGATCCGCGGTCACAGTGCAGGGCCTGCCGTAGAGCGCGGAATGATTGAGCTCGGGATCCAGAAGGAATTCCCGCTCCTCTTCGCTCGCATAGACCGGCGCGCCGGATGCCTCACGGAGCGCCTCCACACCCTGGATGTGATCGAAATGACCGTGTGTGAGGAAGATAGCCTTGATCTCAAGACCCTGCTTTGTGAGCTCGTCGTACAGCTCCTTCCCGAAATCGCCGGGATCGAATACGACGGTCTCCTTGCTCTCCTCTCTGTGGATATAGTAAAAATTCGTCTGCACCATGCCGACGACATAGCAGCCAACCACTATTTTTCCCATAAGATCCTCCGTTATCCGTTCGCGCGCTTTACGGCCTGCACGCCCTGAATGCTCTGCATGCGCTGCGCGATCTCCTCGAGCTCGTCAATGCTGTGCACCTCAAATCCGAGATAGATGGTGGCGATGCCGTGCTTACTGGTAGAAGTACTGACTTTCAGGAGGTTAATATTGCGCTCCGAGAAAGTCTTGGTCACCTCATTGAGAAGGCCCGCCCGGTCATTGGCGTAAATGCTGATGCCGCTCATGAAGCTCTCGCTCTGTTCGCCTTTAACAGGTTCAGCCCATGAGGCCTCGATGATCCTCGCTTTGGAATCGGGCCGCACGTTCTTGACATTGACGCAGTCCGCGCGGTGGATCGACACGCCTCTTCCCCGGGTCACAAAACCGACGATCTCATCGCCGGGCACCGGATTGCAGCACTTTGAAAATCGGACGGCCACGCCCGAAATACCCTTGACAACGACGGAGCCATGTCCTTTGGAATGATCCTGGGGGTGATTGCGGGAGATCTCGCGGATCACTTCCTCGTCGGTCATTTCCATCTGATGGTCCTCGTCAAACAGCTCCTTGAGTTTGTTGACGATCTGCCCCTCTTTTAGTCCGCCGTGTCCCACCGCCGCCAGGATCGCGTCCCAGTCGCGGAAGCCGTATTTGCGAAGCACGGCATGCTCATACTCGGGTTTTAAAAGTTCAGTGAGAACAATGCCCTTGGACTTGGCATAGGAAGCCAAGAGCTCCTTGCCGGTGACGATATTCTCCTCCTTCATCTCCCGCCTGAAATACTGATTGATCTTGTTGCGGGTGGAGGCGCTTCGCGCGATGTTCAGCCAGTCCAGACTCGGCCCCTTGGAATTGGATGAGGTCAGTATGTCCACCTGGTCGCCGTTGCGGAGCTGATAGTCAATGTTGACGATCTTGCCGTTTACTTTGGCGCCGATCATGCGGTTGCCCACCGCGGAATGGATCGAATAGGCAAAGTCGATGGGCGTGGAGCCCGCCGGCAAAGTCTTTACTTCCCCGCGGGGGGTAAAACAGTACACGCTGTCCGAGAAAAGGTCCAGGTCGCTCTTGAGGATATCCATGAACTCCCTGTTGTCGGACATATCCTGCTGCCACTCGAGGATCTGCCTAAGCCATGCCAGTTTCTCCTCTTCTTTTTCCTCCACGTGTTTGCCGTCAGAAGCTTCCTTGTATTTCCAGTGCGCAGCGATACCGTACTCGGCATTGCGGTGCATCTCATAGGTGCGGATCTGGATCTCAAAAGGAACGCCGTTGGGACCGATCAGGGTCGTGTGCAGCGACTGGTACATATTTGCCTTGGGCATCGCGATATAATCTTTAAAGCGGCCCGGGATAGGCTTGTACATCGTGTGGATCATGCCCAGCGCGGCGTAACAGTCCCGCACCGAATCCACAATGATGCGCACAGCGAAGAGATCATAGATCTGATCTATGGTCTTGTTCTGTTTGACCATCTTCCTGTAAATACTGAAGAAATGCTTGACCCGGCCGTCCACGACACCTTCGATGCCCGCTTCCGCCATGTGGCTGCGGACCTCAAGCGCGATCTCCTCCACGAGCTTTTCGCGCTCCGATTTGCGCTGGGCGACCTTCTCCACAAGGTCGTAATAGACGTCCGGCTGCAGATATTTGAGTGACAGGTCATCCAGCTCTACCTTGATGCGGGAGATGCCGAGCCTGGCTGCGATAGGTGAATAGATGTCCAGCGTTTCCTGCGCGATGCGGCGCTGCTTTTCCGGGGGCATGTGCCCAAGCGTTCGCATGTTGTGCAGGCGGTCCGCAAGCTTGATCAAAATGACGCGGATATCCTTGGCCATGGCCATGAACATCTTTCTGAGATTGCGCGCCTGCTCCTCCTGCTGAACAGAGGTCTTGTCCTGATAATCGCCCGAAAGTTTGAGCTTTTCCAGTTTGGTGACGCCGTCCACTAAAAGCGCCACTTCCGCACCGAACTCCTTCTCGATCTGCTCCTTTGTCATAATGGTGTCTTCCACCACATCGTGAAGCAGTCCCGCTGTAATGGTCTCCTTGTCCATCTCCAGGTCTGAGAGAATGATCGCCACATAGAGGGGATGGATAATATAGGGCTCTCCGGATTTGCGAAGCTGGCCCTCATGCGCCTTCTTCGCGATCTCATAGCCCTTTTCAATCATGGATAAATCATCGGAAGGATGATACCGGCGAACACGATCGATCAGTTCATCATGAAGCTTCTCCGGACTGATATATTCCTCGATATCTTCCATCTTGCCGGCATCAAAACCATTAAATGCCGCTTTTCCCATTTCATCCGTCATGATGTTTCCTCTTAACAATGTCTCACAATGGATTTCTCATATCCTTAAAATAAAGCCATTATATGCTTATTCTCCGTGTACGTCAAATAATAGTTTGGGGAAATCAAATAATAGCATAAGTTTTCAGACAATTCAATGGGGAAGGGG
>CAJOLP010000058.1 GCA_905235465.1 uncultured Lachnospiraceae bacterium | reverse complement strand
GGGATCTCGGGATTGGCCGCGATCTTGCCGCGCATCTCTTCCTGAATGTCATGGATCAGCGTGGAGAGCTTCATGACGCCGCCCTCTCTGGTCTTAAAGGGCTTTCCGTCCGCGCCGTTCATCGTGCCGAAGCCGATATGCACCAGCTCCGTGTCTTTGGGAAGAAGCCCGCATTTTCTCGCTGTCCTAAAGACCTGATTGAAATGCAGCTCCTGCCGCTTGTCGGTAATATAGATATATTTGTCCGGATGATACAGACGCTCCCTCTCCCGGATGGTCGCCAGATCCGTGGTCGTGTAGAGGGCGGCTCCGTCTGATTTGAGGATGATGCAGGGAGGGATCTCCCTTGTGTCCGACGCCTCGCTGACGTCCACCACCAGCGCGCCGTCCGATTCGTGCGCCATGCCGGAGGCCTTCATCTCCTCCACCATTTCCGGGATGACGTCGTTGACCGTCGATTCACCCCACCACAGGTCAAAGTCCACATCCAGATTCTCGTAGTTTTTCTTCATGTCCGCGATGGACACTTCCATGATCTTGTCCCACAGCGCGCGAAGTCCCGGATCGCCCTCCTGGAGCTTGTGCGTGTTGGCCATGGCCTCGGCGTAATATGCCGGGTCCTCCTTGGACTTGCGGCTGGCCGTCGGGTAGATCTCTTCCAGTTCCTGTACGGTAAAGGGGGCCTTTGCGGGGTATTCTCCCTCAAAGGACTCGTCAAAATACGGAAGATCCGGCTGTCTGTGTTTGACCTCCGTGATCACCAGGCCCATCTGCAGTCCCCAGTCGCCCAGATGGATATCGCCGATGACATCCTCTCCGTGATAGCGGGCGATCCTCTTGATGGACTCGCCGATCACCGCGCTGCGCAGATGTCCCACGTGAAGGGGCTTGGCCACGTTCGGTCCGCCGTAATCCATGATGATCTTTTCGGGTTTCCCCGGCGTCTCCATCCCGAAGCGCTCCGCATCGCGCATCCCGTTCAGATAGTCTTTAATAAACTCACCCTGCAGATCCAGATTCAAAAATCCCGGTTTGACCGCGGAAACGGTCTCAAAAACCTTGGAGTCCGCAAGCTGCGCGGCCACATCCTCAGCAATCATGATCGGCGCCTTGTGATACTTTTTCGCGCCGGCCATGGCTCCGTTGCACTGATACTCGCAGAGATCGGGCCTGTTGGACACCGTCACCTTTCCCAGCTTCCTGTCGTAGCCCGCCTTTTCAAAAGCATCCTCCACCTCTTTGGAAATGCATGTCAGAAACTTCTCCACTCTCCTGTTACCTCCGTAATGCTGCTGACTTCTCTCTTAGTATATGCTGCCCATCATCATACCAAAAAAACGCGCTTTATGTAAAAATAAACAAAAGCGCGTGACCGGCGGCCTCATGCGCCGCCCTTTGAAAATACACATCCGCAGTAATTTTGCCTGTAAAGTCCAAACTGCCCTGACAGCTCGATGGACCGCTTGTACCCGTCCTTCTTTTTAAAATCGGAGGGCAGAAACGGGACGCCGTATTTTTCGCCCATCCCGGCGCCGATGCGGTTGAGCCGCTCCGCGTCCTTTAAGGGGCTGATGGTGAGCGTCGTCGTAAAGTAGTCCGCGCCGATACTTGCAGCCGCTTTGGCGGCCGCCTCCAGCCGGAGGGCAAAGCATATCGTACAGCGATCGCCCCCCTCCGGGCAGTCCTCATATCCCTTAACAGCCTTCAGATAGACCTCCGGCTCATAGACGGACTCCATGATCCTGATCGGCCTTGCCGCTTCCGTGGAGTGCATGCCCGCAAAGTCCTGCTCCAGCACCTGCCGGTTTAAGGCCTCGATCAGGCGCTTCTCCTCCTCAAGCCTGTAATAGTATTCACTGTCCGCGGTTATATTCGGATTGTAATAAAAGACAGTGATATCCATGTACTCGCGCAGATATTCCAGACAGTGGCTGGAACATGGCGCGCAGCAGCTGTGCAGAAGGAGCCGGGGCACACGGCCCTCAGCCCGCGCGCCCTCCAATATTTCCTGCGTCCGCTTACTGTAATTCTCTTTCATCTTCCGGTTCCGGCAGCATACGCCTGCCGATCACTTAAAATCACTGAAAATACCGCACACCGCTCTCGAACAGCTTCATATCCTGCTCGCCGTAGATGTTGAGGTTGACACCGCTCCCCTTGCGCTCGCAGTGCGCCATCTTGCCTAAAATACGGCCGTCCGGCGAAGTGATGCCCTCGATCGCGGCAAAGGAACCGTTGATGTTCCACTCCTCATCCATGGTCACATTGCCTTCCGGGTCGCAGTACTGCGTCGCCACCTGGCCGTTCTTAAAGAGCTTGTCGATCCATTCCTTCGACGCCACAAAGCGCCCCTCCCCGTGGGAGGCAGGGTTCGTATACACGCCGCCGAGCTCCGCGCCCGCAAGCCAGGGGGACTTGTTGGTGACCACCTTGGTGTAGGCCATCTTGGAAATATGGCGGCCGATGGTATTGTATGTCAGGGTCGGGGAATCCTCCGTCTGGCCCGTGATCTCGCCGTTCGGCACAAGGCCCAGCTTGATCAGCGCCTGGAATCCGTTGCAGATGCCCAGCGCCAGTCCGTCGCGGTTATGCAAAAGATCATCCACCGCTTCCTCGATCAATTCGTTCCTGAAAGCAGTGGCGAAGAACTTCGCGCTGCCGTCCGGCTCGTCGCCTGCCGAGAAGCCGCCCGGGAACATCAGGATCTGCGCCTCGCGGATCCCCTTCGCGAACTCTTCCACGCTCTCGCGTATATCCTCCGCGGAAAGGTTCCTGAAGACCTTGGTCACCGTCTTCGCGCCCGCCTTTTCAAAGGCCGCGGCCGTATCGTACTCGCAGTTGGTGCCGGGGAATACCGGTATAAATACTGTGGGCCGCGCTATCTTGTGGCTGCACACAGCGACGCGCCCCAGATCGTACAGCGGGGACTCCACCTGCTCCGAACCCTGATAGGCCTTGGTGGGGAACACCTTTTCCAGCGGCGCCTTCCAGAGGCTGAGCGCCCCTTCCAGCGGGAACTGCGTGCCGCGCCATGAGATGGCGGCATCCTTTCCGCCCTCGGTCAGTGTGCCGATGATCTCGTAGAAATCGGGCACGTATTTCTTCAGTGTCTCCTCGCAGTCCTGATCCATCTCCAGGATCAGATCGCCGACCCTGTTGCGGAACATGTGCTTGAGCCTGTATTGATCCTCGAACTGAACGCCCAGCAGGTTGCCGAATGCCATCTTGGAGACGGCCGCGGCAATGCCGTAGCAGTCCACTGCGGCGGCGGCTTTCACCTTGCCTTTCCGCATCATCGCGGTGACCATATCATAGATCCCCATCACATCCTCATAGACGGGGATGTCATAGACGTCGCGCTCCAGCGCGATATGCACGATCCTGTCGCCGGCCTTCTTAAACTCAGGCGTGATGACATTGGAAATATCCGCCACGTCCACGGCAAAGGAGACGAGCGTCGGGGGGACGTCGATCTCATTGAATGTGCCGGACATGCTGTCCTTGCCGCCGATGCTGGCGATGCCGTAGCCGATCTGCGCGTCGTAGGCGCCCAGAAGGGCCGAGAAGGGCTGGCTCCAGCGTGTGGGCTCGGAGGACATTCTGCCAAAATACTCCTGGAATGTGAGATGACTCTTCCTGAAATCGCCGCCGGCCGCCACGATCTTGGAGAGCGACTCCGTCACCGCGTAGACCGCGCCGTGGTAGGGGCTCCAGGAGCTGAGATACGGATCGAAGCCATAGCTCATCATCGTCACCACATCCGTCTTTCCGCCCAGTACGGGAAGTTTGGCGATCATTGTCTGGGTCTGTGTCAGCTGCGTGCGGCCGCCATAGGGCATATCCACGGTGCCCGCGCCGATGGAGGCGTCAAACATCTCCACAAGGCCCTTCTGTGAGCAGACGTTGAGGTCGGAAAGCGTCTCCTTGAGGGAATACGCGAAATCCTCTCCCGTGAGCTCATCACTGGGATGCCCGCCAAGGCGCTCCTGCACGCCCGCGCATGCAAACCGGTTGAAGTAATTGTCATCGATGGAGGGCATCAGTACTTTGACTTCCGTCTCCTGATGCGCGCCGTTCGTGTTGAGGAAGGATCTGGCAATATCCACGATGGGCTTGCCGCGCCAGTTAAGGACGAGCCTGGGCTCCTTAGTCACCACCGCGACAGGCGTCGCCTCGAGGTTTTCCTCGGCCGCATAGGCCAGGAACTGTTCTTTGTCCTCAGGCGCCACGACGACAGCCATGCGCTCCTGGGATTCGGAGATCGCCAGCTCCGTGCCGTCAAGGCCCTCATATTTTTTGGGCACCAGGTCCAGATCGACCTTGAGCCCGTCCGCGAGCTCGCCGATGGCGACAGAGACGCCGCCCGCGCCGAAATCGTTGCATTTCTTGATGATGGAGGCCACCTCCGGTCTGCGGAAAAGCCTCTGAAGCTTTCGCTCCGTAGGGGCATTACCTTTCTGTACCTCCGCGCCGCACTCCGTCAGGGACTGATCATTGTGCGCCTTGGAGGAACCCGTCGCGCCGCCCATGCCGTCGCGCCCGGTTCTGCCGCCCAGAAGGATGATGATATCGCCGGGATCACTGTTCTCGCGCTTAACGTTTTTTCTGGCAGCGGCGCCCATGACCGCGCCGATCTCCATGCGCTTTGCCACATAACCCGGATGATAGATCTCTCTCACATGACCGGTGGCCAGACCGATCTGGTTGCCGTAGCTGGAATACCCTTCCGCCGCGCCGATGCACAGCTTCTTCTGCGGCAGTTTATTGTGGAGCGTCTCCGCGACAGGTACGGTGGGATCCGCCGCGCCGGTCACGCGCATCGCCTGATAGACATAGCCCCTTCCCGAGAGCGGGTCGCGGATCGCGCCGCCAAGACAGGTGGCCGCGCCGCCGAAGGGCTCGATCTCTGTGGGGTGATTGTGGGTCTCATTTTTGAAAAAGACCAGCCACTCCTCGATCTCCGGCCCCTTGCCGTAGTCGACCTCAACGGGTACGACCACAGAGCAGGCGTTGTTCTCGTCCGACTCCTCCTGGTCGGTGAGCTTGCCGTCCGCCTTGAGCTTCTTCATGCCCATGATGGCAAGATCCATCAGGCAGACGGGCTTGTCCTTTCTGTTGGCATACAGATCATTTCTGGTGTCCAGATAACTTAAATAAGTCGTCTCGATGGGATCCCTGTAGAAGCCGTCCTCGAACTCCACATCCCGCAGCTCTGTCGAGAAAGTGGTGTGGCGGCAGTGATCGGACCAGTAGGTGTCCAGCACGCGGATCTCGGTGATGGTGGGATCCCTGTGCTCCTTACCGGCAAAATACTCCTGGATAAAGAGAAAATCGTTGAACGTCATGGCCAGGCCCAGAGAATCGTACAGACTCTGCAGGTCGTCCTCATAAAGGGAGGTAAAACCTTCCAGTACCTTTACGTCCGCCGCCTCGGGATACTGCGCCTTCAGGGTGGCCGGTTTCTCAAGGCCGGTCTCCCTGGAATCTACGGGGTTGATCACATAACTTTTAACCTTTTGAAGGTCCTCGTCGGTGATATCGCCGATCAGAATATAAGTCTCCGCCGTCGTGATCACCGGATCCTCGTTCTCATTGAGGAACTGCACACACTGCACCGCGCTGTCCGCGCGCTGGTCGAACTGACCCGGCAGCGCCTCTACGCTGAAGACTTTGGCGCCCCCGGGGATCTCTATCTCCTCGCGGTAGAGAACATCCACGGGCGGCTCGGAAAATACAGTCCTGCAGGCCGCCTCAAAGACCTCATCGGATATATTTTCCACATCATAGCGTATGAGCTTTCGGACATCCGTAAGTCCCGTCAGGCCCAAAAATCCGATCAGATCCTCCTTGAGCTGCTTCGCTCCGACAGCATAAGGCTCTTTTTTCTCCACATAGATCCTTCTGACTATACTCATTTGTTGTGCGATTACCTCCTATAGAACAACATGTGATATTTCACCCGAATTATACCATAGGTTTTGTAAAAGTCCATGCAAACCGGGAAAGTTGAGGTGATTAAGTTAAATACAAAAAGAAAATACCACCTTACTTGGTTGTAAGATGGCATTTGGTAAAGTAAGCAGGGGAAGAGGGATTCGAACCCCCATGAACGGTTTTGGAGACCGTGATACTGCCATTGTATGATTCCCCTATTGGGCGTTGACCGCAAAGGTTTTCCCGTCAACATTTGAGAGTATATCACATAGATTTTCTTTGTGCAACTCTAAATTTGACCGCCCGCAGGCCTTAGAACTTCCCCTCGGAAGTCCATTCGATCACACATTATCTGCTTTCCCGTTTCTTTGTCCGCACGCGGTACTGATCTCCTCTCATTGTGATCGTGATCTGGCCGTCCATTCTCGTGTCATAGATCCTTGTTCCCGACTCTTCAAGGCGCTCTAAAAGCTCCGGCGCAGGATGCCCGTACCGGTTGTTGGCGCCGCAGGAGATCAGTGAGACGTCCGGATCGAACCTTTTGAGGAACTCCTCACCGGTCGCAAATTTGCTGCCGTGATGCGCCACTTTCAACACATCGATCTTTCCCGGCGCTTCCTGTCCGTCCCGGCGCGCGGCCGCGCCGCCGCTGTCAAAATACTGCATGAAGTCAGCCTCTCCCTGTCCCTCCAGGTCGCCGGTAAGGAGCGCTGAAAAGGACCGGTCCCGCACCAGCAGTGTCAGCGAGTTTTCATTGCTGTCCTCATAGTCCGCGTCCGGTGCCGGATGCAGGCAGTAAAGATCCAGATCCCCGAAGCGCAGCATCTGTCCCCTGCTCATATATAAAATGGGGATCCCCCGGCTCGCCGCGATCTCTTCGATCTCCCTGAACCGGTCTCCCTTTCCGCTCTCCTCCACATCGGGCAGGACAAGACGCCCCACGGTGATCTCCCCCGCGTTTCCGCTCTCCTTAAGAAGCTCGATCAGCCCGCTGCAGTGATCATAGTCCTCGTGGGTGAGCACAGCCAGATCGATGTAACCCGCGCCGTGGTACTTGAGAAACGGCTTCACAGTGTATTTCCCGACATTTGATCTGTCGGAACTGCCGCCGTCCACCAGGATCCTCACGTGATCCCTGCCGCGGCCGGCCTCCACAAAGAGTCCGTCCCCCTGCCCCACATCCAGCATATACATGGAAAAGGGCGCGCGAAAGCGGACGCACATAAGGATCAGGACAGCGGCGCCGATGATGACTGCCTGCGCCGCGGCCGTTCTGTACCCAAACAGCCGCCCCTTGAGGCTGATCTGGGTCCTCTCCACATATTCTGTCTCTCTCCTGCCTTGAATCACCCCGTTTCTCCTTGCGTCACTCAGGGCTCTGATGGCTGCGGCCGCTGCCAGAAGGGCCAAATACAGCGCGACCGCAATGACCGGCGGTCTCCCCGGAATCAGCGTGTGGAAGGGAAGCTTTTCCGCGGCGGCGCACATCAGTTCATACAGCTGCAGGATCATCTGTGCGATTCGTCCGATGAGAACGGAAACCGCTGTGCCGCCCGGCAGCATATAGATGCCCAGCGCAGCAATGCCGGCGATCATGACGGCGCTCATCAGGGGCATGACCAGGAGATTCAGCCCGATACTGTAGAGCGGAAAAGTATAGTAGTGCCAAAGCTGCACC
>CAJOLP010000057.1 GCA_905235465.1 uncultured Lachnospiraceae bacterium | reverse complement strand
CCAAGATGGGAATGATAATCCGTGCCGTAAAACAGGTCAAATGTAACATCTTCGCGTAATGCCGCTCCAAAAAATCCGCCCATCGCAGTCCTCCATTTCTAAACTAAAAATATTTTATCATTTCGGCACGTATTTGTAATTTGTGGTATTGAACAACCTTTCTTTCGCGAGTTCCTGTTTTGTTGTGAAAATGAATAAGAGGCACGGCCATAAACGGCCCTGCCTCATATAGCTGCTTTTCACACCATCAGCTCACGCGCTCCTCGGGAGCGGTCTGATTTTCCTCATCCCGTTCCTGCATGGCCCTGCGCTCTTTCTCCTCCGCCAGCTTTTTGCGGCAGTCTGGACAGATCGAGGGGATGTGTTCCCAGTTAATATTGATCCTGAAATCGGCGCCGCAGCGGGCGCACTGTCTGTCTTCCCAGTTTACCTTATCCTTTTCATAACATTCCCGGCAAAGGACAGGGGCCTTCTTGCGGTCCTTGTGATAGCGGATCTTTTTCCCGCACTCTTTACAGGTCGTCTCGAGCCACTTGGCCCGCTCTATTTCGTTCTGCGCCTTGAGGTACTCAAGCCTTTGGTTAAACTTGTCCCATGCGGCCTGCATCTCGTCCCGGAGTGCCTTCTGCCCGTCCAGCGCCACGTTGAACGCTGCCCGCGCCTCGTCAAGCCTTGCGAAACACTGCTTCTTTTCCTCGTATTTGGCGCTGAGCGCTTCCTGAAGCGCCTGCGCGCTGCGTCTGTGCTCTTCCGCGCCTTCCCGGTCCCCTTCGGCCTTGAGCGCGCGCATCTGATCATATTCCAGATCCACTGACTTTTTGAGGTCCGCGATCTGAACATTATATTCCTGAATCTGGTCGCCGGTCGCATTGAGATGCTCTTTGGCACCGTCCGTAACCAGTTTTGCTTCCGTGTACGCCGCTCTCGCGCGGCTAAGCTCGTCGCCCAGCTGAGACAACTCCGGATCTTTTCCAGACATTGTTACCTCCAATCCTCCATACATCGTAAATCTTTGCCGTACCCCTGGCATACCCCTGAGAATATTATAGGTTTTTAATGACAAACATGTAAACGCAGGATTGTTTTTTTGAGTGTACAATGCCGGTGCTGTTCAGAAAGAGGAACAATCGTCAGCTGCTCTTTACCACCTCGATTTTGTCCGCGCCGGACTCGCGGGGAGAGATCATCAGCGTCACCTCCCCGGTGCGCTTGTTTGCGCTCTGGTGAAGCGGCGGCAAAAGTTCCGCGCCCACCGCCATATACAGAAGTTCGCACACGATGTTCTCGGAATCGGTCCAGGCAGTCTTTTCGCCGTAAGCGCCTCTCCTGACGCGGAGCATATCCGCCTTATAAGTCACCGGGTAGGTCCTTCCGGAACGGTTCTCCTCCCGCAGATGGATGATCTCAAGCTGCCCGAGCATGTAGCGCAGGATCTCCCCTGTCTGCTCGCTGTAAAGGCGCTCGCTGTTGAGCGCGATATCCTTAAAGCGAAGCACCAAAGGCTTCTCATCTCCCAGGAGCTTTACGGTGACGGCACCCTTATCCTGGGGCATCATGGCGCTGGGCTCTAAAGAACCCGTGCGCACAAAGCGAAACAGGCGCTCCACATTGCGCTCATTCAGCTCCCAGTGATTCTTTTTCTGCCGGTCCTGGTGCCTTCTGTACGCGTCGTCATAGGCCGCCCACTCCCTTTCGAGGGCTATATCCTTATCTCCGCGCGCTGCCGCTTCACCGGCGGCGGCAAGGATCAGCTCCCGGATATTTTTCATCCGCTCCTCGTCCGTCCTGCTGTACTTCTCCAGCATGATATCGGCTTTCTGGCGCAGGCCGTCATTGGGATAGAAAAGGATGTTCTTAAAAAGTACCGCAAAGCGCAGTGCCTCATGCGGCGCCGCTCCCGTCGCGGCGGCCAGATACATCAAAAAGCGCTCGCACTGCACCTGAGAAAGGCTCCTTAAATAAGCGCAGGTGTGCTTTTTGAATTCCTCGTTGCGGATGATCTCCTGATAGGATCGAAATTCCCGCGCGTAGGAAGAATCTCGGCTGCTGTCAAGGACGCGCGTGAGCTCCTCCATGTATGTGCCGCGCTCCTTCACTGCCTTTTCCCTGAACCCGCCGTAGTTGAACTTGAAGGATACGGCGGCCTTCTCAAAGAATTCACGCAGCGCCGTCATCTCGTCGCCGGAAGCGGGGCCGCTGTAATCGCCGGCCCTCCGCATCTGCTGCACGGCGCTGTCATTTCTGCTGTTCTCAAGCCAGACGAGCATGGCGTCCGCAAACAGGGCCGCGTCGTGCGCGTCTCTCCCGTTTAAGGCGGCGCAGAAATCGATAAAGGCGGCCTCCCCCGACGCGTCCATGCGCCGGATGAGCGATACGGGATCTCTTACAAAGTCGGGATCCGTGAGCAGTTCCTCATAAGGCAGGAGCTCTTCGGGAAGCGGTTCTATGCCGGCCGCGTGCCCGTAAGCCGCCTCATAACCCTTCCAGTTCGCCTTTACGATCCTGCGGCAGTTTCGAAGGTTGCGGCGCCAGATTCCGATCCTCTCCGCCAGCAAAGCCTCCAGCCGGCCGGCCCGCTCGTCCTGTGTCCCGGCGGACCACCCGAAATAGTTGTCCAGCGGGGCGGAAGTCTCCGCGGAGGGGTCCATGATCCAGTCCGCGGCAACGACAGCGCTGAGCGCGGCGTTTTCCGGCTCCTGATCAAACGCAAACAGCATCGTGAGAAAATGGATGCACTGGCTGCGCGTCATCTGATAGTGAAGGAAACCGAGAGGCTCATCCTTAAATTCGGGGATATTCAGGACTGCTTCGTCCAGATAAAGATCAGAGATGAACGGCTCATCGGGATTGGCCGGAAAATCGCTGAAAAAGGTGCTGTACTCATCCCAGTTCCCAATCATCTGCATGCGGCAGCCATCCGCGTTGGTGTGCCACAGGTAGGCCACCATGCGAAGATAATCGTTGAAATACGCCTTCCTTTTGCGGTCATCGCGAAAATCCAGGCTGTTCATGTCCATGTGGACCATCAGCATGAGCGGCTGGACCTCCGGATCCTCCGGATATTTGATATACATGTTGAGGAGATTGCCGAACTCGCGCACAAACTCCCTGCAGCTCTTATGGGGGCGGTCGGGATTTGTCCGGTCCCGGCCCTCATGGATATAGATCGTGATGGAGAGGAGCGCTATGTAGCGCAGGCGCTCCTCCTCGCGCATACTCAGAAGATAGGCGACCGGATTCTCGCGAAATCCCCGGTCCCCCAGATGCTCATCGTAGGGACGGATCTCCTGCGGGATATCCTGCAACGCCGAGACGGCGTAGGCCCAGAGCGCGCGGTACCGGTCCGCGCGGTTTCTCCACTCCCTTCTGCACAGAAGCTGGTTGTCCCTGAAGAACTGGCAGGTCGTCCGGTAGCGGTCGTTTAGGAAATCCGTCACTTCCTGCATGGAGCTGAATCGCCTGCCCGCGATCCAGGAGCTGAGCATCCGCACGGAGAGGTCCGAGCGGCGCACCAGATATTCGTTGACCGCCAGCACATAGTCGATCTCAAAGTATTCCTCCGACTGATTTTCCGAGGCGATCAGCGCCTCAAGAAATACCAAAAGCCAGAGCCTGTCGCGCAGCGGCGCCCGGCTCAGGTAAAAGGTCGGTGAATCCATAAACGCGTCGCCGTCTTTCCTCTGTCCTGACAGAACATTAAGACAGTGGCGCTCAATTTTGTTTCTGGCTGCATCATCCATAAGTTTATCCGTCCGTTTGTTGGTTGCCGTTTACGGGGAAGCTCTCCCGGCCAGTCAGTGAATCTCGTTGAGATCGTAAGGGGTGAGCTGATAGACATAATAATTGAGCCAGTTGCTGTAAAGGAGGTAGCTGTGTGCCCGCCATTCCAGAAGCGGCTGGTTCGAGGGGTCATCATCAGGGAAATAGTTGAGCGGCAGCGCCGTGTCCAGTCCCTTTTTCCGGTCCCTTGCATACTCGTCGCGCAGCGTATTGCGGTCGTATTCCGCGTGTCCCATGATGAAAATGCGCCGGCCGTCTTTGGTCATGCACAGCAGGACGCCCGCCTCCTGTGACTCGGCGAGGATGCGGAGGTCTTTGCAGGCATGGATCTGCTTTGCCGGCACCTCCGTATAGCGGCTGTGCGGGATCAAAAAATAGTCGTCAAAGCCGCGGACAAGGGGCTCCTTCCTGTGGCGCACCTTGTGTGAGAATACGCCGAAGAGCTTTTTGTCCAGAAGGCGCTTGTTCAGGCCGTAGTGATAGTACAGAGCCGCCTGCGCGCCCCAGCAGATATGAAACGTGCTGGTAACATTGGTCTTGCTCCACGCAAAGATCCGGCAGAGCTCCGGCCAATAATCCACCTCCTCGTACTCGAGCTTCTCCACCGGCGCGCCGGTGATGATCAGGCCGTCAAAGCGCCTGTCGCTGAGCTCGTCAAAAGTGTAATAAAACTTGTGCAGGTGGGACATGGAGGTATTGAGGGACCTGTGGGTACTCATGCGCATAAAAGTCACGTCGATCTGCAGCGGAGTGTTCGAGAGCATTCGCAGAAGCTGAAGCTCCGTCTCTTCCTTCTTGGGCATCAGGTTGAGAATGCAGAGCTGCAGGGGGCGGATATCCTGATGGATCGCCCTGTTCTCGTCTACGACAAATAAGTTTTCTTTCTCGAGGATCTCCTTGACCGGCAGATCGTTCTGAATTTTAATTGGCATGATGTACTACTCCCTTATGTTACTTACTGACTGAATTATAGTGTATCATCTCTAAAAAATCATCTTCCGTGAGGATAGGAATGCCCAGTTCCCTCGCCTTTTTGTTCTTGTTGGAAGATGAAGAGGCGTCGTTGTTGATGAGGTAGTCGGTCTTTGCCGAAACACTGCCGGCCGCCTTTCCGCCCATTTGCCGGATCAGCTCCTGGAGCTGCCCGCGGTTCTCAAAATGCTTGAGATTTCCGGTGATCACGACTGTCTTGCCCGCCAGCGTCTGCGGCATCTCGGCGCCCTTTGCGGTTTCAAGATGCAGCTCCTCCATCAGGCGGTCGAACTGCGCGGCGGTCTGCGGGTCGTCCCAGTACTGCTTTATATTGGCGGCAAGCTTGCCGCCGACCCCTTCGATCTGTGCCAGTGTCTCCGGGTCCGCACGGCGGATCCGGTCCATGTCACCGTCAAAATACTGACAGACCGCCCTGGCTCCGGCCTCCCCGATTCCGGGTATGCCGATGGCGAACAGTACCCTTTCCGGCGTCGTATCCCGGGAAGTCTCGATCGCGGAAAGGAGCTTCTCGCAGGATCTTGCGCCAAAGCCGTCCATCTTCTCGATGGCGTCTTTGTGATCCTTCAGGTGATAGATATCCGCGTAGTTTTTGATCAGTCCCTCATCGATCAGCTTTTCCAGCGTCATCTCCGACAGGCCGTCGATGTTCATGGCGCCGCGCTGTACGAAGTGAACAAAGGACTGCACCTTTTTGGCAGGACACTCCTCATTGGGACAGTACAAAAACTCGGATTCGTTGTCCTTAAGGACCCTGGTGGGCGCGCCGCAGACCGGACATTGTTCCGGCGCCTTTATGCCGCCGGAGCGGGTCAGGTTCTCCGCGATCTGCGGGATGATCATATTGGCCTTGTAAACCGTGATCTGATCCCCTATGCCAAGCTGAAGCGAATTGATCATGCTCAGGTTATGGACGGAAGCGCGTTTGACCGTCGTCCCCTCCAGTTCCACCGGATCAAAGACGGCCACCGGGTTGATGCGGCCGGTGCGGCTCGCGCTCCACTCGATTCCCAAAAGGGTCGTCTGCGCCAGCTCATCCTCCCACTTAAACGCGATCGCGTTGCGGGGGAATTTGGCGGTCATGCCAAGAGAGAGCCCATACGCAATGTCGTCCAGTACCAGCACCAGGCCGTCGGAGGGCAGGTCGCTGTGCGCGGCCTTTTTCTCAAACTCTCCCACCGCGTCCACGACAGTGTCCGCGTTCACGCGCTCATATTCCACCACGTCAAATCCCTGTTCCGACAGGAAGCGGAACTGATTCTCCACAGAGTTGTCAAAAGACATGCCGTCTGCCTGCACCAGCGCAAAAGCATAAAAGCGCACGTGCCTTTCGGCGGTGATCTTATTGTTCAGCTGGCGAACGCTCCCGCTGCACAGGTTCCTTGGATTCTTGTACTGTACAAAAGACGGATCGCCCGTTTTAATGGCCTCTTCTTCCAGCTGCTCATTGATCTTCTGAAAGTCTGAATACCGGATCACGGCTTCGCCCCTGAGGATCAGCGTGCCCTGAAAGGGTATGCGCAGAGGGACGTTCTCGAAGACACGCGCGTTGTCCGTGATCACTTCCCCGATCTCGCCGTTGCCGCGGGTGACAGCCTTTGAAAGCCTCCCGCCCTCATAGGTGAGCACCACCGTAAGGCCATCCATCTTCCACGACAGAAGGCCGTCGTGGGAGCCCAGAAACCCTCGGAGGGCCTCTCTGTCCTTTGTCTTGTCCAGGGACAGCATGGGCGCCTCATGACGCTCCTTGGGGAGCTCCGCGGCAGCCGCGTAGCCCACATGCTCGGTGGGCGAATCGGACATGGTGATACCGGTCTTCTCCTCCAGCGCGGCGAGCTCGTCGTAGAGCCCGTCGTATTCGAGATTGGACATGATCTCGGTATTTTCATTGTAATAAGCTTCCGAAGCCCGGTTCAGGATATCGATCAGTTCCCGCATGCGTGCCCGGTCCGATTCTCTAATTCCCATTGATTCTCCCCGTATTGGCTTTTTCGTAAAGTTCCTTCAGCTCCGCGCCCGTTATGATCCGGATCTCTCCGGGCTTCATGGCGCCGAGCTCAATGTTCAGCACACGAACGCGCTTGAGCCTTATGACCTCTGCCCCCACCTCCGCGCACATGCGCCGGATCTGGCGGTTGAGGCCCTGTGTGAGCACGATCCTGAACGTCCTGTCCCCAAGCCTTTGTACAGTGCAGGGCCTGGTCCTGACGTCCAGTTCCCTCAGGTACAGGCCCTTTCGCATCTTCATCAGTGCCGCGTCCGAGATCCTGCTCCGCACGCGGACGATATATTCCTTCTCGTGTCCGTGGGACCCGCGCATCATGGCCTCGATCAGATCGCCGTCATTGGTCATGATCAGAAGCCCCTCGGAATCCCTGTCCAGGCGCCCCGCGTAGGTCAGGCGGATGGGGAAACTGAACGCTTCACGAAGTGTCCGCTCCGCGTGGGGATCCCTCTGGGTGCAGGTGACGCCCACCGGTTTGTAATAGGCGGCCACCACCTTCTTGTCCATCTCCCCCAGGGGTCTGCCGTTTACGACGATCTTTTCGGTCCCGTCCACCACAAAGCCCAGAGGTGCAATTTGGCCGTCCACAGTCACCTTCCCGCTCTCTATGAGTCTGTCCGCTTCCCTGCGGGAGCAGACGCCGCAGGCCGCGATGTATTTACTGAGCCGCATTTGCATTTAGTCCGTCTCCACAGAGATCTTCCGCGCATCCGCATCCAGCGCGGACAGTGTTTCCACGGCATTCCCGGCGCAGATCACGCGGGCGTGCTCCACAAGAGAGCGCAGTGACGCCTCGTCCGTGCTGCGGATATCCGCGAATTCATTGACCCTCAGAACCCTTGGCTCAAAGTCATCACCCGCGTCCTCTCCCTTCGTCAGGAGCAGGAAGTAGGTATCCTTCCCCTGCGGCTGATAGACATCGCTGGAAAGGCCCCGCAGTCC
>CAJOLP010000056.1 GCA_905235465.1 uncultured Lachnospiraceae bacterium | reverse complement strand
CACTCCTTAAATGCCAGGATCTCTGTCTCATCCTGCTTGTTGATGAACGTTCCGCCATCGCCGACCGCGGAAGGATCCTGGTTGGTGTAACCCGGATATTCGGTCGTCTCTTTCACCGTGTAGGTGATCTCTTTTGCGACAACTTCGCCGGATTCTGTGTCTGTTTCGTATCTGTATTTTGGCAGGTGCACAAACGAAGCTTTCCAAGCCTCGCTCTCGTATCCGCCGGTGACAGCAGGCACAGGCGAATCAACCGAGCCGTCCAGTGTGACTTCATAGGCGGTTGACTCTTCGTCCGCGTACAGCGTGTAGACTACACTCGCGCCGGTCGGCGCATCGGTGGAACCGTCTGCGTTTAACCACGCTTTGGATGCCGCATCATCCTGCTTGTTGATGAACGTTCCGCCATCGCTGACCGCGGAAGGATTCTGGTTGGTGTAACCCGGATATCCGGTCGTCTCTTTCACCGTGTAGGTGATCTCTTTTGCGACAACTTCGCCGGACTCTGTGTCTGTTTCGTATCTGTATTTCGGCAGGTGCACAAACGAAGCCTTCCACGCCTCGCTCTCATAGCCGCCGGTAACAGAAGGTTCCTCATCCACTTCGCCGTCCAGAGTGACCGCATAAGATGTGTCCTCTCCGTCCGCGCACAGCGTGAAGACCACACTCGCGTCAGCAGGAGCGTCCGTCGTGCCATCGATGTTCACCCACTTCTTGAAGGACGAAATCTCTGTCTCCTCCTGCTTGTTGGTGATCGAGCCGCCATCGCTGACCGCAGGAGAATCCGCGCCGGTGTATCCCGGATACCCCGTCGTTTCCTTCACGGTATAGGCGTAATCCGCGCCGGTCGTCGGATCTTTCTTCGGCAGGTGGACGAAGGACGCCTTCCAGGCCTCACTCTCGTACCCGCCGAGGACGGCAGGGACATCCGAATCAACCGTGCCGTCCAAAGTGACGGTGTAGATTGTCTTCTTTCCGTCGGCGTACAGCGTGTAGACCACGCTCGCGCCGCTCGGCGCGGCGGAGGATCCGTCCGCATTTTCCCACACTTTGGAAGCCGAGACCTCGGTCTGTTCCTGCTCGTTGGTGATCGTGCCGTCAGGCTCGACCTCGGAAGCGTCCGTGGCGGCGTAGCCTGCAGCGCCGGAAACTCCTACCTCTTTCACGGTGTAGACGATCTTGACCGGCTGGTTGTTTACATATTTATATTCCGGGAAATTGACGAAAGTGCACTTCCAGGGCTCGCTCTCATAGCCTCCCTTGCCGGTGGGCTTCGTCCCGTCCGCTGTCCCGTCCAGCGTCAGCTGATAGCTTGACTGAACCCCGTCGATCACAAGGGCGAATGTCGCCTTCGCCCCCTCCGGCGGAGTTGTGCTTCCGTCCAGATTCTTCCATGCCTTCTTCGCGGAGATTTCCACGGTGTCCTGTGTATTCGTCAGATAAATGAGGTCCTGATCATTCGAATAGTGAACAACTCTGTAACCCGTCTGCGTATAACCGGCGATCGGTCTCTCCTCGACCGTCCAGATCCACTTGTGAATGCCATCATAGTACTTCGGAACACTGATCCGTGTGCCGGACTGCTCAGGACTTACATTCAGCGTTACTGACCTGTAAAGCTCCCTCTCCGCGTCCTCTTCTTTTTGGCGGTACACATCAAAGATGATGGTGGCCGGCAGGTAGTCTTTCGTGATGTCGGACCCCTCCCAACTCTTATAGATGTTAAGATACATCTTTTCGCTCGGATTTGTCAGCGTATAGCCGTTTTGGGCATTGCCTCCAAGGGCCGGAACATTGCCCTGTGGCTGCGGCTTCTCGACCGTGCCCTTCGTTGCGTCAACCTCGAAGAGCCAGTAATAGCTGCTGGAAAAGCGCGTATAACCACTCGGCACGCTGACCTCCTGCAGGCGGTAGATCCCTGTGTCGAGCTTGTCAAAATACACCTTGCCGTCCTCTTTGCTCGACACGCTTCTGACTGCCTCCCAGCATGTATCCCCGGTTGTCTCCGGTGAATGCGTATGTCCCGCGACGTCGGCCCTCGTGCACCGATAGAGTGTAAATGAAGCTCCGGCAAGCGGATCCGGATTGCTCCCCGGCACCTGCGTGTCCGTGTATTTATAGAGCAGAAGTTCCTGCAGTTGGTGCAGCCGCACCACCGTTCGGGTGCCGGTAGAGAACGTCGTCGATTCGCTGGAGGAGTTATTCGGAACGTATGTGCTTCTGCTCGCCGGGCGATTATAGGCACATTCCGCCGGCGTCTGCAGTTCATCCGGAGCCTTCATAATGATATCAACATAGACTTCTTCATTTTCCCGGAACACCGCATCCTGTCCGTTCGGCTTATAGCGAAGATCGAACGCGATCGCTGTGACCTGTGAGAGATCTGCCGGCGGTGTTTCGCTCCATGTTCCCTCCGGCGCGCTCTCTATAAGCAGCTTTTCCTCTTCGTTGTAGGAAAGTCCCTTGACTGTGCTGTACAAGACCTTGACCGCGATGCCCTTTTTGTCTGCATTACTTGTATCAACGCCTTTTAATTTACCCTGCCAGGGAATCTCTCCGGATTGTCCGTCTACATTGGCTGCATTTTCCAGAACATCATAGAGCACGACATTTTTGGTCGTACCGCCCTCGGCTGTGCGTAGTTTGATCCGATAGGTATAATCGCTGCCCACGTCGCTCGTATCGGAAGATACAAACTGTCCCGAAGACGCCCGGACCCTCTTGCTGACTGCATTCTCGACCGATCTGTCAAACTGGGGTACCAGACTCTTGTAGTCATACCGGGAGTCCTTCGTGGAGACATCCCCGTCTCCGTCATAATC
Source organism: uncultured Lachnospiraceae bacterium (assembly GCA_905235465.1). Classification (GTDB taxonomy): domain Bacteria; phylum Bacillota; class Clostridia; order Lachnospirales; family Lachnospiraceae; genus CAG-791. Next base: position 19,447 of record CAJOLP010000056.1, on the reverse strand, counting down.
GTAGAATACCTGATGGCCGTCATTGCCGATGGGTATCGGAGTGTTGGGTGCCGGCTGGAATCTATCCTGCGAGAAGCCTGCCGAGAACAGCTGACCGTCCGTCCTCTTGCATGCGGCCAGGTTGTAGAGCTGACCCGTCGGGATATTGTCATATTTTGCCTTCATGCTGAATTCAACACCGAATCCGCTCCAGACGACCCCATACACAGAGTAATTTGTGCCGTAATTCTGCCCCGGTTCCATACTACTCTTCACTTTGAAGATGACCATCTGACGCCCGGTGCCCTTGTAGTCGTCAATGATCTCAATGTCATCAAGCAACGCCGGGGCAATCACCGGACTCGATATCCCTTCCATGTTAACACCCCTGACGTCGGTAATATAATAATGCGCTCCATACACATCAACCTTCTGCGCGCTGTCAAAGACGAAGCCTTCCGGCAGGAGATCATAGAAAGCCGCGCTGTTGCAGGCCCAGCTTTGGTAAATTTCCTTTGGTAGAGCTGATGTCGAACACGTCTCCAAAGCAGACAGTCTGTAGCGAACCTTGTATTCCTGGTGGGTCTTATCGTCGGTTTTGGACACCTCACTTTTGACAAACCGCGTGCTAAATCCGCCGGCCGGCATGTCCCAGCCGGCATTTTTGCGGAAGCGATAAGCGCCGAACTCGCCCTTGTCTATGTCATCCAGCCCGACATCATTCGCCAGAGAATCGGAGGATGAACTCCATGAATTCGCCCACTGGTATGTGCCGGTCGAATCTGCCACAAACGAATCAAAGGCGGCGAAATTCTCAAAATGAATCTGAGTGAGATTGCCCTGCTCCATCCAGTCTTTGATGACCGGTGAATCGGGACGGAGCACAAGGGTCAGCCCTCGGATAGTGACGTCTGTCTTTTCTTTAAACCCCTCCGGCAGACTCACTTTGATCTGCGCATACTGCGCGTCGGCGGGTGTCGCGAAACGATAATAATTAGTATTGCCTTCCGTTTTATTAAATGTCGCGGTGCCAATCGGCGTCCACGCCTCGCCGGCGCCGTTGCGTCCCAAGACCGTGATGTCCCCCTCAGGGATCTCTCCCGGGATTTCCTGTCCGGTCATCCGGTCAATCGCAGTATTGGAAATGAGGATCTCTGTGGTCGAAATCGAAGAGGCGCTAAAGTAGTAGTCCTCATCGCTCAGGGGGACATATTTTGTTGTCGAGCCGTTTATCGTGGCTCTCGCGTATACTGCGTCATCTGAAAGGTCCACGCGATAACCGTTGCTGTAGTCATAGCCGTTTACAGTCATGCCCAGCTGAACAGACGCTGTCGCCTCCTTCCCGTATTTGAGCACATCCAGAACCATAGTGTTGTCTTTGGACACATACTTACTGGCGGCGTAAATCTCTCCATCATAATGGTATTCATAATCCACCCAGTGACTTGTGACAGAAGTACTTTTTTCTGCCAGATCGTTTTGGTCGCCCGGCTCCTTATCGCCTTCGTGTACATCTGCAGCCACCTTCTGGAATGTAATGCTATTCTTGTAATCTGTTTCGTAAGTGAACTGGCCTGGATTGTCGGGATCCGGATAAGGGGTGCGCGGATATCGGGCAATGATCTCGAAGCCGAAGTCTGTGTTGTTTACTCCACTTCTGTAATCTGACGGTGTTTGCCACTCATAGCCGTCGGCTGTTTTTTTCACTTCATATTCATCCTGTCTGCCGGGATTGACTCTATAGATCTCACCGTCAGAGTCCGGTGAATCGGTCACGATGTAGTAATAATACTGATTAGACCGTTCTACATAGACAGAGGATCTGTACAGCACATAGTTGTACTTTTCCATATCAAAATCTTCCGGCTCTTCGCCCCACGCGTCATCCCAGTAATAAATGTTGCGCGTAAAGTTTTTTCTGACGTTGCCGATCGAAACACCGGTATCGATCTTGTAGCTGATCGTATTGCTGATCTGAGTCTCCGCATCCTGGCGAATTCCTGTCGAATCCGTGTAATATCCGGTTCCGGTCGCTGTCAGCTCGCCTTCTGAAAAGTCCTTCACTCTAGACGGAAAAAATTCGTAAGAGGCTCTAATAGTAATATTATCGTTGCCATCGATTTTTTCGTAATTGAAGAAAACGACCTCATCGTCGCTCTCGTCATCCGGCGTGTCGTGATCATCGATCCTGTACGTAAACGAATAGTCCGGGCTTGGATTCCGGTAGTCTCCGAGGCCGATACTTGGGGTAATCGGTCTGCCGTTACGATCCGACATCAGTGAATACGGCATCCTCACTTCAAGATCTCCCACTTCATAGCGCTTCTGCGCGGAAATGGTCAGTGCGTAGGAGAGTCTTTTCGACTCAGGATCAATCGTCACATCCTCGATCCTGTATTTATTCTGAGGATCACTGACGTCCCATCGGAGATCGATCCTATAGTTCCAGTTATCGTTGTAGCTGTTGCGGACGAGGATCTCCCTGTGGGTCTCGTCAATATCCTGGGGGGCATCATACTTCGTCGTATAATAATTGAGCTTTTCCTGCGTCACCCCGTACTCGACAGGATTCTCCTCCGGATCGACAGCAGGCAGATCGTTCCAGGTATAGATCAGTGTATTAACATTGTTCGGATCCTGATCTGACACAATATAATCGCTTGTGCCCCAGTACGGAAGCCAGGTATTGCCGCCGTCAGTCGTATACATCAGAGTAACATTGAGCGCCTGTGGCCGGTTGTTGATTTCTTCGGGCGTGCCGATGCCATCGCCCTCCCATCTGAAGCGCGCTGTCAGTGATTTCGTTTCCCCGGCCTCTAAGGCCTCTCTCTTGGCAGACTCCGCCTCAGGCTTTTCCTGCGCTTTCTCATCTGCCGGCATGCCCTTTTGTGATCCGCCGTCTTTCCCGGTGCTGCCCGCGTTTCCGATGTTCTCATCATTCGCGGTGCTTCCCGCATTTCCGGCGCTTTCTGCGTTCCCGGTGCTTCCTTCATTTCCGGCGCTTCCTGTGTCCCCGGAATTCCCGGAATTCCCGGACGACCCCTGCCCGTCGGGCGTGGTCGAGCCATCGGCCGAAGCATCCGGCTTTCCATCTTTCCCGCCGGTCTCGTCGGCCGGCGCAGACCCGGACGGAACCGTTTCCCCGCTCGACGAAGAATCCCCTGAGGGCGCAGTGCCCTCCTGAGATTTCCCGCTTCCGGACTGATCATCTGCGGACTGTCCGCTTCCGGACTGATCATCTGCGGACTGTCCGCTTCCGGACTGCCCATCTGCATTTCCTTCCTCTGCGGAGCTGTCCTTTGACGATTTCTCCAGAGAGGCTTCCGTGCTCCCCTGGGACGCCGTATCCGGAGACGCCGCCAGAAGCGGCCCCTCCACAGATCCAAATGTAAGTGTTAAGAAAAGCAGCAGCGCTACTAATTTTTTCCCTTTCATGCCTAATACTCCTGTTTTTTTTGCCACCCCAAAAGCCCATTACAAACGGTGCGTCGACGCGCCCCGTTTTATTCTGTGCTAATTACATCAGTTTAAAAATAGTATACCACCTCTGTAATGTTGTTACAATATTTTTGCAAATGTTGCAAATTTTTGTGCAATTTCACGGTATAGTATGTTCATGATGTGCGGGGCATTCCCAGGCGTATACCTCTACATTCCGCTGCTCACGCAATCTTCTCCGTCCTTTTTGGCCCATGCTGGCCAAGGCGTACCTCTACAATCCGCACAAACAGAAATCTTCTCCGTCCATTTTGATCTATTTTTCAAGTTAAGGACCGCTGCATTCCTTGGTTTCAGAATTCTTCTCCGTACCTCAAGACCCTTCTATACCCAAAAAGGACGACCACAATCCTCCACTTCTCTGTACAGCCCTTTTTCAAGTTTGCTTCTGAAGCCCAAAAGGACGACCACAATCCATGGTTTAAGAATTCTTCTCCGTACTGCCCAGCTTCAAAGCAAGCCCTGTCCACCACCACGCCCACCACGCTTTCACAACATTTCTCCCGCTTCGCGGGAGCCGCCGGTTGACAGTGTTTTTTTACAGCGATACAGTATAGGCAAGAGAGCGCATATTTTTAAACGAAATGGGGTTTATTATGTTTGAAAAGAAGACAGATATTTTTAAGAAAAAAGATCGCGCCGCCTGGACGGAGATCAAAGATCTCCTGAAGAAAGAGGGTGTCACCGGCGTAAGCGCCGGGCACTATTTGCAGGATTCCGTGATGGCAGGCGGCTGCGGAGCCAAGCTGGATCCCAGAGACTTCGGGGAAGGCGGAAAGATCGACCGGGAAGTCTACTATATCCGCGTTAAGGACAATGATCTCGAGCGGGTGCAGGAGATCCTCCGGCAGAACGGCGTCGCCGCCGGAATTGATGATGATCTCATGACGGATGCCGCGCTGAAAAAGCGCCACTCCTACATCTGATTTCTGATTTCTGAGACACAGCCACCCGTGGCGGCGGCCTTCAGCGGCCGTCCTCCTGAGGCGTCATCTCCTGAAGCGTCATCCGGATCAGTTCGGCCGTGCTGTCCGCAATGCGGTTCAGCTTCCGGATGCGCACATATTCCTTCCCGTAGATCTGCTGCACATTTTCCAGGTGTGAGGCAGAACCGAAGAAGACCGCGGCAGTGCGGATCCCGGCTTTCCGGAGATCGCGCACTGCTTTTTCTGTGTCCGAAACGGCCGTGACGCCCTCGTATTCTTTCACGATCCGGCCGGACGAATCCATGACGGCAGGCATGTCGTCGTTGGGGCATGCATCCGTGAGAACAATCAGGATGCGCTCCTTCTCACTGCCTCCGACCGCCGCTCCGCCAACACCAGTCGCCGCGCCCGCGCCTCCGGACGACGCGCCGCTCTCCTCGCACAGCAGCCGCCGCACGGTGCGGAAGGCAAGCCCGTCCCGGTTCCAGCCACCGGAAAAGAACCGCAGCACATCATCGCAGCCGCTCCGGTCGGCGCGCTTAAGCCTCTCCAGAATGGTAATCCCCCGGAAAGCCCTGAAAGTCATGACCTGCACCGGGATATGAATCCGCTCCAGACTCTTCGCGATGATGTACGCCTCGGACGCGATGATCTCCTGCACATTCATTCTGGACATGGACGCGTCCAGAAGAAGCGTGATCTCCACGTCCCTTTCTGTCAGCGTGCCCTCTCGTGCAAAGACCGACGGATCCTGAAAAACAGCGAGCCGATACGCCTTCTCCGTGATCAGGGTGCCGGAGCGGCCCGTTTCGGGCATTCTGCGAAAATACTCCTCGAACAACAAATCCAGACGCGCGGAAAGTTCCCGAATGCTCTCGCTGATCAGAAGCGAGTTCTCCGAAATGAATTTGCGGTTGATGCTTTCCTGCTCCTGCGCCCGCCTCAGGATCTCGCGAAGTTCAGACGACTTCGCCGCCGCCTTGCCGTTTCCGGAATCTCCATCCGCCCCGCTCCTTCCGTCCGTAACGTGCAGCTGGCAGGCGGCATGGATGTCCCGGCAGCAGTCGGCCTCCAGCGCCTCCATCTCCGGCGCGGAGTAGGCCGGCTCGCCAAACGCCGCGCGCACAAAAGCCTCGTCCCCGGCCGTTGGCAGATGGATCTTCCGGTTCGCCGTGTGCCCCAGCCGCACATTTGTGTCCAGATCACCCAGGCCGTCGCCGGTCCGCAGGAACATTTTCTGCTTCGGAGCGCGCCCGGAGCGCTCGGTCAGCGCGCGCCCCAACCGCCCGGCCAAAGACCGCTCGGCCAGAGAGCGCCCGGCCTCGGAAAGCCCCTGCAGGAAGCCCTTCTGCTCCCCGCGCGCCTCCAGCTCCGCGACGTCCGTATGAAAATAGTCCCGCAGGATGGCGCTCATCTCACTCACAATGCCCTGCGCGTCCAAAACACCGGGAAAGCGCAGTCTTTTGGCGAGGGCGGCGCTCTTTTTGCCGCCAAAATACTGCCGCCCCGACACCGCCGACCACCGGATCATCTGCTGATCATAGACGGTCACGCTCTGCATCTCCATCTGCTGGCGCGACATGTTGCTCACGGACCGGAAGTAGGCCTGCGCCTTCTCCCTTCGGAGCTGTGCGAGGACCGGCCGCTCGGCGATCTCCTTTTCGTACACGCAGTTCTCGATGCCCAGCCAGAAGAGGTCGTCAAATTCTTCCGCGCTCCGGCTTACGGAATAGCAGGCGATGAAGTCGAGGATCACGGCCATGTCCAGCCACTTGTAGGCGAGGCCGATCACGAGATTGTAATACATGTCCGGACTGCCGTCGGGCCCAAACGCCAAAAGGGAAGGTTCAAAATCATACCTTCCCGCAGCATTCCATATATAATTTCTGGCTCTCCGCTCATTCCCGGAATACTGTCTTTTGATCATAATCCGCCCGCATCATTCTCCAAAAACCACTTCCCGATCCAAATCCGGCGGGATCCTGCTGCCGATGCAGTCGCGGATCAGCGTCTGCTCGTACAGGTCAAAGGTCTTGTTGACGATCGTCATCTCCAGCGCCTGCCCGGAGGTAAGCCCCTGCCGGATCAGCTCCAGCGCGTCCAGCATGCCTCTCATATCCACTGCCCGGTCGGAGATCTCCGCCTTCTCCGCCTTCCGCGCCAGCTCCCCGAAAAGCTTCACGAACTGGCCGGCGATCTTCCCGCTGATGTCCGGGAAATAGGCGCGCAGAAGCCGAAGCATGTCCTCCTCCGCGATCTGCGGCATGGAAATGATCGCAAAGCGCGAGCTCAGCGCCTCATTGAGATCCCGCGTCCCGGCATACCCGTAGTTCATAGTCGCGATGAACCGGGCGGCAGGCTCCACATGGATCAGCTCATATCCCGCCACATCGATGATCCGCCTGTGATCGAGGGCGGCGTGCAGGACGGCGAGGGACTCGTTCCTCGCCATGTTTATTTCGTCCAAAACACAGAACCCGTTGTTTTCAGCGCTCATGCAGACGGGCCCCTTCCGGAAAGATACCCGCTCCCCGTCAAAAGTATCGGTGCCGATCAGGCTCGCGGCATCGGTATTTATGTGAAAAGACACATTCCACACAGGGCGCCCGAAAAGCGCGGCCAGGTTTTCGCACAGAAGATTCTTGCCGGTTGCCTTGGGCCCCGCCAAGAGGAGATTCTTGCCCGCCAGAAGGACAGCTATGGCCTCCTCCCAGACGGCCTTTCCGTAATACAGGGCCGGCGCCTTGGGGATCCTGTCCTCAAAGGCCGGTGCGGCCGGGAACTTCTCCCGGAACTTCCTGACTCCGTCCAGGAGCTCTCTGTCAACGCCCTCTTTTTCAAGTACTTCGATCAATTCTGCCATATTCGTTCGTTCTCCTACTACATTGCCGCCAATCACCCGCGGCCGAAGTTCACGCCACTCAGTGCCAGCCGCCGCTCATGCCACTCAGCCGCGACCGCAGCCCTGCCATATCGCGGCTCACCACCCCAGCTCATTTTCGTATCCGCACTCCATGAAGAGGGGCTTGATCGCCGCCACTTCGTCGTGCTCCTCCTGGGAGACGCTGACGCCGGAATTCAGCGCCTTGAGGTCCTCTTTGACGACCTCCAGCGCCTCGTCCATGTTCTCGGCCCGCCCCATCACAATTGTTTTGATCATCCTTTGAATCACGATGGGATCCGCGTACTGCGCGGGCAGGAAGAAGTCCCCCTTGGCCTTGACGCACTCCCGCGCGGCCCTGACCGCCTCCTTCCAGGCGGCATCAGCGGCGGCGGGTGTATTTTTGCCGAGCGGCAGTATTTGAGAGGCCGCGGCATAGAACATAAACGCCACTCCGAAAAGGATTTCCCAGATTCCGTAGCTCCTGCCGGAAAACATGTTGTAAAGGCCTAGCGCGATTCCCGCTATGCCGACGAGAAAAATAGTGCCCATGATCACGCGGGAGCCCATGGAGATGTGATCGATCCTCCGCTTCTCCGCTACGGTCCAGCGCAGCTGGTCCGAAATTTCCGGATGCCTCTCGATAAAGGCAAGGTCATCCTCCAGGTGGGCCTTTCCCTCGGCGGCGGAGGGGGAGAGATCCTTCTTCTCTTTCGCTTTTTCCGCCAGAGCCTCAGCCTTCATCCGCTCCTCGGCCTCTTTGGTATAGAGATGGATCTCCGGATGATTTTCCCGGATCCACCGCATCAGGGCGTCCACATCCTGCTCCGCCTTAAAGTTGCACTGGCGGGAGCGCCCGTCTTTTAACCGGACAACAAGATACGGGATCGTCCCGAACACGCCCCGGCCCGAAAAGCCGCCCGCGCTCATGGCGATCCGCTTGTAAACACGATCTATATCTTCATAGCATACGTACATTCTGCGGTCCAGGAAAAAACTGTTCAGATACATGGCCTTGTCGCCCAGGCCGCAGGGGCCCACCCTTCTGCACGCTTTCCTGTCGCTTTTCAGTTCTCGTGCCGTAAGCTCTTTATTTCCAAACCGTACGGGAACCATATTCCCACCTCAACTTTCCGGCCGCCCCGCGCCGTCGTGCCGGGCGGTAGTTATATTACATTATAAATTATAATAAGAGAAAAGGGCGGAGATTTTCTCCGCCCTGGTTTTAACTTGAAACTATCGGTTACGCTGCTTTCGCAGTCTTGGCCTTCTTCGCGCTGCGAAGGAAGATTCCCAGGAACAGAACCGCTGCAAGGATGCCGACCGGATAAGCGACCGTCGTGTTGTTCGTCAGCGCAGGGATCGCTCCAAGGCACTCCGGCGCCATGCAGAAGTAAGTAATGGACACCGCGCTCATGAATGTTGCCGGAACCGCGCAGATCAGATAATTCTTTCCTTCCAGTACCAGGTACATAGCACCTGCCCAGAGGACGATCATGGCCAGCGTCTGGTTCGTCCAACTAAAGTACCGCCAGATGACCGCATAACTCAGGAATCCCAGCGTATTGCCGAATCCAAGGAATGCGCCGATGCCAAGGACCGGGATGCAGAGCTTGAGGCGGTTTGCATAAGATTCCTGGTCGATGCCGAGCCAGTCCGAAAGAGTAAGTCTCGCGGAACGGAAAGCGGTATCGCCGGAAGTGATCGGGCAGGCCACAACGCCGAGCATGGCGAGAACAACGCCGACCGGTCCCATTGTCTTGATACACACATCATAGATCGCTGCCGACTGGCCGTCCGCAAGGATCGTGGCAAGACCCGTGCTCAGTCCGTCGGTGACCTCATACAGGGAGCAGCCTGCTGCCGCCCAGATAAGACCGATGCAGCCTTCAGCCACCATCGCGCCGTAAAATACGAAGCGGCCCTGACGCTCGGACTTCAGGCAGCGCGCCATCAGCGGAGACTGGGTTGAATGGAAACCGGAGATCGCGCCGCAGGCGACCGTGATGAACATAAAGCTCCAGATCGGTGTTCCGTTCGGATGCATGCTGTAAAAATTGGTGAAGATTTCGGGAATCTTATATCCGTTGAGCGGAATACCGATGGCAACGCCGATCGCCATGACGATCAGGCAAATACCGAAAACCGGATAGATCCTGCCGATGATCTTGTCGATGGAAATAAATGTAGCAATGAAATAGTAGATCAGGATGATGGCAAGCCAAACGGTAGTCTCCGCGAAAGGACCGCTGACACCCTTCTCTGTGAGCAGCTTCACGATCAGGCCCGCAGGGCCCACCGCAAATACCGTACCTACCATGATCAGGAGGACAACTGCGAATACACGCATGATCGTCTTCATGACCGGTCCAAGATAAATACCGATGACCTCGGAAATGGACGCGCCGTTATTCCTCTCAGAAAGCATACCGGCGAAATAGTCGTGTACGGCGCCCGCGAAGATCGTTCCGAAGGTGATCCAAAGGAAGACGATCGGTCCCCACAGGGCGCCCTGCATCGCGCCGAAAATCGGTCCGAGGCCGGCAATGTTCAAAAGCTGTACCAAAAACAGCTTCCATGCCGGGAGCACAACATAGTCGACTCCATCGTTGATAGCTACAGCCGGTGTTTCACGGTCATCCGGCGCGAACGTATTATCTACGACCTTGCCGTATGTAAAGTAGCTTCCCACAATTAACGCCAGACAGATCAGAAAACTTACCATAACAAATCACCTCCTGTGCATTCAGCTAAGTTCCCCATCCGTTACATTAATTTATAAAAATTTTATAAATCAACTAAATATTATTCCTTTCTTTACGTTTTGTCAAACTTTTTGACCTTTTCTCCGGTCCCGCCCGCCCCATGATCCAAAAACTGCACACCCGCGCGCGCGGCGCGCTCCCAAGCTTTTCCTGTCAGTCTGCGATCTTCGCGCAGAATTCCTTGACATAAATCCTTATTACCGGTTCCTGTTCCTTCTCTTGCGATCCTCAAGAAGTACCGCAAGTCCGGCAGCGCTAAATACAAGTCCTCCGAACATGACTCCCAGAGGAGCCTCGTCTCCGGTCCTGGTACTGCCCTTTTTCTTGTTCTTCTTTTTCTCTGCTTTGTTGACAAACTTGATATCACTCTTTGCCAGATCAGCCTTTGCAATCATTGTTCCGTCCCTATTGTCAGTTACCGTAACTACGACTGTGTAGACCGTCTGGTCATAAGTGATTCCGCTCTTGTGGCCCTTCATTTCCCGGACGCTGTAGGTGAAGACCTTCGACTTCTCTCCGTTCAGGTCGGAAAGCTTGTAGGCGATCGGCTTAAACGTGAAGTTTCCGTCTGCATCGTTTGTTGCCGTGTCAACCCGCTTGCCGTCCGCATCTTCCAGGACGAACTTGAACTGGCCGTTCTTGAGCGTGCCGCCCTCGAGAACCTTCACACCTCCGATGTTGACCGATGTCTCAACGTTCAGCTGCTTGTTCACGAACTTCAGCGCTCCGCCGCCACTGATCTTCTTCGTCACCTTCAGGGTTCCGTCGCCGTTGTCCTCTAGGTTTACTGAGACAGTATAGACAGTTGCATCATACTTCACATCCGTCCTGCTTCCGGACACTTCTCTCACAGTGTAGGTAAACGGTGCGTTTGCAGCGTCCGCGAGCTTGTAAGTGATCATGTCAAAAGATACATTACCGGCAGCGTCGTTCTTCTTGCTCTGCAGGACATTTCCATCCGCATCTCTGAGCTCAAAGGTGAACTCACCGCCATGGAGCGTTCCTTTCTTATAGATCTTCTCCGCGTTCAGCTTCACAGTTCCGTCCGCATCATACGCATTGGTGAATACAACTCCGGTATCTCCCGGCTCATCTTCGGATCCGGCGACCTTTGCATCGATCGTTCCGTCTCCGTTGTCCTTTGCAATTACTGTGAGTTCGTAGACGGTCGCGTCATAGGTATAGCATTCAAAGAAGAAGGTTCCGTCCTTGTTGTCCACTGCGCCCTCAGGGATCACTTCCCTGATTCTGTAAGTGAACTCCTTCGTGTCCGATCCGCTGTATACGCCATCATCATCTACTTCGTAGATATCATCCTGCGTGTAAGTGATCTTATCGAACTCCACATTGCCGAGCGCATCGTTCTTCGCGGTTTGCAGGACATTGCCTGCTTCATCCATAAGCTGGCGCCGGCATCCAGCGCGATATTTCTTCCCTTCAGTTCTTTTTTCACCTTCAGAGTGATATCGCCCTCAGAAGCATATGTGTTGGTGATCTCCAGCTCGTCTTTACCGTCATAAGCGACTTCAGCTGTGAGCTTATTTGTCTTGTCGTCTGCCTTGGATACTGTGACAGTCACTCCATGAGGCTTGGTATCATAAGTGATTCCCTCAATTCCGCCGTCCTTCTCAGTGATCGTGTACAGGTATGTTCCGGCCTTAACAAATTCCATATCTCCGAAAACTGCCACAGGCTCCTCTTTTGTCGCCTTCGCTGTCTTGGACGTGGGCATCGGTGCACCCTCTGTCACTGCCGCAAGTTCAAATTCGAACTCGTCCGCATTGAACCAGCCGCGGTTTTCCAGAACCTTCGCCGCTTCCACATGGGCAATTGCTGCTGTGAAAGTATTGGTAATGATCAGTTCTTTCTCTCCGTCATAGGTTACCTCTGCGCTCAGTTCATTCGTCTGCTCGTCCTTGGTCACTACTACAGTGGCGCTGTGAGGTGTCACATCGTAGCTGACGCCGTCTGCTCCGCCGTTCTGCTCTGTGATCGTGTACTCATACGTTCCGGCTTTGTCATATTTGATCTTGCCAAAGGAGGCCGCCCTGGCCGCCTCTGTTGCCGTCGCGGTCATCGAATCCGGTACGGGGATCGGGCTGATCGCCTTGCCTTCTGCGTCCGTTGCGCTTACCGCCGCCAGATCAAATGTAAAGCTTGTCGCCTTGCCCCAGTCATTGAAGTCCTTCGCAGCTTTCAGTTCTGCCTCAACAGCCGTGAAGGTATTGGTGATCGTGAGGCTTTCACCTGCCTCCTCACCTTTACCATAAGTTATCGTTGCTTCAAGAGCATTAGTCGTCTCATTCTTGGTTACACTGACATGCACAGGATGAGGAATCGTATCATATGTGACGCCGTCCACGCCGTCATTCTCCTCCGTGATCGTGTAATCATACTCTCCTGTGGTCTTGTATTCGATTTCACCGAATACCGCCTTCATGCTTCCGCCCTTTGTGACTGTGGCGGTGTCGCTGGCAGGCATAGGAGCGCCATCAGTGACAGCTGCCAGTTTGAAGGTGAAGCTGGTCGCCCTGCCCCAGTCCTCGATCGACTTGGTTGCCTCAAGCTGCTTCTTGAGGGAAGTAAACGTGTTAGTGATCGTAAGGCTGCTCTTGTTATCATCATATTTTGCAGATGCAGTCAGATCACCATCTGCATTCTTTTCTACCGTCACTACTGCTTTATGAGGTGTCGTATCGTAAGTGATACCTGCGACATGATCATCAACTTCCGTAATAGTGTAATTATAGGTTCCCGCCTCCTCGTAATTTACGCTGTCAAACAGAGCAATAGTGTTTTCCCTGACAGCTGTCGCTGTATCGGAAGCGGGCATAGGAGATGTTCCTTCTACGCCTTTCACCAGGCTCTTGCCTGCTTCAAGTTTGAAGGTAAAGCTTGTCGCATCGCCCCATTCATTGATCGACTTTTCAGCCTGCAGTGCCAGCTCTGTAGATGCATAGCTGTTAACGATGGTCAGATTTTTTTCACCATCATATGTCACATCCGCAACCAGATCATTGCTGTCGGCTGCCTTGTGAACGTTCACAATAACCTTGTGAGGCGTGGTGTCATATGTGACACCGGGCACACCGCCGTCAGTCTCGGTGATCGTGTACTCATACTCGCCAACTCGGTCATACTCGATCGTGCCAAAGATTGCTTTGAGGTTTCCACCCTTGGTCACAGTCTTTTCCATTGTCGCCGCCCCATCGGGCATTGGAGCGCCATCGACCGGTGCAAGTGTAAATGTAAAGCTTTCCGCACTTCCCCAGTCGTTGATCGACTTGGTGGCTTCCAGCGTTGCTTCTGCCTTTTCGAAGGTGTTGGTAATCGTCAGGCTGCTCGCAGTGTCTTCACCTGTACCGTAAGTAACTGTTGCAGATAGCTTATTCGTACCATTGTCCTGGCTGACCACTACAGTAACAATGTGATCGCTGACATCATATGTGATGCCGGGTACATGATCATCCGTCTCATTGATGGCATAGACGTATGTGCCGGGAGCCTCATATGTGATATCTCCGAATACTGCCACCATGCTTCCGCCCTTTGTGACTGTGGCGGTGTCGCTTGCAGGCATAGGAGCATCAGCAGGAGTCCGTACGGCAAGTGTAAATGTGAAGCTCTCCGCATTGCCCCAGTTTTCAATTTCCTTTGTTGCTTCAAAGTGTTCCGTAACAGCTTCGAAGGTGTTGGTGATCTCCTGCGCGTCTGTACCTTTATCGTAGGTAACCGTTGCAGTGAGATGCTTATTATCATCTTCATTAACGGTAACTGTGACTGCGTGAGGAGTAGTGTCGTATGTTACTCCGGGCAGATTGCCCTTAGTCTCAGTTATCGTGTAATTATAGGTGCCTGCTTCAGTATAAGGAATCGTTCCAAAAGATACCGCAGCCGCAGTTCTCGCTGTAATCTTTTTCTGCTTGCCATCTTCTGTGGTCTCTGCATCAGAAGGCATCGGCGCGTTGCCAACAGGTTTCAGAATAAACTCAAAGCTGTCAGTGTACTTCCAGCTGCGTCCTGTAAAGTTCTTCTCAGCCTTGATCTCCGCTTCTGTGTGCTTGACATAGATGTTCGTCACATCCGCTGTGGCTGTCTGGCCTGCCTCAACCACAGCATTTCTTGTTCCGCTTGATGTCCATGTATAATCGGATTCAGATGCGTCTTTCTCTTCCACAGTGTATGTACCTGCAGGGAGGTTAATCCACGTCTGCTCCTGATCCTTCGCGAATGTAACATAGAAGGGTGCCGTATCTTTATCTGTTCCATCCACGTCAAAATAGTGACCAGCGCCGTTCTTAACCGCGATCTCATACTGATCTTTTTTGGCGTTATCGCCGTTGACGAACTTCTTGACCTTCAGAGAGCCATACTTAATGGTATTTTTAAAGTCACCGATCTCATAGGTCTGGTTATCACCCTTGCCGGCAGGTTCGATCTCTGTCCATGATCCGGGCTCGCCTTTTGAAATAACAAATGAGATCTTCCCACTTTGGTTATCAGTAGCTACAACCTTCACATAAACGTCCGCGGCATCATAAATAACGCCCTTGTCATTATCAGTGGCCGTTTTATCTTCTCTGATTACATAGTAAAATGTCTTTGTTGTCCCCAGCGGTACCTGTGCCTGCGAATATTTCAGCTTATTGAAGCTGAACGTACCATCAGAGCCTGCAGTTGCCGTATCGAGAGCTTTCGCACCTTCTTCGGCATTTCCGTTTTCATCGCATTCATAGAGTTCGAATTTAAAGGTCAGTGAACTGAATTTGGAATAATCCTTCTCTGTGCCGTTGCTGTCAACGACCTTCTTCTTTCCGGAAAGCTTGATATCGCCATTTGCTTTATACTTACGCTGTGTGCGGAAGAAATGCCACTCAGAGCCTGTCTGTGTAAATTTCATCCCTGTTGCTACCCAGCCAGTACCTGATCCGTTTACTTCCTCGACATTCGCCTTTGGTGCAAGGAAGAGACCGGCAGGTCCACTCTTAAATGTAACGCTTGAAGCTTCATATGCGTTGATAACGATGTGGTTCAGAATATACTTCTCAACTGCATCATTATACTCTTTGTTTCCGCCGTTTCCGCCGGTATTGGAGCTCAGCCTCCTAACTAGAGTCAGGCTTCCATCTTCGCCCTTCTTATATACGGATACGTATTCCTGTTCAATATTAACAGAGCTTCCGGGTTTATTGATTACAATACTCTGACCCTCAAGCTTCTTAATCTCCCAGCCTGCGTCACTTATGTTTAAATCAGAAGCGTCCACATAAATAGTCACATTATCGGGCAGGGATGTAGTATCCAGGACTCTTCCTGCAGGAGCTTTAATGCTGTTCTTTTTCGCATACGTTTCTGATGAAGTGGTCAGCTTATCGATCAGTCCCGATACATAAGTGTTCACATCGCTTTTCGATGTGGGAATTACAGTTACATCGTATCCCGTTCCATCCTGATGGATATGATCCTCTGATTCATCGGAATTGTCCTTGCTATGCACATAACTATCCGATCGGGAGCTCGGTGTGTAAATATCCGGATTTACTGTTGTATTTCCCGTAAATCTGATATGGTCGTACTCACCCACATAGAACGGCATTGCTTCAGATTCGCCGCCATTTGCAGCCAAATCTATGCCTGCATTTGTACTCTCAATGTATGTATTGACAGCGAAATTGGTCTCGGTATGCTCTTTTCTTTCATACACATCTGCAATGACACCGTACTCCGCACCTTCGCCAAGTACATCATAGGGATCAATGGCACTTTCAAAGTTGGGATTCTTTAGTTCAAACACAAACTCATCGTGCTGGATATGCTTAACTTCGTCTATTTCTGTTCTGCGTTCCTTATATGTGCTCAAGTAGTCGCCCATCATATACGAAACGTCATAATCGCCGGCATCCGGCTTATTTCCACCGGGAGTAATTGTCTTGCCGGCCTTGGGTGTGATCACTGTAGCCGTAATGTTCTTCCAGTTGTTGGAGAAAGGCTGTCCTGATGACCAGTTTCCTGTGATCGGAAAATTCACTTTATCAGTGCTTCCGTCTGTTGACACTTCGACAACATAGTTGTAGTGATTGTTTCCGTCTGCAGAAGTAGCATCGAGCAGGACATAGTACTTCCCGGCCGGGATCGCTCCCTTATCTGATGCGGGATTGAACTCGATCGTTACATCATGCTCCTGCGTATTTCCCTTAATGAAGTTGACCTCGTAATTGCCCTCGGATACCATTTCTGACGGATGGGCAGTAGACATGGCATATCCTTCAAAGCCGCCATTCCAGAGCTGCTCATACTCGGACTGCTGGTATTTTGCCTTATTCTTCAGGCCTCCCAATGAAGGTTGATCGGACGTATGGATTACACGGACCTTCAGGTTCTGTTTCTGCTCATCTGTAAGGGATGAATAGCTTACAATATTGCCGCCCCAGCTGGATGTATTAAAAGAATTGACCTCAACAGTGAAAGGGCTGTTCGATCCCTTAATATCGTTCAAATTAACAACAGCCCAAGGGGTATTATCAGGCAAGTCTTTAAATTCTGTGCCGCCGCTATTGACATAAACGAACGCATACACGTTATCCGCGCAGAAATCCCCAGGGAAGGCAACGGCCGTCGTATCGTCATAATCATAGAGACTGGTCTTTATAGTCAATGCATCCTGCGCATCCGTCACATCCACAACAAACTTATCCCCATCAGCCATTTCGATGGTGAGTTTCTCTTGGGTGGAGAATGCCTTCAGGCTGGTGAGCAGCCAGTCGCCGTCTTCCTGCTTTTTAGTTATGATCAGGTCCTCAGATGTAAATGTTACATTAACAACATCCCGGACAGAGAACTCTTTGGTCTCACTTTCCGCATAGAAACCAAGCTTCTGTGCGACTACGCTCAGAAGAATGCTGCTCCCTCCGGGGATGGAGAATGCATAATCGGTGAAATTGAAATCAACAGTATACAGAACTGCATAGACAGAGAAGGTCTCCGCTTTAAACGCGACCTCGTCTACCTTGTCACCGTCATTGGTCTCGATTTTTACAGGAACCGGTTCATCCTTCTTCTCATCGAAGTGAACAGCCTGCACTTCGGCCTTCTCCTCGACTTCGATCGCTTTTTTGTAAGAGATGTTGACTTTCACAGCGCTCTTAGGCTGGATTTCCTCGTCGCCAACCATGATCTTGATGTCGAAGAAGCGCGCGTCCGTTACGCTGTTCTCGACTGCGGCATTCGCTTCCTTAAGATAAGCCTCATACCTCTCAGGGTCTTTATCCTTCTCGATTTCTGTGACCTGCAGCCGTGCGTCAGAAGGGATCCCGGCATCTGCATCAAAACTAAGGGTGACACTATAGTCCTTGCCATAGTTCTCACCGTTAAATTCCAGCTTGCCTGCAGAAAAAGCCACTTCTTCTGCGGCTTTCGTGCTGCCTGCAAACGCAGGAATCTCTGTGTCATCGCCTGCGTCCCGTATTTGAGAAGCATCTGCTTCATCATTCACCTTCGCTGTCTCAGAAGTTTCTGTTTCTTTGTCTTCTGCCACAGCTTTATCATCAGCATCAGACTCCACATCAGCGACTTCTTCCAATGCTTCGGAATCATTCTGCAATGAGGCCTCAGCTCCGCTTGTCTCTGACAGATCAGATTCTGCCGGTGTGGCGCTCTCTGCGTCTTCCGCTACGGCCTCTGTCGTCTCTTCTGCAGCTGTCTCCTCAGACGCGCCGTCCGCGACCGTCTCGGCAGCATTGGGAGACGCCGCCAGAAGCGGTCCCTCCATAGACCCAACTGTGAGGGTTAAAAATAGCAACAGTGATAATAACTTTTTCCCGTTCATGTTTGACACCCCTGTCCACATTGTTATCTAAAAACAATTTGTCACATGTGGTGTGCAAACGCGCCGCATTCCGTTCCTCGTTAAGTATATGTCTTTAAAGAAAAATATTAAAGAAGTATTACGAAAGTTATATTCGTTAGACTCTAAACTCCTTATGGACAATTTCTTTGTCCAACCTGTCTGAGATGCTTTCTGAAGTGCAAAATGCGCTCCCAAGCTTTTCCTGTCAGTCTGCGATCTTCGCGCAGAATTCCTTGATCTTCCTGTCGTTGTCCCGGTTCGGCTTGGCTTTCGGGTCGATGAGCACCATCTCTGCCTCCAGAGCGTCGATGCCGATGGCCTCCTTGAGTTTGGCGAAAGCCTTCTCCGCGCCGGCGCCGCTCTGGCAGGCAAAGGCCGCGATTCGCCGGCCCTTCAGATTGTTTTCTTTCACAAAAGTACGGATCGGCGGCGTGACATTGCCGGCCCAGACGGGGAAGCCGATTACAATGCGGCCGTAGCTGTCCGCGTTAAATTCATAGGGCTCCAGCTCCGGCGTCTCCGCCATGAGGGAACTCTTCCCGCCCCAGAAATACTTCTTAAATCCCTTGTCGGGATACTTCTTGGCCGGCACGAGGCGCAGCGTATCAAACCCGCAGGCTTTTGCGATCTTCTTGGCGACATAATCCGTGTTCCCCTCGTGGGAATAGTAAACAATTATGGTCTTCATATTTCTCTTTTCCTCCTGCACATGTTGTCTGGACAAAAAATTACACCCTATGGCAAGTATACCACAGGGTGTAATGCTAAAATATGATACTGTCTTTTTGAGCAGTTGACCTTCGGATATTAGCGTCTGCTCTTCTCTCTGCACTTGATGCCGACGGGCACGGCGCACATGGCCGCACACAGGAGTGTAAACCACAGCATCATATCGGTTTCGTCACCGGTCTTCGGAGAGGCCTTGCCGGCGCTCTTTTTCTTCGTTTTTGATGACGTGTTGGTCGAAGTACTCTTCTTTTTGCTGTTATTTTTACTGTTATTTTTACTGTTGTCTGATGACTTGTTGTCCGGTGTGACCTTCTTTTCGTCTTTTTTCTTTGTGATCGTGAAGGTCGCGGCAGGATCGTTTCCGTCGTCAAAGAACGCCGTGATCTTGTGCTCGCCGACAGACAATGTCTCCAGGTAATCCGCCTTCAATGTCACGATGACGCTGCCGGATTTGGCTGTGTATTTGTCCGCTGCCACATCCTTGCCGTCCACCTGAATGCCGGTGAAATGGGCGAGTGCTTCTTTGTCATCCACGCTGCGTTTGAATGTGAATGCCAGGGTCTTGCTGCTGCCCTTTTCCCAAGTCGCGCCATTTCCCGAAGTATTGCGGTAGCTGATCTCTTCCGGATCCAGTTTCGGAATCGCACGGGTCTCGATCTCACCGCAGCGAGCGCATACACGCTGCTCTTCGCCCTCTGCTTCTGTCGTGGGCTCTTTGGTGACTTTCCATGCGCCCCAGTCATGACCGAGTGCTGCGATTTCTTCCGTCTTTTCGGCGTCTTCGGTATGCCACTCCTCGCCGTTGTGCTTGCAGGAGATCGTC
>CAJOLP010000055.1:1415-9176 GCA_905235465.1 uncultured Lachnospiraceae bacterium | reverse complement strand
CTGTACCCGCTCAGCAGGTCCACGGCGCCCTGGTAGTCCTCGAGGAAAAACAGTATTTTGGCCTGCAGGACCGGATCGAGCTCCCCGTTCGTCATGGAAGGCACATCCGCCAGATACCCCCGGCCGATGTCCTTGGCCCCGTTGCTCTCCAGGATCTGCGCGATCTCCAGGATCCGCCCGTAATTGTCCCTGTCCAGATTGATGGCCTTGTTGAAATCCGTCCTGGCCTCGTCGATCTTGCCGATCACCGCCTTGGCCGTGCCGCGGTCCATGTAAAGCGTGGGATCACTCTCATTCTCCTCGATGAGCTGATCATACAGATCGATGGCGCTCAGCCCTTTCCCGCAGCGCGTGTAGCAGGCCGCCAGATACCGGGTGATATCGTCCTTCATGCCGTCCCTGTATATATTCTTTTCGATAAAGGACTCGGAAGTGAGGGCCGTCTCGAAGGCCTCTGCCGCCTTCTCATATTCCATCTTGCCCATCAGCGCGATGCCCTTGCCCCTGTAGCAGGCCTGCAGCTGTTTGCCCTCTTCGATGGCCGTCTCATAGAGCGAAAGGGCGCTGTCATACTCGCCCTGCTCCAGCGCGGCCCGGGCCTGTTCCATCGTGGATGTGTCCTTGGGGCTGCACCCCACCGCCAGAATGCCCAATATGATTACTGCGAGAAAAGATTTGCAGAAAAGTTTCACCGCATACTCCCCTTTTATAATAGATTTACTTAAACTGCCTGCTCCGGCTCTTTGCTCTTTAGAGGGAGCTGTACCAATACGATCGCAACGAACATAATCGCGCACCCCAAAAGTTCTCTGGGGGAAAGTGCCTGATGAAGGATCAAAAACCCGGCGATCACGGAGATCACGGACTCCAGAGACAGCAGGAGCGATGCGATCGCGGGATCGGCACCGTTTTGACCGATGATCTGAAACGTATACGCGCAGCCGGTGGACAGCAGACCCGTGTAGAGGAGACAGATGATCCCGGCCCGGTCAAACCGGATCTGAAACCCTTCCCGCACCAGGGCAACGGCAGAGGCCAGAAGGCCCGCTGTAATAAACTGAACGCAGGAGAGCTTAACCGGATCCACGTCACTGAAATAATCGATGCATATGATGTGGAGGGAAAACAAAAACGCGCACAGGATCAGCAGCATATCTCCCCTCTCCAGGGAAAAACCGTCCTTAATGCTGAGAAAATAGAGCCCGACTGTGGCCAGTCCCACGCTCACCCAGATCTTCGCGCTGGTCCTGCCCGTTATAAAAAACGAGAGGACCGGTACGATCACAATGTACATCGCCGTCAAAAACCCCGCCTTACCTACGTCGGTGGTGATGATCCCCACCTGCTGCAGCATGGCGGCTGCGAACAACACGGCGCCGCAGATCATGCCCGCCGCGATCGTCCGCCCTGTGCCGGCGGAATACTTCTCTTCGCCCGGCAGGGACTTTTCACTGCGCCCGCGCAGATAAATAAAAGGCATGAGCACAAGGGATCCCATCAAAAACCGGATGCCGCCGAACGTGAACGGGCCCATGTAGTCCATTCCCACGCTCTGGGCCACAAAAGCGACCCCCCAGATCAATGCCGCGCCGAACAGAAACAGCGCGTTTTTAAGAGGCATTCTGCCCATAGAATTTCCGTCTCCTCCATAACCTCTGTATTATGACCGTCATAAAACGCGGCGTCCCGGGTCAGAGACCGTCCGCGCCCGCCGAAGGGTTCTCGTTATCGTCGAACGCGACGCGCACATAGAAGCCTCTCTCATTCTGTTCGATCCCCGTCACATCCCCCTCCCGGGCCAGAAGCCTTTCGGAGAAGGGAAAATTGCCGCTCATAGCCAGCGACGGACTGATCGTGTAATAGTAGCTGCTGGGCAGAACTCCCTCCGTGATCCGGACATGATCCCCCTCACGGATGAGGCCTTCCCGCTCCATTTTAAATACTATCTCCCTCATTCTACTCCCTGTTACTGTCGATGACAACGGCATTTTCCATGAGCGAGCGGTCCCAGTTTCCGTAGGCGGAGGCCTTCAGATGAATGCCGTCGCCGGACAGATCTGCGATCAGATCCCCGCTCTCGTCGCACACATAAGGATTCATGTCGATATAGAAAATATCCCGCCCGTTGGCCAGTGTCGAGATCGCCGTGTTTCGCTGCACGATCACCGTGTTGTTGCGGCAGCTGTCGCTCTCGCTCTTTGCCTTCGACACGTGCATGATCCCCTGAATATAGATGATCGCGTCGGGCTGATATTCGCGGATCTTCGTCAAAAGATCCCTGTATTTTTCATAATACATGTATGTGGTGCCGATGCCGAGCTCGTTGACGCCAAGATTCACATAGATCTTGCCAAATTTCCGCTCAGACAGGATCTCGTCCACAGTGCTGTCCCATGAGTCGCCGTCCGGATCGGAAAACTTCAGATTCAGATCCTGCACGTTGTAGACATTGATCGACTCCCTTGCCAGGAAACTGGCGTTGTCCCCGAGCCCTCCGTATTCGCAAAGGCCCACGGTCCTGGAATCGCCGATAAAGAGCGCGTCGTCAAAGTAATCCATGTTCACGGCCTGCAGTTTATAGTAAAGGCCTGTCTTGGCAAAGATACCCTCGGTGTCGGTATTGTACTCCGTGTCGTCCGGGGAGAGGAAACCGACGCCTGCCACGCCGTAATCCTCCGCCTGCATAACGGGATTGCACACGCCCTCCGGAATCTCGTCCGGGGATCCCATCACCGCGTTTTCAGGAAGGTTCTCCAACTCTTCCAGTATCCTTTCTCTCTCCTCCAAAAGCTGCGCGCAGGCCTCCTGCGCGGGCCTTAAGATGATCTCCATCTGCGAGCGCGCTATGTGGTAGAGCACGCTCTGATGCGCTTTATTCTCCTCAAGCTCCCCGGCCTCTTCTTCATCGGAGGTCGAGGCGGACTGCCCCCAGGGATAAACGCCTTCGTGCAGACCCTCAAAGAACAGCGTCAGGTATGGCTGTCTTTTAAGATCAATGGACTGCGACCCGTAGATCGTGTTCCGGCCGCTCCATCCGATCAGCGTGAACAGAAGGGACGTGGCCACCAATATGATAATAAGCGGGATCCGCTTCCACAACTGTCTGAATAAATCCAAACCCGGTTCTCCTTTAGGTTACGGTCAGAAACTGAAATACATAAACGGGTTGCTGGCCGCGATCACGATCTGATAGACGGACAGCCAAAACACCACTGCCATCAGGATGACGATGGGGATCGCCCTGCGGTGCTCCACCAAAAACCGATAGCTCCGGGGAACGCAAAGGATCATACTCGCCGCGAGGAACGGGGCGTAGATCCGAAGATATTTGGTGAAATCGCCCGGATTGACATTGATCCCTTCCCTGAAGAAGGGGAAAAGCCTCGTGTAATAGACGCCCAGATCCGACAGATTCGGAATGGCAAAGATCACCCAGGTCAGGGGGATCAGGATCCACACGTGCAGATGTCCGATGATCGGCGCGGCGTCAAGGACGCGGGCCACCACAAACTTCTCCCAGATGATTAAGAGCGCCAGGACCAGGCCCCACAGGATAAAGTTGATCGTTCCGCCGTGCCAGAGGCCGGTCAGCGCCCACACGATCAAAAGGTTCCTGATGGTGCGCAGCGTCCCCTCCCGGCTGCCGCCCAGAGGTATGTAGACGTAATCGCGAAACCACGCGCCCAGCGTCACGTGCCAGCGCCTGTAAAAATCCGCGATGCCGCACCCCCAGTAAGGGTGCAGGAAGTTGATCACAAAGTGAAAGCCCAGCATCATGCCGATGCCCGCCGCCATCAGGGAATAGCCCCAGAAGTCCATATACAGCTGCAGGGAATATCCCACCGCGCCCATCCAGGCCAGGGGCGTGGAGATGCTCTCAAATCCGATCTTCTGGATCTCATTCCACAGAATGCTGAGCTTGTCCGCCAGAAGGACCTTCATGCCCAGTCCCATGACAAAGAAAAACGCGCCGTCCCCGATGGCCTTGAGCGTCACCTTGCGCTCCTGCGTCTCAAATCCGCCGGCGTTGTAGCGCATGATGGGGCCCTGGGTCACCTGCGTGAATATGGCAAAATACACTGCGGTGTCCATCAGTGTCGGTCTGCGGGGGATATCCCCCCTGTACAGATCCACCTGGTAGGAGATCATCTTGAAAATGTAGAAGCTAAACCCCAGGGGCAGCGCGAAGCCCGGCATGTGGGCCGCCAGGATCTTGCACAGCACAAGAGCGCCCGCATCGATCCCAACCGCCCCGATGAGCGCGCGTCTGCGCGAGCTGTAGGCGGAGGCCCCGGGGCCGCTGAAAACGACCTTGCCCAGCAGGTAATTGAAGATGGTCAGCACCACCATCGCGATGGCCATGTATCCGGCGCCGATGGCGTAAAAGACAATGCTCCCGATAAAGATCGGGATCTGCCTAAAGCGCGCGGGCGTCAGATAATATATGATCAAAAATATTGGCAAAAACCTGAAAATAAATTCCAGGCTGTTAAATAGCATCATCGCCGTTCTCCTGTGTGGAATAACTTCTCAGCCTTATTTACTGCGGCATGAGAATACCCGCAGAATACTATCATAGCGACTGTAATGAGAAAAATCAATGCATGCCCCGTCCATTTATAAGGGGCCGCCGCTCCCGGAACGCGCCCCCTTGCGGCGCCTTCCGGTGAGCGATGACCCCCACCATTTCGCTGTCTTTTTGCGCGGCATGCCGCATTTCTTAAAGGCCCTTAAGCTGCGCGAGTTCCTCCTGCACGCCCTTCATCTGCTCCTCATAGGCCTTCTTCTTCTCCTTCTCCGCCGCGACTTTGGCTTCCGGCGCCTTGGCGAGGAACTTCTCGTTCCGGAGCATCCCCTCGCTCCGCTTGAGCTCACCCATAAGGCGCTTCTCCTCCTTCTGGAGCCGCTCGATCTCGGCACCGACGTCCATCAGATCCGCCAGCGGCAGATAGAGCGTCGCGAAGGGAAGGACCACGCTCAGCGACCCGTCCGGCACCTGAGATTTGTCGGCGCAGAGCACCGTCTCCGACGCGGAGGCCAGTCTCTCAAAGAAGAGGTGATTTTCGCCAAATCTCTCCAGCACCTCCGGCCGGTCGGAAACGACGTAGACTTTGCTCTTTCTGGAGGGAGCGACCTTGCGGTCATTCCTCGCGGCGCGGACCGCGCGGACCGCTTCCTTGATCTCCCCGATGGCCTCCTCCTCTTTGGGATAGGAAAAATCGTCCCGCACGACGGGCCAGTCGGAGATCATGATCGACGGCTCCTCGTCCTGCAGGGTCGTGAAGATCTCCTCCGTGACGAAAGGCATGTAGGGATGGAGGAGCTTGAGGCCTCCGATCAGAACCGTCTCCAGCGTCCACAGGGCCGCCAGCTTGCCTTCCTCTTCGCCCGTGCCGTACAGGCGGGGCTTGACCATCTCGATATACCAGTCGCAGAAATCTCCCCAGATAAAGTCATAGACCTTCTGGGCCCCGATGCCCAGCTCAAATTTGTCCAGGTTCTCCGTCACTGCCGCGACCGTATTGTTGAACTGCGAGAGGATCCACTTGTCCTCGGGCGCGAGCGCCGCAGGAACCGTGTCGGCATGCAAAAGCTCAGTGAGCTTTCTCTCCGTTTCAGACCCCTCCTCGGGCATATTCATCATGATAAAGCGGGAGGCGTTCCAGACCTTGTTGGCGAAGTTCCGGTTCGCTTCCACCCTCTCGGTGTAGAAACGCATGTCGTTTCCGGGCGCGTTTCCGGTGATCAGCGTCAGGCGCAGCGCGTCGGCGCCGTACTCGTCTATGATCTGCAGCGGATCGATGCCGTTGTTGAGCGACTTGGACATCTTGCGGCCCTGGGAATCCCGCACCAGCCCGTGGAACAGCACGTACTTAAAGGGCCTCTCTCCCATCTGCTCGTAGCCGGAGAAGATCATGCGAATGACCCAGAAGAAAATGATGTCGTATCCGGTCACCAGCACGTCCGTGGGATAAAAATACTGAAGATCCTCCGTGTTGTCCGGCCAGCCCAGCGTACTGAAGGGCCACAGCGCGCTGGAAAACCAGGTGTCCAGCGTGTCGGGATCCTGCGTAAAGGACTTGCCGCCGCAGTGCGGGCACACAGTGGGCGCCGCCTTGGCGACGATCGTCTCGCCGCAGTCATCACAGTAATAGGCCGGGATCCGGTGTCCCCACCAGAGCTGGCGGCTGATGCACCAGTCCCTGATATTGTCGGTCCAGTTAAAATACGTCTTCTCCATGCGCGGCGGGATCAGGCGGATATCGCCGTCCTTCACCGCCTTGACGGCGGGCTTAATGAGCTCGTCCATC
Source organism: uncultured Lachnospiraceae bacterium (assembly GCA_905235465.1). Classification (GTDB taxonomy): domain Bacteria; phylum Bacillota; class Clostridia; order Lachnospirales; family Lachnospiraceae; genus CAG-791. Next base: position 2,865 of record CAJOLP010000055.1, on the reverse strand, counting down.
TTGACAAACCACTGGAGCTTAATGAGCGGCTCGATGGTGGTGCCGCAGCGGTCATGGGTCCCCACATTGTGGGAATAATCCTCAATGCCCACCAAAAGGCCCATCTCCTCCAGCTCCTTAACGATCGCCTTCCTGGCCTCATAGCGGTCCATTCCGCAGAACTTGCCGCCGTTTTCGTTGATGGTGGCATTGTCGTTCATGATGTTGATCTCCGGCAGGCCGTGGCGCTTTCCCACCTCAAAGTCGTTGGGGTCATGCGCGGGCGTGATCTTGACGACGCCCGTCCCGAACTCGGGATCCACATATTCATCGGCGACCACCGGGATCTTTCTGTCCACAAAGGGAAGCCAGACCTCGCGTCCGATATAGCCGGTGTATCTTTCATCCTCAGGATTCACCGCGACCGCTGTATCGCCCAGCATGGTCTCGGGTCTGGTGGTGGCGAACTCGAGGAAATTCGTTTTGGAAATACTGCCGTCCTCCTCGATGAGGGGGTACTTGATGTGCCACAGATGCCCGGCCTGCTCCTCATACTGCACTTCCGCGTCCGAGATGGAAGTGTTGCAGACGGGACACCAGTTGATGATGCGGCTCCCCTTATAGATCCAGCCCTTCTCGTACATTCTGACGAAGACCTCGGTCACAGCCCTGTTGCAGCCCTCGTCCATGGTGAAGCGCTCCCTGTCCCAGTCGCAGGAAGAGCCCAGCTTTTTGAGCTGATTGACGATCCGTCCGCCATACTCCTCTCTCCAGTCCCAGCAGTACTCGAGGAACTTTTCGCGCCCCAGATCGTGCTTGTCGATCCCCTGTTCCTTCAGGGTGTTGGTGACCTTCACCTCTGTCGCGATGGACGCGTGATCCGTGCCGGGCTGCCAGAGCGCGTTGTACCCCTGCATCCTCTTGTAGCGGATCAGAATGTCCTGCATCGTGTTGTCCAGCGCGTGCCCCATGTGGAGCTGCCCCGTGATGTTCGGCGGCGGGATCACGATGGTAAAGGGCGTTTTGGAATGGTCCACTTCCGCGTGAAAATACTTCTTGTCCTCCCAGTTTTTATAGATCCTGTCCTCGATCCCCTTCGGGTCATAGGTCTTGGCGAGCATTTTTCGCATAATGATTCTCCTCGTTTATCTGGTGTTTGCGCCGCGATCAGATCAGAGAAACTGATTTCTGGAGGGCACATATTCGTAATCCGCCTCTTTGAGCTTTTCGATCAGCTCCTGTTTGTCCAGATCCATGTCCTCGCAGAGCTCGTCGAGATCCCTGTACTGATCTCTGAGCTTCGTGTTGAGAAAACTTGCCAGCATTACAGGGTCATTGGGCAGCATACCGTTCCTCCTACCAATAATCCATAAACAATGGTATAATACTGAATCGCAACATCAATTATTTTAACACAGATTATGACGCTATGAAAAGTTCCGAAATAAATTCCGAGAGAATTGCTCAAACC
>CAJOLP010000055.1:0-1406 GCA_905235465.1 uncultured Lachnospiraceae bacterium | reverse complement strand
CGACCGCTCCCGGAAAGAGCCGCGGCGCCTGGTTTTTGAAGGGCCTTCGCGACGGCGTGCCCATCTGCCTCGGCTATTTTGCCGTGTCTTTTGCCCTGGGCATCACCGCCAGAAACATAGGCATGACGGCCGCGCAGGCGGGTGTCATGTCCCTGGGCATGGTCGCCTCCGCGGGGGAATTCGCGGCCATTGTTCTTATAAGTGCCGGCGCGGGCTTTATCGAGATGGTGACCACCTGCATCATCGTAAATCTCCGCTACTTTCTGATGAGCTGCGCGCTCTCCCAGAAACTGAGTCCGGACCTCCCGATCATTCACCGGTTTTTCCTGGCCCAGTGCATCACGGATGAGATCTTCGCGCTCTCCGTCTCGGTGGATGGGTATCTGGAGCCCTTCTACACCTACGGCATCACGCTGATCTCGGTCGCGGGATGGACGGCCGGCACTGTCCTGGGCGTGCTCAGCGGCAATATCCTGCCGGACTGGGCGGTGAATTCCCTGAGCGTGTGCCTCTACGGCATGTTCCTGGCGATCATTATTCCTCCCGCGCGTAAGGACCGCTTTATCGGCGGGCTCGTGGCCCTCTCCATGGCGGCCAGCGGGATCTTCTCCGTGGCGCCGGTCCTGAGCAGCATCAGCTCCGGCTTCAGGGTCATCATACTGACGCTCGTGATCGCGGGCGGCGCGGCATTTATCCATCCCATCGAGGATGAAGATCAGAAAGGAGAATGAGCATGACAGATAATGTATATATTGCCCTCCTGATCATGTGCCTTACGGTCTACCTGATCCGCCTTCTCCCGCTTTTGGTCCTTCGCCGTGAGATCACCAACAAGCGGCTTCGCTCTTTTTTGCATTACGTGCCCTATGTGACGCTTGCGGTCATGACCTATCCGGCACCGCGACCGACAACATCGTCTCCGGATACGCCGCTCTGATCGTCGGGCTTCTCACCGCCTGGTTCTGCGGCGATCTGTTCGTGGTGTCCATCTCCTGCTGCGTCACCGTATTTCTGACGAGCCTTTTCCTCTGAGCGTTTTTGTTAGGGCCCGGCAGTACAATTTTATAATTATTATTTTTTCATAAAGTCACTTGTATTTGCCTATTCATGGAATACAATTGTTAGAAAGATGTTTACTTCACGTATCATGATCATTTTCAAAACATGGTGATTTTATGTTGAATGAACTGCGACTGAGATTTACCAGATTCATGCAGGGCCGCTACGGTGTTGACAGTCTCTCCCGATTTGTCGCCGGCATTTTGCTGGTCCTCATTATCCTCAATTTATTTGTGCGGATACCCTTCTGCAGCCTGATCACGGCGGCCGCGCTGGTCCTTTTGTATTTTCGGATGTTCTCCCGCAACATCCCGAAGCGGTACGCGGAGAATCAGAAATTCCTTCAG